>NC_014972.1:2336250-2670000 GCF_000186885.1 Desulfobulbus propionicus DSM 2032 | reverse complement strand
ATCTCGGCTCCGGCTGTTTTGTCGACTTGAGCAAATATGGATTGGCCAAAGAACCGACAGTGCAAGAAACAGTTGCCGCTGGCATCGATGTTGTCACATTCAGTGGTGATAAACTCCTTGGAGGCCCACAGGCAGGTATTCTTGTCGGTAAAAAGGTCCATATTGATCAACTCAAGCGCAATCCTTTAAATCGCGCCCTTCGCATCGATAAGTTGACTTTAGCCGCCTTGGAATCTGTTTTACGATTGTATTTGGATGAATCCCAGGCGCTGAAAGCGATTCCCACGCTGGCAATGATTGCTGCTCCTGAGTCAGCCATTCACGATCGTGCCCAGCAAGTTTGCCAGCAGTGCCGTGAGACGATGGATGATCATTGCATCGTTGAACTTGTAAACACCTTTTCCCAGGTGGGAGGAGGGGCCATGCCTGGCCAGCATCTGGCGAGTTGGGCTGTAGCGGTTCGGCCTTTGAAAATAAAGGCCAGTCGGTTGGAGCGACAGCTTCGCCATGCGCCTGTCCCCGTGATAGGGAGAATGGAAGATGATCGCTTGCTCTTGGACATGAGGACTGTCAGTGAAAATGAGCAGGATCTGCTGATACACAGTCTGTATAGCGCATTGACCATGCAACCGGATGCGTACAATCATCCTCAACCCTCACTTTAGATCCTCCTATGTTAACCCTTGATGACTTTCATGTACTGCAAACACCTTTTGCAGAAGAGGTCAACCGATTCTTACCGCTTCCCGCCAAGGTCAATTTTCTTGCCCTCACCTCTGATGGTCTCTTGCAACCATTACACGAATACCTCGCTGGTACAAGGTCCATGACCAAGGAAGAGCAGGACTCGTCCATCAAACCCTATTTGATGGATGACCAACTCGTCATTCCTTTCAGTCTTGCATGCGGAGAACAGGGCGCAGCGGTCATCAGTGAGATTGATCCTGGCTTTCTACGCAAAATGTCAGCCTCATGGTTGCGAGAAGTTCGAGAGGGCTTTCTTGAGCGCCTTGAACAGGTTCGCTTAGAGTTCGTTGATCCTGAAACCGAATTGTATAATCGACGCGCGGCAGCAGTGTTTCTGCAGTGGCCGGGCCCGCATCCGGGTTTTTTTTTGCTACTAAACACAATCTTTTACCGGCGAACAGCAGCCGGTAATTTGCAAAAACTCCGAGAAACCGGAGACTTGATTCTCGCCTTGACTCGTTGCCACTGTTTTTCCTTTGGGTATGGCGTCTTCGGCTTGCATTTCTCGAAAAACACCAGAAAACGAGCACTGCAAACCGCTCATTATTTGCAACGCCAGCTGCGCAGGGAAGGTATGAGCAAGGTGCAGATCGGATTTGCGCGAACGTCCGTTCCGGATGCACGACGAACAATCGATGTCCTAGACAGATGCTGGCGAGCTTTGGCCATTGCTGAAAAACGCGGCCCATTTGGTATTTGTGATATCGATACTGTCGATGAACAGCACCCGCAGCCTTTCCAACTGACAGACCCTCAGCTTTTGAATGCGATACGCAAACGATGGCGAGGCCTACCCCGTTTCACGCTTGCCCTCCTTTCCTGGCGCCCAATGGCTGAAACGACCAATGCCTTTGATGCACACATTGCCCAGGCCGTTGGCAGTGATGGTGAATATCTCGCCGGGAGCGACACTCTGGCTTCCATTTTGATTCCCGACGGCAGTCAAGAAACGGTAACGCGGTGCATCGATGCCGTGCTCACAACCTGCCACGAACGATATGGCAGAGAAGCGGTCTCTTTGGGGATCGCATCCTGGCCCTGTCTTGATTTCATCAAAAGCGACATTCCCGGCAACTGCCTCAAAGCGCTTTATCACGGGTCCTTTCTGGGGCCGGGGAGCGTGGTTTATTTTGATCATCTCAGCCTCAACATCAGTGGTGATTATTTTTTTGATGAAGGAGATTATCAATCGGCTCTTCGTGAATATCATCGCGGTTTGCGCCAGCAACCCGGTGACATCAATTTGATGAACAGCTTGGGCGTGGCATTGGTGGAGCACGGGCAGGAACGACGGGCCGCCGCATGCTTTCAGGATGTGCTGCGGCAGGACGCGGAAAATTACATGGCCCTGGTGAATCTTGGCCGTGTGTGTCAAACCTTGGGTAAAAAGGAAGATGCCGTGAGGTGCTTTGAGCGCGCCTATCGAAAACATGGCCAGGACGACGCATGCGGTCAGGAACTTTTTCTGCCGCTCGGACGATTATATACTGAATTCGGGTATCCTGAGAAGGCTATTGCCATTTTTGAACATTGGCGAACCCGTCCCGGCAGCGAGTCGGAATTTCTTCTTTTTCGTCTGCTCGGCCAAAGTTATATGGAAAACCAGCAGCCGGAGGAGGCTATCAAAGCCTGCCAGCGGGCTTTGAGGCTTTTTCCCCACGACAGCATTTCCATGAGTACCCTGGGGTTGCTCTATGTTGAACAAGGAGAGGGCAGCGACGTGGGCCTATCTTTGTGCAACAAGGCGCTCTCGTTGGATAACTTCAATCCTGATCATTGGTATCGCTTGAGCCGCGCCCTTCTGTGCATTGGCAAACGTGCCGAGGCGCTGGAAGCCGGTAAGCAGTGTCTGCATCTGCAACGCACCCATGTCGAGGGAACGGCGCAGATGGGGCAAGTGCATAAAGCCTTGGGACGTGATAAATTGGCGAAGCGTTACTACATGCAGGCTCTGGCTCTCAAACAGTGCACTCAGCTTCATGCGAAGCGAATCAGGCGTTCCTTGGATGAGCTGTCCAGGGGTTGCGTCCAGGAATCCGATATATCTTCATGCGGCGACAGGGCAAAGAAAGCAGCAAGTCAGCGGGGCCGAAGAAAAAAATGATCGAGGAACGGGTTCGTTTGTCCTCGCATATGGCTGTAACTATCAAGACTTGGAGTATTGCTTGATACTTTCTTTGAGAACAGGGTATCAATTCGGTGAATTGGAACGAGTTTGTGTCATTGAGAAAAGCTGTTTTGTCAATTCAGCAATAAAGCGGATAAGGAGCTGTACACCATGGCCCAGATAGATGCATTTTTTAAGTTGATGAATGACGAAGGCGCCTCGGACCTGCACATGATGGCGGGGCAGCAGCCGGTGCTCCGCATCCGCGGTGATATGGAGCGGGTCAAGTTCAAAGTGCTGGATAACGAAAGCCTCAAAGCGATGCTCTATGAGATTTGTCCCGAGGACAAGATCAAGATCTTTGAAGAAACCGGGGATATGGATTTTGGCTACGAGATCCCTGGCCTGGCCCGTTACCGCTGTAACTTTTTTCAGCAAAAGTATGGGATCGGTGCGGTATTCCGTGAAATTCCCAGCGACATTCTCACCTGTGAACAGCTTGGTCTGCCCAAGGTGGTTTCTCGTTTGGCTTCCCTGCCAAAAGGCTTGGTGCTGGTGACCGGTCCCACTGGTTCGGGAAAATCGACCACCTTGGCTGCCATTCTCGATGAATGCAACAAAACCCGCAAGGATCATATTCTCACCGTTGAGGATCCCATCGAATTTGTGCATAAAAGCCAGAACTGCATCGTCAATCACCGCGAGGTGGGCACCCATACTCGCAGTTTTTCGGCGGCCCTCCGTGGTGCCCTGCGTGAAGATCCCGATATCATCCTGGTCGGCGAGATGCGCGATCTGGAAACCATCGCCCTGGCCATGGAGGCCTCAATGACCGGTCATCTGGTGTTCGGCACCCTTCACACCATGAATGCCATGAAAACCGTGGATCGTGTGGTCGAGATTTTCCCCGCTAATCAGCAGGGGCAGGTGCGTTCCACCTTGGCGGACGCCTTGCGCGCGGTGGTGTCGCAGACGCTGTTCAAGCGGGTTGACATCAAGGGGCGGGTCGCCGCCTTGGAAATTCTGATTTGCACACCAGCGGTTCGCAACCTGATTCGTGAAGGGAAAACCTATCAGATTCCATCCATCATGCAAACCGGCAAGAAATTTGGCATGCAAACTTTGGATGACGCTATTTTTGAATTGCTGGAAAAAAAGAAGATCAGTGCCGAGGATGCGTATATCAACTGTTATGAAAAAGGCCGGTTTGTGAAATATCTACGCCATCAACCTTCTGACTTTACTGAAATTTGATCGAAAGAAGATTGCCGTTTAACAAGCGGTGCCGTACTGAGCAAGACAGCTGAGCAGGACTTTTCGCTGCGCCTGATTGAGGTTGATGAATCGGGCGCAGTTGTTGAGCACGGTTGTCTTCAGTCCATTGATTTCCAACAGTTGCTCCGTGGTCGTAACGATTTCGGCGGGAAGCTGTTCCAGCGAGGAGCCATCGTTGCAGTTGTACAGATCCAGTTTTAACAGCCGGCTGGGTAGAGGGGCGGCGTTGTAATGCTGATCAAAGCAAAGTCCGCCCTCACTGATGTTTTTGATCCGGGCATACTGGTCGGTGCGGCCAGGAATGCGCACGAGAAAAAAAGGGGGGAGTTGCTTTCTGACAAAATGACGGTGCTCGATGCCGACGGAAAGTGAAAAAAGAACCACAATCTGCTGGTGACACTCATCGCACCCGTACGCCTGGGCGGTTGGCAGGGAGGCCAGCCAGGAAAGCCTTGGTCGGGCCGTCAGCCGGTGTCCATTGCAGGCGGGACATTTTTTGCCGAATGCGATCATCAAGGACCCCTCCCAATTCAGGTCATTTTTGATTAATTATTTAATATACCGCATAATATCTTCTCTTTCAAGCCTCTCTTTTTTTCCACGAATTTTCCCGTTACCGCATCAAAATCAAAACATTTTCCATTGAAACTGCTGACGCGCAGGGTGTTGCCGTCGGTACGGCAGGTGATGGTTCCATCTTGAGCGGTGATCAGCGCCAAGATATTTTTTTGGCGCCAGCGTTCAAGGTGCGCTGAGAGCGGCAAGGATATTCCTTGACGTTGTCCGGTGGAAACGACGATCAGGGCTGGATCGACGGCGGCAATGAAATCCGGCCCTCCCGAGGTGCGACTGCCGTGGTGCGGGGCCAGGAGAACCTCGGCCCGCAGGGGTACAGGTGATTGCAGCAATCTGTTTTCACTGGGAATACCGATATCTGCAGGAAGAAGGAAGCCGTGCTTGCCGTATTGTACGTGCAGCACAAGGCTGCGGTCATTGGTTGACCAAGAGGCGTTGTCAAGCAGTCCGGGCATGCCCAGGCAGTGTACCCGGAGCATATTGTCCTGCTGGAGGAACCCGCCCGCCACAGCGGTCTGGATGGGAATGCCTGCCTGGCGGACTTTCGAGAGGAATCTGTCATAGGCTGGCTCTTTGCCGGGATCATCGTTGACGATCAGGCGTCGCGGTTTGAAACGGCCAACGACAAAGGGCAAACCGTTGTAATGGTCTCCATGGGGATGGGTGACGATCAGGTCGTCAAGCCGCCAGATTCGCTGGCGCCAAAGAAAAGGGGCGATAATGCTTTGTCCCGGATCGAAACGTTCGGTTCGGTACCCGCCGCCGTCGACCAGGATATTTTTTCCTCCGGGGAGTTGCAAGAGGGTGGCGGTTCCCTGGCCGATATCGAGGAAATACACGGCCAGCTCATCCCTGGTGGGTGGACGCCAAAGACCACGAGTAAAAAGACCAAGCAGCAAGACGGTAAGAGAGGCGGTCAGCAGCGTCCGTCGCATGGTGAGTCGCCGCTGCAGCAGGAGCCACAGCAAGGAAACATACAGGACTATTTCCCAAATATTGGGCGTTATGGTCCAGACCGAGGCAAAGGAAAAACCATCGGCCCAGTTCGTCATCCCCACCGCCAGTTCAATACCCAAGCTGCCGAGATAAAAGAGAACGTGGGACAGATCCGGAGCAAGCCAGATGAACGGGATGGCCACCAGGCCAAAGGGCAAGGCCCAGAGACAGAGCAGGGGCTCGATCAACAGATTCATCAGCGGGCCGATCAGGGAAAAACGATTGAAGTGATACAGCAGGATGGGCACGGTACCCGCTGTGGCGGCCAGGGAAACGTACAGCAGCGACTGCACGGTTTTGAGCCCGGTCTGGAGCTGTTTGTACCAGGCGTGCTCGGTATCGGCATCGCTGATGAGAATGGGAAGCCGGGGGTAGATGAGATTGATCGACAGCACCGCGGCAAAGGAAAGCTGAAACGAGGCGGTGAAGAGGGCGAGTGGGCTGATGGCCAGGACAACAAGCGCGGCCGCGGCAATGAGGGGGAGGAGAGAACGCTGCCGCCGCAGGATTACGGCAAACAGTACCAGGAGTGCCATGGCCAGTGCTCGGATCGCCGGGATGTTCAGACCGGCAATGAAGGTATAGAAAAAGAGAAGGGGGGCGGTCAGAGCCAGGGCCAAAGTCGGAACATGGGTGTGGAGCAGCAGCCATTGGCTACGTTTGAGCAGGAAGGTGAAGAGGGCCGTGGAAAACAGGCCCAACAGGCTGAAATGTAGTCCGGAGATGGACAATATGTGGAACGTGCCGTTTTCTTTGAACGCTTCGAGCAGCTGCGGCGAAACGTTGGACAGCGAGCCGATCAGCAACGCCTGGTAGAGCCCGGCGAGATCGGCTTCGAATTGATGGTCCAGTGCCTGGGCGATCCGTTGCCGCACCTGTTCGGGAACAAAGCGGAGCGTGCGCCAGAACGAGTTGTTGGAATCGCCCACTAGCAGGACTGCCGACGTGGAAGAAATCCATCCTGAACAGCGCAGAGATTTGGCCGCCATCTGTAGCCGGTAATCAAAGGCGCCTGGAGTCTGATAGTTGCGGATGCGATCGACCGTGGCCACGACCATGGTCATGGTCCCCGGAGTAAACTCCGGCGCAAGCCGTCCAGGAACGGACAGGAGAATGGAGCCACGACTGGGCTGAAACGGAGAGCGTGCCGTCCGATCGTGGATCAGCAGTGATTCGATCGCCAATTCAAAGCGGGTTTTGTCGCCGTCGAATTCAGGCATGGCCACGATGCGGCCAACCAAGGTGACCTGGGTACGTGCCGTAATCCTGTTGGAAATATGGTGGGAATCGCTGTTGGGTTGCAGGGCGAGGTGGGTGTGCAGCAAACCGGCAAGGAAAAAAAAGGGAAGCGTGGTCAGGGGCGCGTGACGGCGTGGCAGGCGCCAGGCGATAATTGCCAGGACCAGCAACAGCGGGAGCGCTTCACAGATAAGCGGCTGGTGCCGCAGCATCCCATGGGCATGAAAGGCCGTGCTTGCCCCGGCGATAAAGCAGAGAGTAACGCACAGAAGCAGATTGTCGCGCAAGGGTTCGCACCTCTGCTCATTCGTGTCTGTTGTGATGCTTTCCTCTTGCAACCAGACGACTGATCACCTCCAGGTGCCTGCCAACAACGCCTCGGTTGAGGCGAACGCACAGCCCGGCAGCCTCGGCCATCTGGCGACGTGCGGCTTGGTCAGCGAAGAGATGGCGCAGTTCGACATAGAGTGCATCCGTGGAATCGACCTGCCGCGCTCCGCCGCGTTGATGCAATTCCGCGGCAATCTCGGCAAAATCCTCCATGTGCGGACCGAACAGCACCGGCACTCCGGCAGCTGCCGGCTCGATGGGGTTGTGACCACCGAAGGGCGCCAGGCTGCCACCGATGAATACCACCTCGGCCATGGGGTAGCACCCCGCCAGTTCACCGATGGTATCGAGGATCAGTAGCGGCCCCTGAGCGTCCTTGCCGCTGGTCCAGCGGCGGCAGGCAAGTCCCTGCTCCCTGCCTAGGGCGACAATTTCCTTGGCCCGCTCGATGTTGCGGGGGGCGAGCAGCAATTGCAATTGCGGCAGGTCGGCAAGCAGCCGCCGGTACACCTGGAAGATCGGCTGTTCTTCACCGGGATGGGTCGAGCCGCAGATCCACAGGGGGGCCGCGGTCGAAAAACCGTAACGCTGTTTGAGCCAAACGGTGTCACCCCGGCTTTCTTGATGCTCCGTCAGTTGGCTGGTGTCGAATTTCAGATTGCCCAGGGTGGTGACCTGCTGTGGGTCGAGGCCAAGGGACACCATTTTGTCGGTATCCGCCTTGGTCTGCATGGATAGCAGGGTAAAGGTTTGGAACATGGGACGAAAGAGCCAGGCAAACCGCCGGTAGCGGGCAAAGGATGGTGCCGAGATCCGGCCGTTGACCAGCAGGGTCGGAATATTCCGCCGGGCCAGACAATGGAGCCAGTGGGGCCAGAAATCGGTTTCCACCAGGATGAAAAGGTCGGGACGGAGCGAGCGGATGAAAAAGGATGCCACCGGTCCCAGATCGAGTGGCGCAGCGATAAGGGCGTCGACCAAGGGCGACAGCACTTTGTCCGCCACCTGATTGCCGGCCCGGGTGGTGGCCGAGAAGATGATCCGCGCCTGGGGAAAATGCTCGCGCACGCCGCGCACCAGCGGCAGGGCCGAGGTCACCTCGCCCACGGACAGGGCATGGATCCAGATCGTCGGCACACCGGCCGGCGGCGGGGAAAGGGTGCGCAGCCTGGCGGCCAGGCCGAAGCCCAACCGCTGGAAAAGTCTGCGCCGGTATTTCTCCCGGCAGGCAATCAGGGGCAGGAGTGGCAGCAGGCACAGGAACAGCGCTGTGGAGAGCAGGGTATAGAGGACAGAGAAGAGCGGCATCGGTTGATCCAATTCTTGGGGCAAGGCCGGGGAAGGAGAAGTTTCTTGTTGATACCAGCAATTCAAGGTGCTGTCGAAGGAGAAGCGACCGTGCCTGGATTTTTCTGCACACTGTTGGATGTATTCGTTGTTATCCGGTTTTTATCGAATATTTTGCTGTAAAAAGATCATTATTTTGAATTTTACAGCATTTTTTTGATATATTATGAATTTTATTCTTGATCGGCGCTAGGGCTCGCGGTACGGTTTTGTACCCGGTTGTCTGGTGAGATTCGTTATTTGTCTTGACCAAAGGACGTGTGAATGCTTGATGAGACCAGCCTGAAAATACTGAAGATACTCCAGGAGAAGGCCCGCATTCCCAATGTCGAGGTGGCGCGTCAGGTGGAAATGGCGCCTTCGGCTGTGCTTGAGCGCATTCGCAAACTGGAACGTCAGGGCTTCATCGACGGCTACGAGGTGCGGCTCAACCCGGAACGGTTTGACCGTCGCCAGATCGCCTTCATCGAAGTCCAGACCCGCTCGGTGGGCGATCATCCCCCAACCGGTCAGCAACTGGCGGCCATTCCCGAAGTGCAGGAGGTGCACTATGTGGCCGGACACGACGGCTATCTGGTCAAGCTCCGCGTGGCCGACACCGCCGAACTGGCCGCCATCATCCGGGAAAAAATTGCCATCATCAACGAGGTCGTCTCCACCCGGACCACGACCGTTCTCCAAACCTACAAAGAGACCGCGCGCATCCCCATCCGCGGCTGAACCATTCGAGGAACCCGTCATGCCGATGTCCCAAGCGTTCAAAGATCGTCTCTATCCCCACCTGCCCGCCATTGTCGCCCACTACGGCACGCCCTTTCACATTTACGACGAGGCCGGTATCCGCGAAACCGGACGGCGACTGAAGGCGGCCTTTGCGGATATTCCCGAGTTTCGCGAATACTATGCGGTCAAGGCCCTGCCCAATCCGTCCGTCCTGGCCATCATGCAGGACATGGGCTTTGGCTTTGACTGCAGCTCGATCACCGAACTGATGCTCGCCCGCGAGCTGGGGGCCAAGCCCGATGATATCATGTTCACCTCCAACAACACCAGCGCCGAAGATTTTGCCGCCGCTGCCGCCGATGGGGGGTGCATCCTCAACCTGGACGACATCACCCTGATCGACAAGGTGCCGACGATGCCGGAGCTGGTCTGTTTCCGCTACAATCCCGGCCGCCGCCGCACCGGCAACGACATCATCGGCAAGCCCGAAGAGGCCAAGTACGGCGTCAGCCACGAGCAGATCGTCGAGGCCTATCGACTGGCCCAGGCCAGGGGCGCCAAGCGGTTTGGCCTACACACCATGCTCGCCTCCAACGAACTCCACTACTCCTACATGGTGCAGACCGCGGCCATGCTGCTGGAACTGGTGGAGACCATCAGCAAGGAACTGGGGATCACTTTCGAATTCATCAACATCGGCGGCGGTCTGGGCATTCCCTATCTGCCGGACATCGATCCGCTTAACATCGAGGCCATGGGTGAGGAGATCACTGCTCTGTTCGTCGATTTCAAGGATCACCACGGCTACTGTCCGGCGTTGTACATGGAGAGCGGCCGCTATATGACCGGCCCGCACGGGGCGCTGGTGGTGCGGGCGATCAACCGCAAGGACATCTACCGCACCTACATCGGCGTGGACGCCTGCATGTCCGCCCTGATGCGGCCGGCGCTCTACGGCGCCTATCACCACATCGAGGTGCTGGGCAAGGAGGGGGGCGAGATGGAGACGGTCGATGTGGTTGGTTCGCTGTGCGAGAACAACGACAAGTTCGCGGTCCAGCGGCCCCTGCCCAGGATTACCGACGGCGACATCCTCATTATCCAGGATTCCGGGGCGCATGGCCATGCCATGGGCTTCAACTACAACGGCAAGATGCGGCCCCAGGAGTTGTTATTGGGCAAGGATGGGGTGGTGCGGATGATTCGACGCGAGGAGCGGCCCGAGGATTATTTCGCGACGCTAACGTTTGAGGAGAAAATCCTCAATCTATAACAGAGCGACTCCAGCATGAACTTGCTCCTCATTGAACCCGCCGAACTCGTTGTGGGTGAAGTTTCTCTTACCGGCCGCCGTTCCGAGCATTTGCGCAAGGTGCTCAAGGTGGTACCCGGCGATACTGTCCGCGTGGGGGTGGTGCAGGGGCAGGTCGGCACGGGCCGGGTGCTGGCCATTGACGGGGAGTTGGTGCGGCTGGCCGTGGAACTGACCCATCAGCCGGTCTGCGATCTGCACATCGAGCTGATCCTGGCGCTACCCCGGCCAATCATGCTGCAACGTATCCTCAAGCAGGCCACCGTGCTGGGGGTACGGCGCTTTCATCTCATCCGCTCGCGGCGGGTGGAAAAATCCTTCTTCCACAGTCCGGTGCTGGCGCCGGACAAAATCCGCACCTTCCTGCTCGAAGGCATGGAGCAGGCCATGGACACCTGGCTGCCCGAGGTGTCCATTCACCCCCAGTTCAAACCCTTTGTCGAGGATGTGCTGCCGACCCTGAACGGTCAGGGGCTGATCGCCCATCCCGATGCCGATGGTACCCTGGTCGGTCTCCCGGTCTCCGGTGTGGCCGGCCAACGGCTGTTGCTCGCGGTCGGCCCCGAGGGCGGCTGGTCCGACTATGAACTGCAGCGCTTTCTGGACCAGGGATTTTATGGCTTCACCATGGGCAGCCGCATTCTCCATGTGGACACCGCCGTGGTCAGCCTGCTCGCCCAGTTGCAACTGCTCTACGATCTGCGGAAGCGCTGAACCACCTTGGCGGTGAGCAAGGTGAATTCGGGCAGTCGTAAGAGTTGCAGCATCATGCCGTAGATCCCCACCGCCATGCCAATCACCATTCCCAAGGCTGCGATCTGCACCAGGGTGGGGCCGTGCATCCACGGGGCCAGCACCCTTTGCACGCCCCAGATTCCCGCGCACATCAGCGCCGTGGCCACGAGAATCTTGACTAATCCCTGCAATAAATACCCCAACGGGTAGCCCGAGAGCTTGCGATAGAGAACCACGCTGAGAAAGAGAAAGTTGAGGATCATGGCGCAGGAGGTGGACAGGGCAATGCCCCGGTGTTGGAGCGCATCAATCACCAGAGTGATGGTGAGAATGTTGATAGCCACGCCGAGAAAGCTGCCGACCACCGGGTACTTGGTGTTGCCGATGGCATAGAAGACCGGCACCATCACCTTGATGGCCGCATAGGCGAACAGGCCGATGGCGTAGTAGGTGAGGGCGTCGGCGGTCTGCAGGGTGTCCATGGCGGTGAAGGCGCCGTGTTCGAAGATCAGGCGGATGATCGGCTCGGCCAGCAGCACCAGCCCGGCGGTGGCGGGCACGGCCAGGGCAAAGACCAGCACCAGCGAGGAGGTGAAGGTCTGCTTGAGGCTGGCCAGGTCCTTGTCGGCCGCCTGTTTGGCCAGCACCGGCATGACCGCGATCGACAGGGCCACGCCAAAGACGCCGATGGGCAGCTGCACCAGGCGGAAGGCGTAGTTGAGCCAGGAGACCGAGCCCTCGACACAGGAAGCGGCGAAGTTGGTATTGACGAAGATGTTGATCTGGGTGGCGGACAGGCCGATGGTGGCGGGCAGCATCAACAGCAGGATGCGGCGCAGGCCGGGGTCGAAGGGATTGCAGTTGAAGCGGAACTGAAAGCCGACCTTGACCAGGGTGGGCAGCTGTATCACGAGCTGCAGGGCGCCGCCGATCAAGGTACCCCAGGCCATGCCGGCGATGGCCGGCTGCCCGAAGCGGGGAAACATCCAGGCGAGCCCCAGGCCGCCGACGATGGAACCCAGGTTGAAGAAGGTCGAACTCATGGCCGGCACGAAAAACTTGCCCTTGGTGTTGAGCATGCCCATGACCACTGCGGCCAGCGATACAAAGAGCAGGAAGGGAAACATGATCCGGGTGAGTTTGACCGTCAGTTCGCTCTTGCCCGCGACCAGATCGAAATCCGGGGCCAGCAGGTGGACGATCGGCTCGGTCCAGTAGAGGCCGACCAGGGTGAGGAGACTGATCAGCAGGGTGAAGAAGACCAGCACGTTGCCGGCCAGCCGCCAGGTGGCCTCGGAACCGCGGTTGGTGCTGTAGTCGGTGAACACGGTCACAAAGGCGGCGGACAGCGCCCCCTCGGCGAACAGGTCCCGCAACAGATTGGGGATGCGGAAGGCGACGACAAAGGCATCAATGGCAAAGCCGGCGCCGAACAGGCCGGCAAAGACCTGTTCGCGGATCAGGCCGAGCACCCGGCTGCACATCACGGCGATGCTCACCGCGCCGGCGGAACGGGCGATTTTTCCGGTGGAGGTCGAGGGTTGATTGGAGGGTTCTGCGTTCATGGACGGTTCGGGAAGAAAGCGGGTTATCGCTTGACTTTGCAATCTTAATACGAATATAACAGGAGGTCGTTTTTGTGGATTCGATGGTTACCATTCTTGCCGCGAAAGAGAAAGGGCTTTTCATCGGTTTTCGGGCAGGAATGCAGCCGTGAACATTGATACAGCACCCGTTTCATTCACTGGAGGTATCCATGCAGGATGTACAGCAGATCAGGAATGTGGTTATTCTCGGCCATGGCAACAGCGGCAAATCCACTCTTGCCGAGGCCTTACTGTTTACCGCCGGTGCCTTGAAACGGCTGGGCAAGGTGGACGACGGGACTTCTTCCATGGATTTCGAGCCGGAAGAGATCAAACGCAAGATTACCATCGGTGCGGCCTTCAACCATCTGTCCTGGCAGAAAAAAGAAGTTTTTCTCATCGACACCCCCGGTGAC
Organism: Desulfobulbus propionicus DSM 2032; assembly: GCF_000186885.1. GTDB lineage: Bacteria > Desulfobacterota > Desulfobulbia > Desulfobulbales > Desulfobulbaceae > Desulfobulbus > Desulfobulbus propionicus. The sequence continues at coordinate 2,656,611 of NC_014972.1, read as the reverse complement.
GACAACTTCTTCAACGAAACCCGCTTTGCCGCCCAGGTGGCCGACAGCGCCATCCTCACCGTCGGCGCGGTGCTCGGCATCCGTCCGCAAACCGAGAAATTCGTCGACCTGATCAAGGACAACAATCTGCCCTGCCTGATCTGCGTCACCAAGATGGATCGCGAGCGCGCCAACTTCCAGAAGACCGTCGACGGCATCCGCGAAGCCACCGGCCTCAATCCAGTGGTGCTCTATCTGCCCATTGGCGCCGAGGACCAGTTCAAGGGCGTGGTCGATATCGTGGCCAACAAGGCCCTGTTGTTCGCCGATGGCGGCAAGGCCACGATGGCCGATGTGCCGGCCGACCTGACGGACGAGGTGGAAAGCCTGCGGGAAAACCTGATGGAGTATGTGGCCGAGACCGATGACGAATTGATCGAGAAATTCCTCGAAGAGGGTGTGCTCACCGACGAGGAGCTGAAAACCGGACTGGCCAAGGCCATCATAGCTGCCAAGGTGGCGCCGGTCTGCGCTTGCGCCTCGCTCGCCAACCTGGGGTCCAGCGTGGTGCTTGATGCCATCGTCAATCTGCTGCCCTCCCCGGATCAGCGTCCGGCCCGCGTCGGCACCCACCCCAAAACTGGGGATGCGGTGGAGCGTCCCGGCACCGCCGATGCGCCCTTCTCCGCCCTGGTGTTCAAGACCATGGCCGATCCCTTTGCCGGCCGCCTGACCATTTTCCGCGTCTTTTCCGGTACCCTTAAGGGCGACGCCTTCTATAACGTCAACAAGGAAACCGCCGAGCGCTACGGCCAACTGTACATCATGGCCGGCAAGGAGCAGAAACCCGTCGACCAGGCCATTCCCGGCATGGTGGTGGCCGTGGCCAAACTCAAGGAAACCACCACCGGCGATACCCTGTGCGAGGAGGCCAACCCGATCAGCTACCCGATGATCGAGCCGCTGCCCACGGTGATTGCCTATGCGGTCAGCGCCAAGAAGGGCGATGAGGAAAAGCTGTTCTCCTCCATCACCCGGTTGCTCGACGAAGACCTGACCCTGAAGCTGACTCGCGAGCAACAGACCCACGAGACCCTCATTTCCGGCGTTGGCCAGGTGCATCTTGAGGTGATCGGCGAGAAGATCAAACGTAAGTTCGGCGTGGAGATGGAATTGCGCACGCCCAAGGTGCCTTATCGCGAAACCCTCAAGGGCAAGGTCACGGTTCAGGGCAAGCACAAGAAGCAATCCGGCGGCCGCGGCCAGTTCGGCGACTGCACCATCGAGATGGAGCCGCTGCCCCGGGGCGAGCAGTTTCAATTCCTCGACAAGATCGTCGGCGGTGTTATCCCCCAGCAGTACCGACCGGCGGTGGAGAAGGGCATCATCGAGGCCATGGAAAAGGGCGTGATCGCCGGGTATCCCTTTGTCGATTTGAAAGTCAGCCTGATCGACGGCTCCTATCACACCGTCGACAGTTCGGAGATGGCCTTCAAGGTGGCCGGGTCGCTGGCCTTCAAGAAGGGCGTGGTCCAGGCCAATCCGGTGCTACTTGAACCGATCACCGAGGTGGAGGTGCGGGTGCCCAAGGATTTTGTCGGCGATGTCATGGGCGATCTCAACAGCCGGCGCGGCCGGGTGCTGGGCATGGATTCGACCGACAAGTACGAGGTCATCAACGCCCACGTACCCCAATCCGAGATCCTGCTCTATGCCTTGGATCTGACTTCGATGACCGGAGGCCGCGGCACCTTCACGGTTAAGTTCTCCCATTACGAGGAGGTGCCGGCCCAGATCGCGGAGAAGATCATCGCCGAATACGAGAAGGAAAAAGCGGAGGAATAGTGAGCACGCCTTTCTCCCGTCCCTATCGGTGTGGTGTCCTCACCCTGAGCGACAAGGGGGCGCGCGGCGAGCGCGAGGACACCAGCGGCCCATTGCTTCAGGAGATGCTACGCGCCCAAGGGTACGAGATTGCGGCAACGCTGATCATCCCCGATCAGCAACCGCTGATTGAACAGACCCTGATCAGTTGGGTGGATGAGCAGGGGCTGGATCTGATCGTCACCACCGGCGGCACCGGAGTGTCGCCCAGTGACCGTACCCCAGAGGCCACCCGGGCGGTGATCGAACGGGAAGTGCCCGGGCTGGCCGAGGCCATGCGCCAGGCCAGCCTGCGCACAACCATCCAGGCGGTTTGGTCGCGCGGCATTGCCGGGATTCGCAAAGAGTGTCTCATCCTCAACCTGCCGGGCAGCCGGAAGGCGGCGGGCGAGAACCTGGAGGCGGTACTGCCGGCCCTGGAACACGGGTTGGAAAAGCTCAAGGGCTCCGAGGTCGACTGCGGGAGAACCGCGTAACAAAATAGGTCGAGCAGCAAACAAAAAAGCTCCGGATGACCAAGTCATCCGGAGCTTTTTTGTTCCTATTGCTTGAGAGTGCTCTGTTCAGCAAATCCCGTCGATGATCACCTGACGCTCATGGCCGGCCTGGGCGGCCTTGATCTCGCCGATCAGATAGGGCTGTTCGCCGTGGGCGCGGAACTGGTGCAACAGGTCGTCGACACTGTTTTCCGGGACAACAGCCATCATGCCAATGCCCATGTTGAAGGTCCGGTACATCTCGGCGGCGGAAATGTTCCCCTTGTTCTGCAAATAAGTGAACACCGGCAGCACCGGCCAGCTGTCCTTGTTGATGTGGGCCGCGCAGCCGGCGGGCAGGATGCGGGGAATGTTGTCGATGAAGCCGCCACCGGTGATGTGCACGAGGCCGTGGATGGTGCAGCGCCGCAGGATGTTGATGATGCTTTCCACATAGATGCGGGTTGGCCGCAGCAGTTCCTCGCCGACCGTACAGCCAAATTCCTCGATAGAGTCGTCCACCTTTTTTCCCAGTTCCTCGAAGAAGACCTTGCGGACCAGCGAGTAACCGTTGGAATGGATGCCCGAGGAGGCCAGGCCGATGATCCGATCGCCGACACGGATGTCGCTGCCGTCGATGAGGGCGTTGCGATCACCGATACCGACCACGAAGCCGGCCAAATCGTAGTCGCCCGGTTGATAGAGCCCAGGCATCTCCGCGGTTTCACCGCCGATCAGCGAACATTGGGCCTGTTTGCAGCCGGTGGCGATGCCGCGCACCACCTCGGTGGCGACATCGAGATCAAGCGAGCTGCTGGCGAAATAATCGAGAAAAAAGAGTGGCTTGGCTCCGCTAACGATCACGTCGTTGACGCACATGGCCACCAGGTCGATACCGATAGTGTCGTGCTTGTTGCACAGCTTGGCCACGTTGAGCTTGGTGCCCACGCCGTCGGTGGAGGCGATCAGCACCGGATTTTTCAGATCCTCGTGGCCGATGGCAAAGAGCCCGGAAAAACCGCCGATATCGGTGAGGACTCCGCGTCGGTGGGTGTCAGCCACGATGGATTTGATGCGGGAGATGAAAGCATTGCCCTTGTCGATATCAACGCCGGCTTCGGTGTATTTGGAGGATGTGTGCGTCATGAATGTATCGTGCATGTCTCCCGCCGGCGTTCAGGGGCTCGCCCATTGTGTGCAACGTTCAGCGGAAAAAGTGGAATGAAAACAAAAACGATGGGTTTGCCGGCAAGGTACTTTTTTTGACCGGCCATTGTCAATATCTTTGTGGGCGTCTTGCGGGGTCAGCTCCTTTCTGGTATGGCAGTCCCATGAAACTATTGATCACACTCATCGGCCTGATCCTTGTCCTCGAGGGGCTGCCTTATGCGGCCTCGCCGGAATCCATGCAGCGCTGGTTGCGCCAGATTCTGGACATGGACCCCAAACAGCTGCGGCGGGTGGGCTTGACCGCCATGGCCATCGGCTTTGTCCTCTGTTATCTTGCCCAGAAAAGCGGCCTGTTCGAGTAAATCGGTTGCCGGGGGCGCACGTCTTGCACCTGGGGATGACCCATCCGAATCCGCCTGGCAGCCACCTTTTCCCGATTGACTTTTCTCCCGACAGCTCAGTACAATAGCTCCCTTCCTCTGCCGGCACGGGTTGGGCGATGCCGATGGAGAAACGCATGAAACCCCGAGCAGGGGATGCTGCCTGATGCTGGTGCGTGCATGAGCCGTACTTTTTTTACAATCTGATCCAGGACCGTTGCCATGGTCAATTATTTTTTCTTAGACAACAAGGTGGTCAAGATGGAAACTGGCAACAGTTCCGTCAGTCCCAACATTTTCTGGATCGACCTGATCAATCCCACCGAGGAGGAAATCCACCAGGTGGAACGCGATTTCCGGGTGGAGCTGTTCACCAAACAGGAGAGCGAGGAAATCGAGTCCAGTTCGAAGTACGTCGAGACCGAGGACGAGATCGGCATCAACCTCAATTTCCTCATCCCGGAAAACAACACCTTTTCCAATGAACCGGTCTCGTTCATTCTCAAGGACAAGATCCTCATCACCCAGCGGTCCCACGAATTCCGCTCCTTTTCCGAGACGTACCGTAAGCTGCGGGCGATCAAACCGGTGGACGGCGAGGACATCTTTCTCACCATTCTCGAAACTCGGATCGATTACGATGCCGACCTGATCGAGCACATCACCGACAAGATCTCCGAGATCAGCAAGCAGATGATCGGCGACAAGGACCCAAACCGCGAGCTGTTGCTCAAGATCACCACCCTGCAGGAGACAACCATTGCCATCCGCGAGAATATCGTCGAGAAACAGCGCATTCTCTCCTCGATGCTCAAAAGCAAGATGTTTCCCAAGGAAGATTACGAGAACATGCGGATCATGATCAAGGACGTGGGCTCGCTGCTGGACCACACCTCGTTCAACTTCGAACGGCTCGAATTCCTGCAGAACACCTTCCTCGGCTTGGTGGACATGGAGCAGAACCGGGTGATCAAGATCTTTACCGTGGTCACGGTGATCTTCATGCCGCCGACCCTGATCGCCAGCGCCTACGGCATGAACTTCAAGTTCATGCCCGAACTGGACGAGATCTGGGGCTATCCCTTTGCCGTGTTGCTGATGATCCTCTCTTCAGCCATGACCCTGCTCTTTTTCCGGCGCAAGAAATGGCTCTGATCCGGGAGGCGTTTGCAGCCCTTTCCGGATATCGTGTCCTTTTGCTTTTGCAGGCCTTGCCATGAAACCACTGTATCTCGTCGTCCTCCTCTGCGTCCTCGGCTGGCTCGCCTTTCAAACCTTTCAACCCGCTCCCCTCGATCCCCGGGCCGTGCCCCGGGCAGTGGAGGCGCGGGGCGATCTGGCCAGCGACGAGCGGACCACCATCGACATCTTCCGCAACGCCGCGCCTTCGGTGGTCTACATCACTAGCATCGCGGTGCGGCGCAATTTGTTCAACCTCAATGTCTACGAGATCCCTCAAGGCACCGGGTCGGGCTTCATCTGGGACAAGCAGGGACGGATCGTCACCAATTTTCATGTCATTTCCGACGCCAACCGTCTGGAGGTGACCTTGGCCGATCACACCACCTGGAAGGCGGTGCTGGTGGGCGCGGCGCCGGATCGGGATCTGGCGGTGCTGCAGATCAGCGCTCCGGCCAACAAACTGCAGCCCCTGGCCATCGGTGAATCCAAGAACCTGCTGGTCGGGCAGAAGGTGTTTGCCATCGGCAATCCGTTTGGTCTCGACCAGACCCTGACCACCGGCGTGGTCAGCGCTCTGGGCCGGGAGATCACCGCGGTGACCGGTCGCACCATCCATGACGTCATCCAGACCGACGCGGCCATCAATCCCGGCAACTCCGGCGGTCCGCTCCTGGACAGCGCTGGAAGGTTGATCGGGGTCAACACCGCCATCTATAGTCCATCCGGGGCCAGTTCGGGAATTGGTTTCGCCGTGCCGGTGGGCGAGGTCAACCGGGTGGTGCCGCAAATCATCAGCAAGGGCAAACTGATTCGGCCCGGTCTGGGGATCGCTTTGGCCAACCCCAGGTTGATGGAAGAGCTCGGCCTGGAGGGGGTGATGGTGCTCAAGGTGCAGCCGGGATCATCGGCGGAAAAGGCGGGACTGCGCGGCACGACTCAGGTGCGCGAGGGGTTGGTGCTGGGGGATATCATCGTGGCGGTCAATGGTAAGAAGATCAAGGATTACGACAACCTGCGCGATGAGCTGGAACGCCACGAGGTGGGGGAAAGCATCGCTCTCACCCTATTGCGCGATTCCGCGGAGGTCGAGGTCCGGGTGACCTTGGAAGCCCTGGAGTAAGGCCAACACCGCCTGGGGTCAGTTCAACAGGGACGGACGCTTTTTCTTGCCGTTGCCGCTCAGGCGGCCGATCAGCCACCCCAGCAACAACACGATGCTGCCGGTGAAAAACCATTTGATCGATTGATTTTTTCTCAGCACCGTGCATTCGATCTGGGCCGCGGTCAGCTGTTGTTGCAGGTCGGCGATCTGGCGTTGCGCTTCGCCCAGGGAGGTCTTGGCGTTGTGGGCCCCGTCGGGATCGTCGATCAGGGTCTGGTATTTATCGGCCAGGGTGCTGCGATCGGTGACGCACACCGCCAACTCCTTCCGCAGCCGGCCATTTTCCTCGGCCAGATCGACGAAGCGCGACTGGACGTCGTTGACCTTGCCGTCAGGTCCGACCCCGGGTTTGATGTTGGCCACCGGAATGATCGGCGAGCTGCCGAGAAAGCGGCTGCGCACCCAGCCCTGGGTGCCATCCTGGAGGCGGATGTGCGACCACTCCTTGCCGCCCTGGATCAGATTCACCGCCGTGCCCATGGGGAGCCGGGCCACGACGCGGGCATTGTCCCCCTGGTTTTTGCGCATCAGTACTTCCAGGCTGGGCTTGATATAGAGAATGTCCGCCCGGGCCGAAGCGGCGGCAAGCGCGCAGAACAGAGGCAGGGCAAGGATCGCGAGCCGTGGACGGGAAAACAGCGTGGTCATCATGCGGCAGGTCCTGGTTGGACGGTTGGAAAACATTCGGATTGGATTGTGACCGCTCGGCAACGCACAGAAAACACTCCTTGGTTGCGGTCAGCGGCGAGAGGGCCGTTGCCTGGCTGATGCGCAAGTCGTGGACGTGTTCCACGACCTCCGGCGCATGCAACCGGCGGCAACCTACCACGAATGGTGACAAATCGCCAGGTTCGGCTGGAGCGAGCCCGCGATTTTTTCGTCAACGGTCAGGCGGTGTGCAGCTTTTTCTTCCTGATCATGGCCAATTCCCGCATGTTGCGCGCCTTGTCCGATTCATCGACAATCTCCCGACCGATGATCTCCTCCAGGATGTCTTCCATGCTGATCACCCCGGTGACGCTGCCGTATTCGTCGACCACTACAAAGAGATGCTGGTAGCGCTCGAAGAAATCGACAAAGATCCGGTCAAGCGGCGCGGTTTCCGGAACAAAATGGACCGGCCGCATGATCTGCGACAGCTTGAGGGTGTCCTGGCCGACCGCCGCCGCCATCAGCACATCCTGACTGAGCACGATCCCCACCACGTTGTCCGGTTCGCTGTCGTAGACCGGCACCCGGCTGTGCATCCGCCATTTGCCCTCCATTCGTCCCGCTTCCTTGATGGTTAGGTTGTGCGAGGCGGAAAACATGACCGTGCGGGGGGTCATTACCTGGCGCACGGTTTTTTCCCCCAACTGAAGGATGTTGGCGATCACTTTCTCCTGATCGGCTTCGATTTCGCCGGATTTCCGGCTCAGGCTGGCGATGGTTTTCAGTTCCTCCGCCGAGATCAGGTGGGGCTTGTGGCTGTTGGGCACCATCCGGGTCATCAGCTGGGCGAGGACGATCAGCGGTTTGAGGACCACGATCATGATGTGGAGGGGCACAACGATGTAAGGCCCCAATTGTCGGGCAAAGGTGACCCCGATGGTCTTGGGCAGGATCTCGGTGAACAGGAGGATGGCGAGGGTGAAGGCGAGGGAAAACCACACCAGACCATTCTGGCCGAACAGGGCGACAGCGGCGGCGCCGGCCACCGAGGCGCCGATGGTGTGGGCCAGGGTGTTGAGGGTGAGGATGGCGGTGATCGGTTGTTCGATGTTTTCCTTGAATTTTCGCATCCGCTCGGCCTGCCGGGGATGGGTTTCGCACAGCAGCTCCACCTGTGGCGCGGACAGGCTCAGGAGGATCGCCTCGAAGAGCGAACAAGTGGTGGACACCAACAGGGCACTGCCCACGGCGAGAATAAAGACAACCAGCACGGGAAACCTCCGCAAGGGCACGATGTTTTTTCCAGGCTGCCTGCCGACAGAGGTTTTGCCGATTGAGGTTCAACCCGGTTTAGTGTATGAAAACCCTACAATAAACAGTTCCCACAGGTTTTGAAAGGATTATGCCGTCATCGCGAAGGAAGGAGTGAGTCCCGTGCACACCGAGGCTGTCACCATTGCGTTGTTTGATCAGGCCCCCAAAGCATTCATCGGCGATTTGCTGGTGTATCTGGTGGAAGAGGAAATTCCCCATCTCGCCGAGGAGAACAGGATTCTCAACCGGGCCCTGCAACAGGTCTGGGAGACCGGTGACTTCAAGGGGGCCAAGGAGCAGGCCGTGCTGCTCTATCCCGCCTTGCTGGAGGCCGGAGAAGACGGAGCGCTAGCCGCCAGGCGGGTACTGTTCGTCGGTTTGGGCAAACAGGACGACGCGATCAATGTCCGCCGGGAGCAGCTGCGGCTGGCCGGAGGCATTGTGGCCAAGCAGGCGGCCGCCGTCAAGGCCAGGGACGTGCTGCTGGTGCTGCCCAAGGACTATCTGCTCGACGCGGTGGAGATCGCCGAATGCTGTGTCGAAGGAATGCTGCTTGGCAACTATCGCTTTGATTTTTATAAAAATCCCAAGGAAGACAAGGACAAGCCCGCCAGGGTGGAGCATTTTTTTCTCCACGACGGAGGGCTTTCGCAGAGCGCGGTGCGCAAGGGGCTGGAGCGGGGCCGGGCACTTGCCGAGGCCACCTGCGCGGCCCGCGACATGGCCAACCAGCCGGGCAATGGCTGGACACCGGCCGAATTTGCCGAATATGCCAAGAAGCTGAGTAAGAGAACCCGCCTCAAGTGCAAGGTGCTCGACAAGGGAGCCATGCACAAACTGGGCATGGGCGGCATTCTCGGTGTCAATCAGGGCTCGGCCCTGCCGCCGCAGCTGGTGATCCTCGAATACCGCACCAACAAGAAACATCCGACCCTGCTGCTGGTGGGCAAGGGGCTGACGTTTGATTCGGGTGGCCTTTGCGCCAAGCCGCCGGCCGGCATGGAGGACATGAAATACGACATGTGCGGCGGCGCGGCCGTGCTGGCCGCCATGCAGGCCATCGCCGAGATCGGCCTCGAAGGGGTCAATGTGGTCGCCCTGATCCCGGCCACCGAAAATCTGTCCGGCTCGGCAGCGCTCAAACCGGGCGACGTTATCCGTCACTTTGGCGGTAAGACCTCGGAGATCATCAATACCGACGCCGAGGGACGACTGATCCTGGCCGATGCCCTGGCTTACGGCATCGAGACCTACCAGCCCGAGGCGGTGATCGACCTGGCCACCCTGACCGGGGCGGTGATCATCGGTCTTGGCCACCATTACACCGGTTTGCTGACCAATAACGATCAATTGGCCGCCCAGCTGATCGAGGCTGGCGCCCAGGTGGCGGAACCACTGTGGCGCCTGCCCCTGGGCCCGGAGTACCGCAAGCAGATCGACTCGCGGGTGGCGGACATCAAGAATGCCGGCAGCGACCGCAGCGCCGGGACCATCACCGCTGCCTGCTATCTGCAGGAATTTGTCGGCGAGACTCCCTGGGCGCATCTGGACATTGCCGGAACCGCTTGGGATTTCACCGAAAAAAGCTATATCCCCAAAGGTCCGTCGGGCACCGGCGTGCGCACCCTGGTGGCCTGCCTGAGCCAATGGAAACCGCTGAAAACCGCTGAAAAAAAATAAGCTGTCACCCGGAGAGGCTCTGCCGCCGGGAGGCGTTGGGAGGAGAACACCATGCTCGCCAAGAGAAAGGGAATCACCGTCAGCCGTCAGATCATGGACGATCAGTTGCTCCATCCGGAGGCCACCGGCGCCCTCACCGGTTTGCTCAACGATCTGGTCGTGGCCGGCAAGATCATCAGTGCCGAGGTCAACATGGCCGGATTGGCCGACATCCTCGGCCAGTCGGGACGCACCAATATCCAGGGCGAGAGCGTGCAGAAGCTCGACGTCTTCGCCAACCAGACCATCAAGCGGCGCATGGAGCAGTGCGGCCATGTGTGCGTCATGGCCTCGGAGGAGGATGACGACGTCATCCCGGTGCTGGACGGCTACGAGGGCAACTACACCATCGCCTTTGATCCGCTCGACGGCTCCTCCAACATCGATGTCAACGTCAGCATCGGCACCATCTTCTCCATTCACCGACGGCTGAGCCCCTCCGGCCAAGGCAATGTGGGCGATCTGCTGCAGCAGGGCAGCAAACAGGTGGCGGCCGGGTACATCATCTACGGCTCGTCCACGGTGATGGTCTACACCACCGGCTCCGGGGTGCATGGCTTTACCCTCGACCCGAGCGTGGGCGAGTTTTTTCTCTCTCACCCCGACATCAAGATCCCGGAGGCTTCGCTTTACTACAGCGTCAACGAGGCCTATGCCAACCAGTGGTTCGACAGTACCCGTGACTACATCAACTACCTGAAGCAGGCCGACGGCGGCAAGGGCCCCTACAGCCTGCGCTACATCGGTTCGCTGGTGGCCGATTTCCATCGCAACCTGATCAAGGGCGGCGTCTTCCTCTACACCCGCGACAAGAAAAGCGGCGAGAAATCCGAGGGCAAGCTGCGCCTGTTGTACGAGGCCGCCCCCCTGGCGATGATCGTCGAGCAGGCCGGTGGGCGGGCGATCACCGATGATGGCCGGCGCATCCTCGATATCGAACCCAAAAGTTTGCATCAACGGGTGCCCTTGATCATCGGCTCCAAACGCGACGTCGATCTGGCGGAGAAATTTCTCCGCGGCGAGATGAAGGGATGAACGGAAGACCGTGTTTTCCTGCTTGACAAATGAAGCTGGGGCTTTAGTATGTGAGCACCATTCAACAAGGATTCCATCATGACACGCTCGCTTGCGCTCCTTCTTCTCCTTAGCCGACTGCACAGGGAAACTGTGGCAGAAGAGGGGGGTGTGTCCTGACGGACTCCACCAAAACTGAACCTTCAAAGCCACGGTTTCCAAACCGTGGCTTTTTTTTTGACCTCTTGACGGAGCACACCATGGATCAGGAAAAATTGAAAAAATATCGTCCCTATCCGCCGGTCCGGCTGACCGACCGCACCTGGCCGGATCAGGTGATCACCTCGGCGCCGATCTGGTGCAGCGTCGATCTGCGTGACGGCAATCAGGCCCTCATCCAGCCGATGAACCTGGAAGAAAAGCTGGAGATGTTCCAACTCCTGGTGCAGATCGGCTTCAAGGAGATCGAGGTCGGCTTTCCCTCAGCCTCGCAGATCGAATACGATTTTCTTCGCCTGCTGATCGACGGCAACCACATCCCCGATGGCGTTGTCCCCCAAGTGCTAACCCAGGCCCGCGAACAGCTGATCAAGAAAACCTTTGCGTCCCTCAAGGGGGCTCGCGAGGCCATTGTCCACCTGTACAACTCCACCTCGACCCTGCAACGCGACGTGGTGTTCAAGATGAATCGCAAGGAGATCATTGAATTGGGCGTGGCCGGAGCACGACTGATCCGCGAGCAGGCCGAACGGACCGAGACCAGGATTCGCTACGAGTATTCTCCGGAGAGTTTCACCGGCACCGAGCTCGATTTTGCCCTGGAGATCTGCGAGGCGATCATGGATGTGTGGGAACCGACCCCGGCGAACCCGGTGATCATCAACCTGCCGGCCACGGTGGAATTGTCGACCCCGAACATCTATGCCGACCAGATCGAGTGGTTCTGCCGCCACATGAAAAATCGTGATTGCGCCCTGATCAGTCTGCATGCCCACAACGACCGGGGCGAGGCGGTGGCGGCCACCGAGCTGGCGTTGATGGCCGGGGCCGATCGGGTGGAGGGCACCCTGTTCGGTAATGGCGAGCGCACCGGCAACGTCGATATCGTCACCCTGGCGCTCAACCTGTTTACCCAGGGGGTTGCCCCGCGGCTTGACTTTTCCCGGATCAACAAGGTGATCAACACCTATGAGCGCTGTACCAAGATGAAGGTCCATCCGCGCCACCCCTATGCGGGCGAATTGGTGTACACGGCCTTTTCCGGTTCGCACCAGGATGCGATCAACAAGGGCATGACCGCCCTGGAACTGACCGAGAGCGGCCTGTGGGAGGTCCCGTATCTGCCGATCGATCCCCAGGACGTCGGCCGCACCTATGAGTCGATCATCCGCATCAACAGCCAGTCGGGCAAGGGCGGGGTGGCCTACATCATGGACCACGAGTTCGGCTTCAAACTGCCCAAGGACATGCGCCCGGGCTTTGGCCGGGTGATCCAGGAGGTATCCGATGCCTACGGTGACGAGCTCACCGCGGAAATGGTGTTTCACACCTTTGAGAAGGAATATCTGCTCAACAGCAACGGCTATCACCTGAAATCGTTCAACGTGCTCAAGCGCCATTTCGACCGCGACGAGGAAAGCTCGATCGCCGAAATCGAGGCGATGGTGGTGGTCAAGGGGGAAGAAAAGGTCATCCGGGCGGCGGGCAACGGACCGCTGGATGCCTTCTGCACCGCCCTGCGCGAGGGACTGGGGCTGCGCTTTGTGCTCCACTCCTACCACGAGCATGCCCTGACTCGCGGCAGTTCCTCCAAGGCGGTGAGCTATATCGAGATCCTCGATCAGGATGACGAGAGCTGGTGGGGTGCGGGCGTCGATACCGACATCATCGTTGCTTCGATCAAATCGCTGCTCAGCGCCCTCAACCGCTCGGCGGCAAAAAACAAGAAGGAGTAGGCCATGCGCAACTGGCGAGCAATAACCGTGGGATGTGTTCTGTCTCTGATGGTGGTGGTACCGGCAATGGCCGAGGAGATCGGCCAGGTCAGCACCACCTTCAAGTTTCTCGGCGCCAACGACAAGATCGTGATCGAGGCCTTTGACGATCCCGATATCAGCGGCGCCACCTGCTATGTCAGCCGCGCCAAGACCGGCGGCGTCAAGGGCGCGATCGGTGTGGCCGAGGATACCTCGGACGCCTCGATCTCCTGCCGCCAAACCGGGCCGATCACCCTGCCGGAATCGGTGGCCTCGGGCAAGGACGACGGCAAGGAGGTCTTCAAGAAGTCGGCCTCGCTGCTGTTCAAGAAGGTGCAGGTGGTGCGCTTTTTCGACAAGAAGCGTTCCACCTTGGTCTATCTCACCTACAGCGACCGGATCATCGAGGGATCGCCGAAGAATTCGCTCTCCACCATCGTCCTCCCCCAGGCCATTCAGGGCAAAGGGGCAACGGCACTAGGCAACTGAAGATTGCGGCGGACGCCAACGGTTCCGTTGTTCGCCGCCGCAGGTTACACCGGGGATGCCCACTCGCATCCCCGGTGTTTTTTTTCGCGCCGGTGGATGTTCGCTCGTTTTCCTAGGGCTGGGGTTCGTCCAGCACCGTCCGGATCTTGGTGGCCAGTTCCTGGAGAGAAAACGGTTTCTGAATGAAATTGAGTCCCTCGTCCAGGATGCCGCGATGGGCGATGACGTTGGAGGTATAGCCGGACATGAACAGATGGCGCATGGCCGGCCGGACCGTTTGCAACCGCTCGGCCAGTTCCCGGCCATTCATTTCCGGCATGACCACGTCGGTGAGAAAGAGGTCGATGCGTGCGGACGGATCTTGGGCCAGGCGCAACGCCTCGCTCGGCGTGGCCGCCGGAAGCACCGTGTACCCCAGATGGTGGAGCATCATCGTGCTCATATCCAGCAAGGTGGGATCGTCCTCGACAAGGAGGATGGTTTCGCCCCGGCTGATCGGGATGTCCACGGGACCTGCCTGCGCTGTCTCCTCGGCGCGATCGTCCTGGTACGGCAGGTGGACAGTGAAGGTGGTTCCCGTTCCCGGCTCGCTTGCGGCGGTGATGAACCCCTCGTTCTGGGTAACGATGCCGTAGACGGTGGCGAGGCCGAGCCCCGTGCCCTGTCCCAGTTCCTTGGTGGTGAAAAACGGTTCAAAAATGTGGTCCATGGTCGCCTTGTCCATGCCGCAGCCATCGTCGCTGACGGCCAGGAGCACGTATTCGCCGGGAGCAGCCGAGGCCTGGGCCCGGCAAAAGGTCTCGTCCAGGGAGACGGTGGCGGTTTTGATGGTGATCGTGCCGATATTCTCGCCAATGGCGTCGCGGGCATTGACACACAGGTTGGCCAGGAGTTGATCCAACTGGGTGGGATCGATCCTGACCGTGCAGGGCAGCGGTCCCGGCAGCCAGGCCAGGGTGATGTTTTCGCCGATCAGTCGCCGGAGCATTTTCAGCATGCCTGCCACCGATTCGTTCAGATCCAGGATCACCGGCGCCACGGTCTGCTTGCGGGCAAAGGCCAGCAGCTGGCGGGTCAGGGCGGCGGAACGCTCGGCCGCGTCGAGAATCCTCTGCAGGTTGCGGCGCAGCGGGTCGGTTTGCTCCATCGTGCCCAGGGTGAGTTCGGTGTAGCCGATGATCGCTCCCAGCATGTTGTTGAAATCATGGGCCACGCCTCCGGCGAGGATACCGACCGCTTCCAGCTTTTGCGATTGCATCAGCTGTTCTTGGAGCTTCCCCCGTTCCTCTTCCGCCCGTTTGCGGTCGGTGATATCCCGGGCGATCAAGACAACCCGGTCCGCTGCCAGCGGCGCGACGATGGCCGCGAACCACAGATCCCGTCCGTCAACCACCGGGACGGTGTAGTCGAGGAAGACCCGTTTGCCGTTGTCAAGCACCGTGCGGATCGCGGCCAGGAACTCGGCGGCCTTTTCCGGCGGGAACACCTCGGCCAGCGTTTTGCCCAGCAATCCTTCGGGTGGGCGGCACAGCAACGAGGGGTCGGTGGGGGCGATTTCAAGATAGCGGCCATTCGCGTCCAGCACGAGGATCACATCCTGCATGGCGGCGAACAGGGAACGGAGTTTTGCCTCCGAGGCCCGTAGCGCCTCCTCGGCTTGCCTGCGCGCGCTCAGATCGTCAAGGGCCATGACAACATGGGGTTGGCCATTGAGCTCAAACGGTTCGATGCTGAAACGCAGCCAGAGGCGTTTGGCCGAACCGGGGACGTCGAGCACGGCCTCGGCTTCCCGGTCGCGAGCGGGTGTGCTGCCGGTTATGGTTTCCCTGATGGCTCGCGAAAAGACGCAGTTGACGCAGTCAGGGGCATGGCCGCAGCCTTGGGGATGAACGAGGCGGTTCGGGCAGCGGAGCAGGTCGCCCCAGGTGCCGCCCCGCCACTGCCCGGAGGTCAGCGCGAACAGCCGTTCAACGGCCCGGTTGGCGTCAACCACCCTGCCGCCGCTGTCGAACACCAGCACTGCCACCGGCGAGGCATGGACAATGGCCCGCAGATTGGTGCGCTCGCGATCCAAGACTTCCTCGGCCCGCTTGTGTTCGGTGATGTCGAAAAAGGAGACGTGCAGCACTTCGCCGATGCTGGCGGCGCCGATGAGCATGATGCGTTCTATGCCGTCCTTGCAGGTAACCCGGAATTCACCGGATATCATCCCGAACTCGCCGTGCAAGGCCTGTTGGGCCACGGTCTGCCAGTGCTGCCGGACCTCATGCCGGTACTGCGGGTCGGGATAGGCCAGCAGCCACCATTGCTCCAGGGTGGGCAGATCGGCAAGGGTATAGCCGAGGATTTGGGTAAAACGATCGTTCACCATCAGGATGCGGCCATCCCGGGAGGCACTGGCAAGCGGTACCGGCGCCATGGCAAACAGCGAGCGGAAACGGGCCTCGCTGCGGCGCATCGCCTCCTGCGCCTTTTTCAGTTCCTCGATATCGATGTCCAGGCCGATGAGACGGGAAGGCTGCCCCTGCTCGTCCCATGCCACGGCTTTGCCCTTGGACAGCACCCATCGCCAATCGCCGCTGGCGCTGCGCAGGCGGAATTCGATTTCAAACAGCCCCTTGCCCCCCGAACGGAGGTAGTCTCTGTAGGCATCCCGTAGATGCGGCATGTCCTCGGGATGGATCATGACCTGCCAGGTATCCAGAGCCACAAAGTGATCGGCCGTGTTGGCGCTGTCGGGAAAACAATGCCCTGCGGCGCCGAGATGGAGGATGCCGCGGGATGGCTGCAGATCCCAGACCGCCGCTTGGGTGGTATCAATGGCCAGCTGGAGGAGTTCGGCCTGTTCCAGGATCTTTTGTTGCGCGGTTTTCAGGCTGTCAACCTGCTGGTTGAGGCGACGTTTGAGCACATAGCTGATCCCTGCCAGCCCAAGGAGCAGCATGATGGTAAAGCAACCGATCAACCACAACAGGCGGCGGGTTTCCGGAGAGAGGCTGTCGGTGCGCAGTGAAATCCAGCGCCGCCGCACCTGTTCAAGTTCGGCTGGGGGAACCGCTGCCAATGCCTTTTGAATAGAGCTGTAGAGCAAGGGGTATGAACGGTTTACCCCGATGCTCAAGGCAAAGACATAATCGGTGTTCCCGGCCACCCGCAGGTTGGGCAGTCCGTCCTGTTCGATCGAGTAGGCAGCCACGGCAAGATTTTCCGCGAAGGCATCCAACTCACCGAACGACAGCTTGCGCAACCCTTCGGCAACATTGGCCACGGGCACCACCTCGAAGCGGCCCTGGGCCAGATCGCGCAGGTAGTGTTCGGTCACAAAGCCGGAAACCGCACCGAGGCGCCGGCCGGGCAGGGCGTTGAGGCTGATGGTGTCGTGGATCGCCCGGGTGGTGATGAGGACCACCGGCACCGTGGCGTACGGGGCGGTGAACAGGGCGTACCGCTCCCGCTCAGCGGTGCGGACGATGGTTGGCGCGACCGCGCATTCCCCGCTTGCCAGGGCGGCAAGCAGTTGGTTCCAGGTTTGGGCAGGGCGCTTGATAAAGCGGATGCCGAGCTGTTTTTCCACCAGGGCGATGAGGTCCGCGCCCATGCCGGTGAACTCGCCCGAGGTCGAGGCAAATTCGATGGGCGGAAAATCGGTGCTGAAATAGAGGGTCAGCTTGTCAGGATTGTGCGCCAGCCAGGCCCGCTCTTCGGCGGTGAGGCCAACTCCTGGCGGATCTCCTGCGGACGCGGGAGATCCCGACAGACAAACGGACAACGCCAGGACGAGGAGAAGTGGATGGACAAGCCCACCCTTCCCCGGGAGGCGTTTACCGGAAGCGCTGCTGGTTTGTCCCGTGGCGGGCAGTCCGGTCATCGACGTCAACGATGCGTCATTGCCTGGATTCATGGGATGTTTTTTCCCCTCTGCCGGAACGGTGCGTTTCCGGCTTGCTGTCGTCGGGAGCACCGAGGTGGCGCCGAGACGGGACAGGCTCGAAGACTGCCCTGTTGCGGCCTTGCTGTTTGGCCTGATACAGCGCCTTGTCGGCCAGTGCGAGAAATTCGTGCATCGCGCCGTCTTCGCGTTCAACCGGCGGCACCGTGGTCACCACGCCGAGACTGATCGACACAAACGGCGACACCTGGGAGGCGCGGTGTTCGATTGCCAGCGCCTGCACCGCCGAGCGCACCCGTTCGGCCAGGAGCATGGCGCCCTCTGCCGAGGTGTTGGGCAGGACCAGGACAAACTCCTCGCCGCCGTAGCGGGCCGCCAAGTCTGACGGCCGGTGGACCTGTTGCTGGAGGGAACTCGCCACCCTGATCAGACACTGGTCCCCCTGGAGATGACCGTAGGTGTCATTGTAGCCCTTGAAAAAATCCACATCCAGCAGAATCAGGGAAAGAGGGGTCTGGTCGCGCATGGCCCGGCGCCATTCCTTTTTGATATTCAGGTCGAACATGCGGCGATTGGCGATCCCGGTCAAGCCGTCGAGCATGGACAGCCAGATCAGCTGCTCGTTGGCCTCCTTGAGATCCTTGGTCCGCTGGCTGATGGTCTGGACCATGGTGTCGAGACTGTGGGCGAGCCTGCCGATTTCGTCGTTCCGCTCGAGATCGAGAAGCAGGCGATGCTCTTCCCCCTGTTCCAGCCTGATCGCGTGTTCGGTCAGACGTTGCACCGGTCGGAGGATCACCTGGTGAAGCACGGCGCTGAGGATAAGGAGGATGATCAGCCCGGAGACGACCACCAAAGCGGAGGCGTATCGCATGCTGGCAATGCCCTTGCGGGTGATGTCGCGCGGCAGCAGGAACCGCAGGCCGAAAAGGGGCGCTCCGGCGTCGTCCCGGTATATGCCGCAGATTCTGAGAGAATTGCCGCCGCCCAGGACCATTTCGGTCAGGGAGGAGTGCTTCAGGGCCTCGATACTCTCGATATCGCACTGGGAGGGAATTTCCGCGGGGGGATAGACGATGTCGAACCCTATGCGGGTCTGCTCCCGCAGGAGCTGCTGCATCGATGCGTCGAGGAAGATGCCCATGATCAGATATCCCCTGGCCGGGCCGTTGCCGTCGGACTGGAGAATCTCCCGGGTGGCGAACAGCAGCGAGCCGAAGGGAGAGTTGAAGACTCCCGAAGCGCCTTTTTGTCCGTCGGCGATGGGGTGCACGGCAAGCAGGGGATGGTGCGGCGCGATTCGGCCGCTGGCGAGAAAATCAAAGGCAAGCGGCTGCCGGTTGAGCGAGTCGACCGCGTAGCGCCAGACGATGGTGCCGTCGGTTCCGCAGTACACCAGGAGATTGAGATGGTCGGCCTCCAGGGTTTCCTCGTTCAAATTGCTGGCAATGAAGGTTTTGGACTGGTTGGCCATGAAGGCGTAGGAATCATCCCAGACCGCCCAATCGCCGCAGAGCTTGTTCAGGTGGGCTATTTCCCGGTCGATGGCGTGAATGATCCGCTTGAGATGCTCACCGGCCTCCTTCTGCTCCAGTTCCAGGAAGCTGGGGTAGATGATGGATCGTTGGATGAAAAAGTTCACTCCGACCAGGAGCGCGAACACCGCCACGATGATGAGGAACACTTTGCTGCGGATGGATGTCATCGGTCTACCTTCTTCCTGTCTGGGCGCCGTGTTCTGGCGCGGTTTCCTCCCCGGCGGCGGGGATCGCAGGCTACAGCCCGTCCCCGGATACCCTTGGTTGCCGCTGGGTTCAGCTTTCTGGTCCCCTCATAAGCGAAAGCGGAAATTCGGTCAATACGCGTTGCGGGGATTGGCGAATAAAGCGATCAGACCTTATTCGATCACCACAAATTGGCCGTTTTTCACCACGCTCATCGACACATGCGCTCGGCGGACATCGCCAAAATCGTCGAAAGAAAAGTGGCTTTGCACGCCCTTGAATTCACGAATCGTTAGCAGGGCTTCTTTCAGACTCTGCCCCCTTTTCCGCCGGGAGAGCGCCTCAAGGATCACGTTGGCCGAGTCAAAGGCATAGACGCCGGGGAAGCCTGGTTCCCGTTTGAATCGGTCGAGATAGGTCTTGCGATAGTGGACATAGGACGGATGACTGCTGTTGCGGTCAAAGGTCTGGACCACGGTCACGCCCTCGACCGCCCGGCCGCCCAGTTCCAGGAGCCGTTCGGTGGCGCCCCAGTCCGCCAGGGTGATCGGCAGCTTGTTGTTGAGCTTGCGAATCTGCTGGCAGAGCAGGGCCGAATCCATGGAGTTGGCGATGATCAGGATACCGTCGATGGGGTTGGTCAGTAGGTCCTTGGCCAGATCCATAGAGGAGGTATCTTTTCCGGAAAGGAAGGTCTTCTGGGCGACGATGCTTCCGCCGCCCTCCTCGAAGGCCTGACGGAACTGACGGAGCCAGTTTTCGGTGAAGGTGCGGTTGCCGAGGTCGTAGATCACCCCCACGCGGCGCATCCGTTTTTCCCTTAACTGAAAGCGGGCGTTGGTGGTGGCGAATATGCGGGTGGTGGAGGTCACCCGAAAAAAATAATCGTCCTTGCCGGTGAGTTCCTCGGTGGTGACGGTGGGGCTGACTGTCACGATCCGCTGCCGGTTGACCACCGGAGTCACCGCCAGGCCCATGTCGCTCGTCATCGGCCCGATGATCGCCTCCACGCCCCGGGCGGCGAGCTCCTCCACCGCCTTGCGGGCGGTTTCCGGATCCTGGGCGTCATCCTTGATCAGCAGTTCGATCGATCTTCCCGAGATGCCACCCTGTTGATTGCACCGCTCGATGGCCAGCTGCGCCCCGTCGCGGCCGGCAATGCCGGGATCGGCCCCCCTGCCGGAGGTGCCGCCGATAAAACCGATTCGGATCGGTTCCGGAGGGGAACAGGCCGTGCCGGCCAGCACGAGCGACAGCACGACCAGAAAAGCGCCGATACCTCTTCCCGGTTTGCCCTGCAACCAGAAGTTTGCCTTGTTCATCAACGTCCTCCGAGGCCCGGCGGGAAAAGATTGCGGCCAGAAGGCAATGGTCCGCGCGGGCATTGAAGAATATTCCCCATCCTTGCGCTACTGGGGCAAGGGCAGGCCATAGTGCATGGCTGTTTCCGTGGTTGCCTGGGGCGCGTTGGCCGGCAGGCGCAGGGTGAACACCGTACCCTGGCCCTCGACACTGTCGACCGTCAGGGTGCCGCCAAGAATGTTGGTGACCGCGTTGTAGGCGATATGCAGGCCCAGGCCCGTGCCGCCGCTGCTCATCCGTGTGGTCACGAAGGGATCGAAGATGCGGTTGATCATCTCGGCGGCAATGCCCTTGCCGTCATCGTGAACCCGCAGGACGATGCGGCCGTCGGCGTCCTGTTCGGCCTGGATATCGACACAGCCGTGCGGCCGTCCGTCAAATCCATGGAGGACCGCGTTGTTGATCAGGTTCGAGAGGACCTGGCCCAGGGGGCCAGGATAGCTGTCCATGGTCAGGCCGCTGGGAATGGCGGTTTTGATCACATAGGGGGTGCGCTTCAAGGACGGCTTGAGGGTGGTGACGATTTCATCGATCACCTCGTGCACGGCAAAACTGCGGCGCTGGCAGCTGGTCTGATCCACGGCCACCTGCTTGAAATTGGCAAGCAGATCGGCGGCCCGATGGAGGTTGCGGGAAGCGATGTCGGTGGCCTGATCGATATTGGCCAACAGGGCTTCGAGATCCGAGCGGCGGATGCCCTGGGCCGAGGCGTGGCGAAAGGCGCGCGCCTGATCGGCAAGGGTGGTGACCGCGATCAGGCCGTTACCGATGGGCGTGTTCATTTCGTGGGCGACACCGGCGACCAGATTGCCCAGGGCCGCCATTTTTTCAGCGCGCACCAGTTCGCGCTGGGTCATCCGCAGGTCGGCCAGAGCCTGGGACAGCTCCTTGTTGCTGCGCGACAGGTCCTCGGTCCGCTGGATCACCCGTTGTTCCAACTCCTGGTTCAGTTGCCGCAGTTCATGGTCCATTCGTCTGATTTCGGTGACATCCTCAAAGGTCCAGACCACCATTTTCCGTCCGGTGATGTCAAACTGGGCGGTGGAGAGACGGCAGAGCAGGGGATGGCCGGCGGCATGGAGCAGCCAAACCTCCTCCAGCACCGGTGTGTCCACGGCCTGGGCAAACAGCCGGTCACGCACCTGGGACGATTGCCAGAAGCGGACCTCGACTCCTTTCTTGCCGAGAATCTGCTCGCGGGTCCAGCCGAAGAGGGCGCACCAGGCCCGGTTGACATCCGAGGCGGTGCAGTCGGCATCGGTTTCGCTGACCAGCATCGCCGTGGGCGAGGTGTGGAAGATGGTCGAAAAACGTTGTTCCCGTTCACGAATGGCCACGGCCATGGTTTCCAGGTGGGTGGACAGATCGTTGAGTTCACGGATGTGCCCTCGCGGCCAAGCGCCATCATCCCGCCCTTCGGCAACCTGTCGGGCCTGAGTGATGATGCTGGCCAGGGGGGTGAGGAGCTGCCGGGCCCAGAAGGGCGTCAGGAAGGTTCCGATCAGGATCGCGGTCAGAAAGGCGGCGGCAACGATCACCAGGATCATCCGGATTTTCGGGTTGTGCCAGCCGCTCGGCGCCGTGGCGATGAAAAACCACTTGAGCGCCGGTGATTGCGCCAGGCCGGCAAAATAGCGCCGTCCCATGTATTCGAAAAATTCCGGCAGCCGGGTGTTGTGGATCGCTGCCTGCAACAAGGGGTGGCCCAGGAGATTGAACGACCCCGTGGCCGACTGGTCGCCGGTGGCGGTGATAACCTCGCCCCGCCGGTCAACGATCCAGAACGGCGAAGTCTGTTCACCGGCCACGATGCGCGCCGTGTCGAGAAAGTAGGAAGGGGGGATCTCGGCGATGAGCACATGGTCCGCTCCGGCAACCATGCCCAACCCGACGGTGATGCTGCCCGACATGCAGGAGAGATAGTTGTCGCTCCAGTTGAGCTGTCCGTCGCCGATCACCGCCCGGAAAAGAGGATTGGCCGACAGGTCGATGCCATGGGTATCCTGCCTCTGCGACCGCAAGTCGGGGCCCACGCCGGCCGCGACGATGGTGCCTTGGCGCGCAACCAGATACATGGCGGTGAAAGCCGGCGCCGATTCCACGGCTTGGTCAAGGAAGTCTTCCCGCTGGTCGAGCGGGATCCGGGCCAATGCGTCGCGGACCAGAGCGAGACGGGTCTCCAGGCCGCCGAGCAGCAGTTCCATCCGTCCGACCAGCTCGCCGGCCTGCTGGCGGACGGCGGCCCGGGATTCCTGCTCGATCATCGGAATACGGATCAGCAGGATCAGGCTGCCGACAATGAAGATGGTGGTCACCGTGGTGACCGAGAGAACGAAGATGACAAAGGTGCCTAGCCGCCAGGGTTTGTGTGCCATCAGCGCACCAGGACGAAACGGCCGTTTTGGATACGGGTGAAATACACCTGCCGAGTGGTGTCGCCGTAAGGAGTAAACTCGATCTGCTGTTGGAGGAGCTGGTAGGGGCCGCATCGCAACAGGGCCGCCTTCAAGGGCTCGTTGGGCTGACGTCGTTCCATGGCGGTGAAGAACACGGTGGCCGCGTCATAGGTGGCCACCGCAGTGTATCCCGGCTCTTGGTGAAAGCGCTGGCGATAGGCTTCTACAAAGGCCGTGAAACGGGGCGAGGTATCGGCCCGGTTGTGCGACTGGGCGATGAGCAACCCCTCCACGGCCTTGCCACCCAATTCGAGCAACTGCTCGCTGGCGGCCCATTCAACGGCGGTCAGCGGGATAGCCGGGGCATGTTTGCGCGCCTGTTGCGCGAGACGGGCCACATCGATGGCGTTGGCAATGAACAGCAGTCCCTGGGGGTGACTGGCGAGCAGCTGGCGGCTCACCTCGCCAAAGGCGGTATCGGCCGACGAGGCAAAACTGACGGCGCTGCTGATCGTACCGCCCCGTTCCTGGAATGCCCGGCGGAATTCGTGCAGCCAGCTTTCGGTGAACGAGCGGTTCCGGATGTCATAGGCGATCGCCACCCGCCGCTGGCCGTCGGCGAGCATTTCCCGCGAATACTCCTCGGCATTGTCGCGGGTGGTTCGGTTGAGCCGGAAAAACATGTCGTCCTTGCCGACAAACTGCAGCGAGGTGATCACCGGACTGAGGAGCACGACATTCGATTGGTTGACGACGGGCAGAACCGCCTCGGCCATGGAGCTGGTGAGCGGGCCGAGGATGATGCTCGGTCGGGCGGCGATCAATTCGTTGATGGCCTGGACCGCCTTGACAGGGTCCTGGCCATCGTCGGCGGCGACCATTTCAATTTTCCGTCCCTGGATGCCGCCTTGGGCGTTGCGCTGCTCGATGGCCAGAAGCAGGCCGTTGCGCGCGCCCTCGCCGGTGTCGCTGGTGCGGCTGGACAGCCCGGCGATCAGGCCGATGCGGATCGGCTCCCGCGGGCCGCAGGCGTAGAGGCAGAGGACACAGAGCGCAAGAACCCGCACAAACGGCATCACGGCCGCCCTCCCTGCCAGTTGGCCAGCCAGACAAGCAGTTCGTTGAGGGGCATGGGCTTGGCGTACAGATACCCCTGCGCCTCGTTGCAGCCGATGTTTTTCAGGATGACCGCCTGTTCCGGATCTTCGACGCCCTCGGCAAGCACGGTGATTCCCAGGGTATGGCCGAGGGAGACGATCATTTCGGCAATTCGTGCTCCAGTGCGGCTGTCGTCGAGGGGCGCGACAAAACTGCGGTCAATCTTGAGCCGATCCACCGGCAGCCGATCCAGATAGGAGAGGGAGGAAAACCCGGTGCCGAAGTCGTCGATGGCCACGTCGATATGGCGTTCCTTGATTGCCTTGAGCAGCGAGACGACCTGGGCCATGCCCATGATGGCCACTGATTCGGTGATCTCCAGTTCCAGGTGGGCCGGGTCGGCGTTGCTGTCGACCAGGATGTGGTCGAGCATGTCGAGCATCGCCGGATGCTTGCACTGGACCAGGGACACATTGACCGCCATGCGCAGATCCGCATAGCCCGCATCGCGGATGACCTTCCAGGCCTCCAGGGCGGAGCGCAAAACCCATTCACCGAGGGTGACGATCAGTCCGGATCGCTCGGCCACCGGGATGAATCGTCCCGGCGGCACCAGGGCGCCGTCTGCCGTCCGCCAGCGGAGCAGGGCTTCAAGACCGGTGACCTCGTTGGTGAACAGGTTGATCTGCGGCTGATAGACGAGAAAAAACCGTTGGTCGGCAAAGGCATGGTAGATGCCCTGGAGCAGGCCCATGTGCTCCTTGGTTTCCTGGCCGATCGCCGGGGTATAGGTTTCGGCCAGGCCCTGGCCCTTGGACTTGGCCCGCTTGAGGGCGATGGAGGCATTCTTGAGCACTTCCTGGCCGTCGGTTTCGTCGCTGATCGGCGCAAACCCCATGGACACCGAGACCGGTCGGGCCACCCCTTCGATGGTGAAAGGAGGCGTGAAGAGCGCGATCAGGCGCTCGGGGTTGATTTGCCGCCGATCGCCGAGCAGAGCGAAGGTATCGCCAGCCACCCGGGCGATGGTGTGGCCGGTGTTGAGATGCTCGCGCAGCCGGGCGGCGATGGCCGCCAAAAGAAGGTCGCCGTACGCATGGCCGAACATGTCGTTGGTTTCGGCGAAATGATCGATATCGATCAGGGCGACGGCGCTGGCTCCGTGGCGGCGATCGCCGAGCCGGGCGCTGAGTTGCTGGACAAAGGCGGTCCGGTTGGGCAGGCCGAGCATGGTGTCGACAAAGGCCAGGTCGTGCAGCCGGTCGACCAGCTGCACATTCTGCGCGCAGAGGGCGATGTTGGTGCAAAAGACCTGCAACAGATGACGGTCGATCTCGTCCAGGAGCTGGGGCGAGTCGACAAAGGCGGCATATCCCGCTTCATCCCGCCCCGAAAAGTAGAAGCTCAGGCTGTGGTCGCCGATCAGGTTGCGACGTTCGTTG
Source organism: Desulfobulbus propionicus DSM 2032 (assembly GCF_000186885.1). Classification (GTDB taxonomy): domain Bacteria; phylum Desulfobacterota; class Desulfobulbia; order Desulfobulbales; family Desulfobulbaceae; genus Desulfobulbus; species Desulfobulbus propionicus. The sequence continues at coordinate 2,631,304 of NC_014972.1, read as the reverse complement.
AGGCAGCGGGTCAGATCGGCGATGATCCGTTCGTTGCCGATATCCGCCAGCGGATGTTGGATGAGGTGACGGTAGCAGCCGGCCGCGGCGATGATTTTGAGCTGCTGCGGATCGTTGTCCGAGGACGCATGGCCCTTGCTGGCGCAGACCAGCCCTTCGGGCCGGATGTCGATGAGGCTGGCGATCTGCATGATGATGCCTTCGGCAAAGCTGGTCAATCCCCGTTCGGCGATCAATTGATTGCTGGCCTCGATGATCTGTTCGAGGCCGCGCCGGTTGGCGTCCATGCGGCTCAACTGGTGGTAGGCGCGGATGGCGGTGGTCAGGGTGGTATACAGTTTGGTCCGGGTCAGCTCGCTCTTGGTTTTGTAATCGTTGATGTCATAGCGCTGGATGGTTTCGATTTCCGGCGCGTGGCCGGGTTGCCCGGTGCGGAGGATGATGCGGATGTTGCGCAGGTTGAGATCGTTGCGGATGGCGTCCACGGCGCGCAGGCCGGAGTCGTCGGTTTCCATGACCACATCGAGCAGGATCACGGCAATATTGTCTTCCCGGACCAGCAGGCGCAGCGCCTCCTCGCTGGACGAGGCATGGAGCAGCTGGAGGGTTCGACCTTCGATGGTCAGCCCCTGCAGGGCAAAGGTGGTGCTTTCATGCACATCAACGTCGTCATCGACGATCAGGACCTTCCAGGGCGGCATGGAACAATGTTCGGCCTTCCCGGTTTGTTGCGGAACATCCTCGATCAATTCGATGAACTCATCGTTGTGCATGGGTTTCTCCCGTTGAACGCAGGGCTGGACGATGGCGGCGGAACAGGACGGCTGTCAAAATGATTATTATTTCAGCATAGAACCGAAAAAGAAACAAACGAAAAACGTGCTTTGACGCCAAGGCGTTGGCGGCGGGAACGGTCTGGCCGGGAGGGTGAACCTGTTCGCCATGACGGGCCGCTTGTCTTGGCGCGGCAACGATGGTAGTTTGGAAGGCAGTGTTCATCCACCAGCCAAAGGAGGTTCCATGGAATGTTCTGGTACCAGTCTGCTCGGTGAGGCCAAGACCCTGCTCGTGGCGACCGACGGATCCCCCTTCAGCGAGGGAGCCGTCCGCGAAGCCCTTTTCTTTGGTCAGGCCTGCCATGCCCGGGTGATCGTCCTCCATGTGGTGCACACCCAGGTCGAGTCGATCAATGCCGCCCATTTCGCTGTTCGTCAGGGACAGCAGGATTTGACCCCCCATCTGGAACGTATCCGCGTCATGGCCCAGGACAGCGGGGTGGCCGTCGAGGTGGTGGTGATCGGCTCGAGCACGCCGGAGAAGGCCATTGTCGACCAGGCCCGCTTGCGGCAGGCCGATGTCATTGTCATGGGCCGTCACGGCAAGAGCGGCCGCCTATCGCTGTTGGTGGGTAAGATGACCGCCAAGGTCATCGCCCAGGGATTCCCCCGGGTGCTGGTGGCTCCCAGGGACTGCACCATCAACGGTTCCCGGATCTTGCTGGCCGCCAACGATTCAGCCAACGGCCGGCGGGCCGTCGAGGAGGCCCTCGGTCTGAGTCGCGCCTGCGCTGGCCTGGAACGATTGACCGTGTTGACGGTGGCCGGCCGGGAAGAGGACCGTCCCCAGGCTGAGGCGTTGGTTGCCGAGATCTGCGGCCAGGCCCGCCGGCAAGGACTGCGGATTCCGTGGGAACCCCTGGTAGCGGTGGGCGATCCGGCTGCATGCATTGTCGAGGCCGCGCAGGTACAGCACGTGGACATGATCCTCATCGGCGGCCGCGGCCGGGGGGGCGTGGCCAAGCTGCTGAAGGGGCATGTGACCGAGAAGGTGATCGGTCAAGCCAGTTGCGCGGTGTTGGTGGTTTCCGCCTAGGCGGACGCGCCGCCAAACGAAGCGGAACGGCTTGCTGTTCTGTTTGCCTCTGGCCGGACAGGCCGTTTTCAATCCTTCCCATCGGATACGTGACTATGGTCAACAAATTGGCAGTGCGCCTTTTCCCGTTTCTTTCCTGGTTTCCGGTTTCGCCCCTTATTCTGCGCTCCGATCTGATGGCCGGCATCACCGGCGCCTTGGTGCTCGTGCCCAAGGCCATGGCCTACGCCCAGCTCTCCGGGCTGCCGCTTCAGTTTGGCCTGTATACCGCCTTCGTGCCCGCGATCATCGGCGCCCTGTGGGGTTCCTCCCGGCAGCTGGCCACCGGGCCGGTGGCCATTCTCTCGTTGATGACCGCCGCCGCGGTCGCCCCCCTGGCCATGCCCGGTTCCGAAGAGTACATCGGTCTGGCATTGCTGCTCACCCTGATGGTCGGCTGCATCCAGCTCTTTCTGGGTGTGGTCAAACTGGGCAGCGCGGTCAATTTTGTCTCCCATCCGGTGATCCTCGGGTTCATGAATGCCGCGGCCATCATCATCGGTCTCTCCCAGTTGGACATGCTGCTCGGCATCCCCAAGGGGCGAAGCGACTTTTTTCTTCAAGACGTCTGGGAGATGCTCGGTTATCTGCCCTTGACCCATCTGCCCACCCTGGCCATGTCGGTCTTCAGCCTGGCACTGATGCTGCTGGTCAAAAAAATTGCGATCCTGGCCAAGCCCGGGGTGCTGATCGTGGTGGCCGTGACCACCGTGGTTAGCGCCCTGATCGGTTTTGAGCACACCGCCAGCGGCAAAGTCAGCGACATCGCCACCCCCGAGGCCCGTTCGAGGGTCGAGGCCTATCAGGCCACGGTCCAGCGGATCGAGGAGTTGAACGCCAGCCTTACCGCCTTTGCCACCCGTTTGCGCCAGGCGGAACGCAACCGCAGTTCACGCGAGGCCGCCGATCTGCGCTACCGGATCGAGCTGCTCGATCTCGATATCAAGGCGCTGGAGCTGGAAAGCCGCAAACGGCTGCGCGATATCCGCAAGCTGTATTTTGTCCGCGCCAAGGCCGGGGAACACGGTTCGGCGCTGCTCTACCAGCGGGGTCGGGAGCCGGTGGGCATGGAAACGGACGGCCGCCAGTGGCATGTCAAGAAGGTCGCGCGGGGAGAAATGAAACTGAACGGCGGCGGCGAGGTGGTGGGCGCGATCCCCGCCGGCCTGCCTGCGCCGCGCCTGCCGTCCTTCAGTCTCGACGGGGTGCTGCAACTGTTCAGCGCCGCCCTGGTCATCGCCCTGGTAGCCTTCATGGAGTCCATTTCCATGGCCAAGGCCATGGCCGGCAAGGCCAAGCAGCGCATTGATCCCAATCAGGAGCTGATCGGTCAGGGGCTGGCCAATATCGGCGGTTCCTGTTTTCAGGCCTATCCGGCTTGTGGATCCTTCACCGGGTCGGCCATCAATCTCCAGGCCGGGGCCACCACCGGGCTGGCCATGGTGTGCAACGGTGTGTTTGTCGGCATCACCCTGCTGTTCCTCACCCCGCTGATCCATCATCTGCCCAAGGCGGTGCTGGCGGTGATCATCCTGCTGGCCGTGGCCGGTCTGGTCACGCCCCAAGCCTTCAAACACATCTGGAAGGCCAGTCGCGCCGATGGATTGGTCGCCCTGGCGACCTTTGTCGTCACCCTGCTGGCCGCGCCGCATCTCGACAAGGGGATCATGGTCGGGGCGCTGCTGGCCATCGGCCATTATCTCTACCGCACCATGGCGCCGCGGGTAGCCATTCTTGGGCGCCACGAGGATGGCACCCTGCGGGATGTGAAATACCATCCGGATCTGGCCACCTCGACCCAGGTGGTGGCCATCCGTTTTGACGGTTCGCTCTACTTCGCCAACATCGCCCATTTCGAGGATGCGGTGCTGGGTGCCATGGCCGATCACCGCGAGACCAAGTTCCTCCTGGTGGTTGGCGACGCCATCAACTCCATCGACTCCTCGGGTGAGGAGATGCTGCACAATCTGGTGGCGCAACTGCACCAATCGGGGGTGGAGGTAGTGTTTTCCGGACTGAAGAAACAGGTGCTGGACGTGATGCGGGCCACCGGGCTCGACGGTTTTGTCGGCGAGCAGAACATCTTTGCCACCGAGGGGCAGGCCCTGAACGCCATCTCGTGTCGTCTGGGCGAGGAAGGGGAAAACTGCGCCCTGTTTCATCCGTCCCGGGGTGACCGCGGGTGATGAATCGCTACGGGCGCACGGGAGAACGGCCGCGACGACGATGGCGGCCTTTCTCCCGCTGGGGAGGGGCTGGCGTCGGCCTCCAGAGTCGGAGGGCGCGCGTTCAGCCCAGATGCTTGACGCGCAGTGTTTTTTTGTCGATCTTGCCAACGCTGGTTTTGTCGATCGACTCGACCACCCTCACTTTGAGCAGCATGGCCTGCTTGGAGAGCAGCCCTTTTTCGATGAACTGGTTGATGTGGCTGACCAGTTGCCGCGGCGTGGGCGGTGTCGCGTCTTTTTTCGTCACCACCAGAGCCAGGGGCCGTTCGCCCCATTTCTTGTCGCTCATGCCGATTACCGCCACCTCGGCCACCGCCGGATGCAGGCCGATCACATCCTCCAGTTCCAGCGAACTGAGCCATTCGCCGCCGGTCTTGATCACGTCCTTGATCCGATCGGTGATGGTGACGTAGTTCTCGGGATTGATATTGGCCACGTCACCGGTGTGTAGATAGCCGCCTTTCCACAGGTTTTCCGAGTTGCGTTGATCCTTGAGATATCCCTGGGTCAGCCAGGGGGCGCGGACCACCAGTTCGCCCACCTCCTCGCCGTTCTTGGGGATATCGTTCATCTGTTCATCCACCAGACGCAGTTGCACCAGGGGGATGGGCCGGCCGGTTTTGCAGCGCAGGGCGACCTCCTCGTCGCTCTCCAGGTCGTCGCGATGCACATGGGCAACGGTGAGGATCGGACAGGTTTCGGACATGCCGTACCCGGTGAAGATGTCCGCGCCCCGATTCAACACCTTTTGGCACATCGCCTTGGTCAGGGCCGAGCCGCCGATAAGGACCTTCCAGCGGGAGAGGTCGATCTCCTCGAAGCTGGGGTGGTTGATCAGCATGTGCATGATGGTGGGCACGCAGTGGGAAAAGGTGGCGCCTTCCCGGGCGATGAGCTGCAGGATGGGGCCCGGGGCGTATTTGCCCGGATAGACCTGCTTGACGCCAAGCGAGGTGGCCACATAGGGCATGCCCCAGGCATGGACGTGAAACATCGGCGTCAGCGGCAGGTAGACATCCTGCTGATGGAACCGTCCCTGATGCGTGGCGGTGCCAAAGGCCGCCAGGTTGCCGAGGGTGTGCAGTACCAGTTGCCGGTGACTGAAATAGACCCCCTTGGGCATGCCGGTGGTGCCGGTGGTGTAGAAGGTGGTGGCCCGGGTGTTTTCGTCGAAATCCTCGAAGTCGAAGTGATCGTCGGCCCGGCTGAGCAGGTCCTCGTATTCTCCCGCCAGGGGAATGGCGGTTGCGGGCGGGTTATCGAGATCGGTGAGCAGCACATAGCGCTTGACCGTGTCGATGCGGCCCTTGATCTGTTCGATGACCGGCAGGAATTCGTCGTTGATCAGGAGATAGTCATCCTCGGCATGATCGATGGTGTAGAGAATCTGCTCCGGCGAGAGGCGGACATTGATGGTGTGCAACACCGCGCCGAGCATGGGCACGGCAAAGAAGCATTCGAGATAGCGGTGGCTGTCCCAATCCATCACCGCCACCGTGTCCCCCGGTTTGACCCCCACGGCCGTCAGGGCATTGGCCAGGCGGTGGACCCGTTGGCGGAAGTCACGGTAGGTGTAGCGAAGGTGATCCCGGTAGACGATTTCCTGATCGGGATTGTCAACGACCGGGGCCAGAAACATGTTTTTGATCAGCAGGGGATAGGTGTAGGCCGAGGCGGTACGCTGAATGAGTGTCGCGGTCATGATCGGTTCCTATGGTGAAAACAGGGGGTAAGTGGTCATGGAAACAATGGGTGCTCACCATTACTGAACCGTGATTCGCTTGTCAAACAGGTTCAGCGCCTTGCATGCAAAAAGGGGCGGATACAGTGCCGGAGAGCAAACGCTCATTTTCCGGACAGGCACGCGGTGGTAGGAAAAAAGGCGGGGGGCTCCTGCCGAACCCTTGTTGTTCAAGGCTTCAAGGGGGAAGGTGCCGGGAAAAATATGTTGACGCATTGTTCTTTCATTATGATAGTATTTTAAATTGATGTGTATGTGCCGTTGGCCGATCCGGATGGGATTCGGCTATAGTTTCCGGCCGCATAGCCTGTTCATTCTAATTCCCACTTCCTGTTCGATATTCCAATGGCGACCAATGGCGTTTCCGCGGCACTTGCGCTCAAGGCGCGGGCTGTCTCCCTGTGTGCTGTCTCCTTGCTGTTCAACCGTTACACACTGTTTCTCGTTGGCGTCTACGCCTACTCCATGGTCATTCTCATGCTGGGTGGATTGGGCGGGGTACTGGCGTTCACCGAAATGGAACCGCTGATGCTGTTTCGCTACGGCGAGACCACTGGGGTCATGCTGAAGAAGGAATACTGGGAGCTGACCCTGCTGTTCTATCTATACTGCTATTTCAATATGATCCTGCGGCCGTCGCGCTGGCAGGCCTGGCTCGCGGCCTTGCCGCTGTTTTACGCCTATCTCGGCCAGGACATCTATTTCCTGATGTACAGCAATGTTTTTCGCTTCTCGGAGCTGGCCGAGGTGCCGGAACTGCTCAAGGTGCTCTCCCTGCCGTATATCGGGTTGCTGGTGCTCTTTGTCGTCCTGCCTCTGGGATATTTTCTCTGGTCGATCAACTATCGAAAATTCTGGCTGGTGCTGGTCGGCGGCCTGCCGCTCGTGCTGCTGATCGGGGCCGCGGAATGGTATCCTGAACAGTACACTGCCACCTACCGCAAGGTGGGCCGGCCGATCGAATACTGGTCGGATGCGGTCAGCGCCGAGAATAACGGCCGTTTCATGATGCTGCTCTATCGCGAGGCTGAACGCCAGATGGCCCGGGCCAAGACCGCGGTCTATCGCGACCGAGGCGAGTATGAGCGACAGGCCCAGCAGCTGGCCGGCTGGGTCGCCGCCAACGGCAACAAGCGCAATGTCCACCTGGTGGTGCTGGAGAGTTTTCTCGATCCCACCCTGTTCAAGAACGCCAGTTACACCAAGGATCCCTTTCACCCCAGCTTCAAGAAACTGTTCGGCAACAGGATGGGCTTTTCCCTCTCGCCGGTGGTCGGCGGCAAGACAGCCCAGGCGGAATTCGAGGTGCTGTGCGGTGTGCCCGCCTTCGAAGAGCTTGCCGGGGTCGAATTCAACAGTTTCACCGGCGCGTCCGCCTATTGCCTGCCAGGGGCGCTCCAGGCGGCCGGCTATCGGACCATGGCGTCAAACGCCTATAACCCCAGTTTTTTCAACGCCCCCAACGCCTATCAGGGTATGGGGTTCGCCAAGATGTATTTTCCCCGGGAATACGTCAACGGCAGCGACAGTTACCTGATCAAGGGAGACACCAGCAAAGAGATGGGCTACATGTACGACGGCACCATTTTTTCGCAAAATCTGGAATTCATCGCCCCCCTTCTCCAGGAGGCCGACGGCCCGCCGCTGTTCAACTATCTCCTGACCATCTATGGGCACTTTCCCCACGAGCTGAACGAGGAGAAACGTCCCAAAGTGCTGAAGATGCTCTCTAAATTTAAAGATCAGCATCTTGAGCGGGCCGCCAACCAAATCTTTTACCGCTCCCAGGCGGTGGCCGAGTACGTGAACCGTCTGCTGGAGCTGGACGAGAAAAGTCTGATCATTCTGGTCAGCGATCACACCCCGCCGGGGCAATACGGCCGCAAGAGTTTCCAGAAGCTCGGTTATCTCAACAACAAGGAAGACAGTCTGCACATGAACCGGATCATGATCATCGAGGAGGGCAAGGTGAAAAAGTTCACCACCATCCACCATTACGACATTCCGGCCATGGTCATGAATTCGATCACCGACGGGGCCTATTGCAAGGAACACACCTGCGGGTTTGCCCAGAACAAGCTGCTCGATGACCGCATGAGCCGGCACGAGGACTATATGCGGCTCATGGCCCATGCCTCCGAGTAAGGTGCGGCCGTGACCGATGCAGCCAGAAAGAAACGGGTTTCCTCCGGAATCAGCCAGCTCGATCACCTGCTCGGCGATCTGTTCATTGGCGACAATGTTCTGTGGTACGAGGATGCGGGCAGTTTTTCCGCAGCCTTCTGCGTCCATTTCATCCGCGAGTCGTTGGCCCACAAAAAGCCGATCATCTATGTCAGCTTTGACCGCTCGCCGAAAAATGTGGTCACCTTTCTCGGGCCGCTGGCCGAAAGCCAGAATTTCACCATTCTCGACTGCTTCACCAACGGCAAGGGCGACCGCTCCGGGGTGTTCAACAAGTTCTACGAAAAGGACGGCGCCCAGTGGCCCTATCAGGTGATCAAGGTCAATGATCCAGCCAACCCCGCCCAGGTGGGCGAGGCGATTTACGGCCTGCACGGCAACCTCTCCGGCGACATCCGGTTCATCATGGACAGCCTGACAGGCATGCAGGATCTGTGGGGCGGCGAGGAGCAGGTCACCAAATTCTATGCCCGTACCTGCCCCCGTTTGTACGAGCTGGATACCATCGCGTACTGGATAGTGGAAAAAGGCGCGCATTCCAGCCGCCTGAAGGCCAACATCAACAAAATCGCCCAGGTGGCGATCGATCTGTCGGTACGAAACGGTAAGCCCGCCCTGAAGATCCTCAAGGCGGAGAAGCGTGACTCCAAGTTCCTCAACGAACCGCAGGCCTTCAGCTGCGAGGAGACGGAGATTGTTTTTGACCTGCCGCGCCCCCTGCCAGGCCGTTTTGATCTTGGCGCCCGGATCAAGGCAGTGCGCAAAAAGCAGGGCCTGTCCCAAAAGGAATTGGCCGAAAAAGCCGGCGTTACCCCCAGCAGTATTTCCCAGATCGAGAAAAATCTGATCTATCCCTCCCTGCCGGCCCTGTTTCGTCTGGCCGAGAGTCTGTCCATCGGGGTGGCTTCTTTTTTTGAAGGTCTGGCCGCAGAGGCGAAAGGCTGTGTGTACCGGGGCAGTGAAGGGACGGGTGCGGCCCTGGACAAGGCGCCCAAGGGCATGGTGGAAGGCGTTCGCCTGCTGCCTCCGGATCTCGGCGAGACCGCCATCGAGACCTACTTGCTCAAAATCGAGCCGAGCTGCAAACTGTTCAACCACTTTTTCAGCCACAAAGGGGAGGAAATGGGTTATCTGCTCAGCGGCAGCCTAGCGGTATGGGTCAATGGCCAACGCCAGGAAGCCGGAGCGGGCGATCTGATTTATCTGCGCAAGGAGACGCCGGAACAGTGGGAGAACAGCGGTGACTGCGTCGCCGAACTGCTGTGGGTGAAAATCAGGTAGGGCAAGGTTTCCGGGCAGGGAGGCCCTGCCCGGAAAGGTAAAAGGTGAGGAATTACATCGCCAGGATCTTCTTGGCGCTTTCGTCGCGGGAATCGGTGATGTAGGTAATGCCGGTCTCCCGTGCAGTTTCCCGATTGCCGGCAAACAGGTCGTTGCGGCTGAGCTTGTTGATCTGGAACTTCCGTGCTCCGGCCATCAGCTGCTGCAGGCCGCAGGCCAGCTTGTCGGCCATGGTCCACATGGCGATGGCGCCGTAGGGGATGTTCTTCATCTCCTCTTTGCCGACCTTTTTCTCCACATCGTAGTAGGAAGCGAAGATTGCTTCCGGGGTCGAGCCCATGGCGCTGATGCTCGCCGGCAGTTTGTCCCAGTTGCCGTTGAGTTTTTCCCGGCGTTCCGGATGGAGTGCGCCCTCGATGTTGGAGCCAAGGAAGCCGGGAATCATGATGCCCCGGCCCATGCAGATCAGCTTGGTGTAGGGCGCGCCCAGGGCCAGCCCCTTGAAGATGCTGTCCTCAAGGGCAAAACCGCCGGCAAAGGAGAGATCGACCACCCGCTTGCCTTGGGCGGCCAGGATGGAGGCGTACTCATAGGCCTTGGAGTGGAGATTGATCGACGGCACGCCCCAGCTCTGCATCATGTTCCAGGGGCTCATGCCGGTACCGCCGCCGGAGCCGTCGATGGTCAGCAGGTCAAGGCCGGCCTCGGAGGCGAACTTGATCGCCATGGCGAGTTCTTCCATGCCATAGGAGCCGGTTTTGAGCGAAATGCGCTTGAAGCCGATCTTGCGCAGATAGTCAACCGATTTCATGAAGTCCTCGCGCACCAGGTCCACGGTGCTGAGGTTGGTGCCGCCGAGCCGGCTGTGGCGGGCAAAGGTCTTGATCGCGCCCTTTTCAAATGCCTTCTGTACTTCCGGCAGGGTCGGGTCGGGATCGACGATGTAGCCACGGTTTTTGAGGAACTGGGCGTACTCGAGGCTGGCCACCTGAATTTCTCCGCCGATGTCCTTGGCGCCCTGGCCCCATTTCAGCTCGACGATGCACCGGTCACCGTATTTCTCGACCACGTACTCGGCCACGCCATTGCGGGTGTCTTCCACGTTCATCTGCACGATGATCGCGCCAAATCCGTCGAAATAGCGGAGGTAGGTGTCGATGCGGCGATCCAGTTCCGGAGCCTTGGTGATCTTGCCGTTCTTGATTTCCGAGGCCTTGTCGACGCCGACCACGTTCTCGCCGACCACGATCGGAATACCGACAAGCGCGCCGCCGATGGCAAAGGAATCCCAATACTTGGCAGCGATGAAGGTCGAACCCAGGGCGCCGGTCATCAGCGGGATGCGGCTCTTGGTCTTGACCTCGTTGCCAAATTCGGTGGTCAGGTCAACATTGGGGAAAATACAGTTGTCCGGATCGCTCGACAAGCCCTGGGCCATTCCGTGGGCACCGTAGGCATAGCCCTGGATACGCAACGAATTGTAGGAGACGCCCACGTGGGTGGTGTTGTTGGCGCCGGCGGTGACGACACCGAAATCACGCGGATAGAGCAGTTTGCGGCCAACCAGGCTGGATTTCCAGGTTTCGCACTGCCCCATGCAATCGGCGCGGCACAGGGTGCACAGGCCGGATTCAGCAGGGTTTCCTCGGTTGGTGGTGCCCAGAACATCGTTGTTTTTTGCAAATCGCATGGCTTTCCTCATAATTAGTTAAATAATTGTCTGTAGTTGCGGTTACAGACAGGATGTCGACAAAAAAAGGCGCCTGTCCCTGGAAGGAGACAGACGCCTTTGTCATGTCATGCAGTAAGTCAACCAAACACACGCCGTTGTGTGTCCAGTCTTTCGAGGTGATTATTTATTGAAACTTAATTTATCTGTCAATAAGTAAGTGTGACCGAGCCGCCTTTTTCCTCCCTTCTCCCGCCGCGGCCGCAGGCGCGGGTCACGGCGAATAGAGCTCGTTGGAGAGCAGGATGGCCTCGGCCACCTCGAGCATGGTCTTGCGCGAATCCATGCTCCGCTTTCTGATCCAGCGGTAAGCCTCGTCGCCGCCCAGCGACTGGCGTTCCATGATGATTTCCTTGGCTCGTTCGATCTTTTTGCGTGCCTTCAGTTCCTCTTCGATGATCTTGGTCTTGATGATCAGCTCGGTGTTGCGAATGGCCACCGCCGCCTGATTGGCCACCGTGGTCAGCAGGTTGATATCGGTCTTGGAAAATTCATGGGGCACGGAGGTGAAACAGTTGATCACCCCGATAATCTTATCCTTTTTCCCTTTCAGCGGCACTCCGACCATCGAGACCAGGCCAAGTTTCCTGGCCATTTCCTTTTCTTTGAAAATCTCGCACTGGAGCACATCCGCGATCACCAGCGGGGTTTGGGTGGCAACCACATGGCCGACCACGCCTTCGTCCAGGTTGAGCGCCCGGTCGATCACGTACTCCGGTTCAATGGCCTGGGTGGCCTTGAGGCGGATTTTGGGGGGCGTGACGTCTTCGTCCACCAGCCACAGGGAGCAGATGTCCACCTCGGTCACCTTGGCCACCACCATGACGATCAGCTTGAACACATCTTCGAGAAACAGATCCGAGGTGATGGCCTGGCTGATGTCCATCAGCGCCTTGATATAATGGTCGTAGTTCTGGGGGTGGTTTTCGTTCATGCGCCGGCTTACAGGGCGATCTCCCGGTTGAGATACTGCAATCCCTTGCGGGTGATCAGGGAGAGCTGATGATCGACGTTGCTCTCGATAACGCCCTGATCATTCATCACCTTCAGGAGCAGATAGGTCTCGGAGAGACTGAGATTCAACTGATTGGCGATATCGTGGGAACGGACCAGCTGTGGGTGCGGATTGTTGAGATTTTGCGAGAGAATGTGCAGAACCTGGAGTTTTTTGGTGCCAATGGACATGGGGAAACCTCTTCATGGAGCGCAACTCTTTCCGGAATCGGGGCGATCCAATGTCTGGGGCTGCTTGAGCGGCGGCCCTAGGGCAGGCGGTGTGCGGCCGCCGTTACGGGGGTGGTTCGCCTTTGTTGTTGTAATCCGACGATTATTACCGAGAGAAAGAGGAGAGGCAAGAAAAATTCATTCAGAATTAATTTTTACATCCATAAATTATTTTTAATGAATTTTAGGAGCGCGCTTTGCCCAGGCGTTCTCTCTCAACCTGGGCGCGCGATGTTTTCCCGGACCCGTATGCGAACGATTTTAGGGCAATCCGACCTCCGGACAGCGGAGCGCGTCGTCTCCAGCGGCGAAAATGGCGGTCATGACGCGCAGCAGATACCAGCCGTCCAGGCGGCCGGCCGTCTCGCGGATCGAATGCATGGCCAGTTGCGGTATGCCAATGTCCACTGTGGGAACTCCCAGTTCAGCGGCCGTCAGCGGGCCGATGGTCGAACCGCAGGCAAGATCGTTGCGCATGACGAATTGCTGGCAGGGTATTTCGGCCCGTTGGCAGAACAGGCGGAAGAGGCTGGCGGTGAGACCATTGGTGGCGTACCGTTGGTTGGCATTGGTCTTGACAACCGGTCCATGATTAAGCAGGGGCAGATGTTCCGGATCGTGCTTGCCGATGAAATTGGGATGCACCGCGTGGGCATTGTCCACCGAGATGAACAGGGAGCCGGCAAGGGTCTGGCGGCGGACCACCGGGTCGGGGATCAGCCGTTCCAGGATGTCCTTGAGAAAAGGCCCCTGGGCACCGGCGGTGGAGACGCTGCCTACCTCTTCATGATCGTTGAGGACGATCAGGCTGTTGTGTCGGTTATCGCTTCGAATCAGGGCGTGCAGCAGGGCATGGCAGGAAAGCAGGTTGTCCAGTCGGGCGCCGGTGATGAATTCATTGTGCCATCCCGTTTGGGCAAGAGGTTGGGTGTCGTAGAGGAAGAGATCGAAATCGAGCACCTCCGCCTCCGACGCGTTCGGATTGTCGGCAACCAGTTGGTCGATGAGCAACTTCTTGAAATCCGGTGAAGCCTTTTCGTTTGAAAGCATCAACAAGGGGATGAGATCGGTTTGCTTGTCGATGCTGCGTTTGCTGTTGACCTCGCGGTCAAGGTGGATTGCCAGGCTGGGAATGATCGCCACCGGCCGTTTGCAATCGATCAGGCCGCAGTGGAGATGCCCGTCACGGCAACGCCAGCTCACCCGTCCGGCGAGGGACAGGTCCCGGTCGAACCAGGGAGCCAGCAAGGCGCCGCCGTAGACCTCGACCCCCATCTGAACACAGCCTTGGCGTTGCTGCAGGGGGTTGGGCTTGACCTTGAGGCCGGGGCTGTCGGTATGGGCACCCGCCATGCGCAGCGGCAGGCCCTGTTGCAGCCGATCGTTCAGGGAAAAGGCGATCAGGCTGGCGTCGTTGCGGAGGACATAGTACGCCCCAGAAGAGAGATTGCTCCACCGATCGGTTTCCCGCAGGCGTTGAAAGCCGTTGGCGCTGAGCAATGCCGCGCCGTTGGCTGCGGCGTGAAACGGAGTGGGCGAGTTGTTGATAAAGGAAAAGAGGCTCTCAATATATTCGTTTGCGTGCATCATGGGGAAAAGGAAAAGTCGGTGAATGAAGACACAGGGCGTCGAAGGGGTTAGGCGAGAACGTCCAGGGATCGTGTGGGACGTCGTTGGGGAGCTTGGCCTTCGGAGGTAGCTTGGACCGTTGGATCTGTTGCCGCCGGTTCGCCGGTGGCTGTCTGTTGCGGCGATTCTTCGGCCTGCTCGGTCTGCATTTCCTGGCGGGCCTTGCTTTCCAGGGCGGCAGCGGCGGCGGCGATGCCGCGATCCGTTGATGAAGGCTCGGCCGGAGCCATGGCGGCCCGCTTGACGGCCTGCATCTTCTCGATGGTTTCCTCGGGCGACTTTTCCTCGCTGACGTCGATCGGCACTTCACCGCCGATGGCATAGCGGCGACCATCCGGGCCTTGCTGGTAAGTATACGTGGGGCCGCCCCGGGCATGCTGCCCGGCGCTGGCCAAATGAGCCATCTCGTGGGCCCTGACCTCGCGATCCCGTTCCTTGAGCTGTTGGACCACCTTTTGGTCTTCCACCGTCAGTTCTTCACCGTCCGCCTGGCCCGCGCCAGACCGAGCTTGGCGGTCTTTAGTGTCAGGAGCCGCAGATGATGACTCCGCGCCGTCACGAGCCTGTGCCTGCCGCGATTTGTCGAGCCCTTGTGGGGAAAGGGTAACGGTATCCGCCTTCTGTTCCCGTGCGGCGTCGATCTCTCCGGCGGGCGCAATGGGGTGTGCGGGCTGCGAGCGAAGAGGAGAAATCGTTCTACCGCTTCGGTCGTAGGTGTTGACAAGGGAGGCGTTGCTGGTGGTGACGGTCGCAAGCATTGGCAGGAAAGGAAGAATGCGTTAATTTAAAAATATTATACGTGACAATCAACGCGCTCGACAAGCTGAATTTCTCGCGCGGAAAGATGCAAGCCTCCCGATCAGGCGGAGAATGTATCCCGAGGGGAGACCGGGGCAACGACAAATGCAGGGCGGCCGCGGAGGAGCGGGGCGGGCGGCGGAGATCAATCCTTCATTCAGGTGAATCCATGTTTGACGCGGAAAAGTTGTTGGGAAAAATTGTGGGCGAGGTGGTCGGCAAAAGCAGCGGTTCGTGGGGCGGCGGCAAGAAATCGATGCTGAAGGGCTTGGGGTCTGGATCGGGCCTGATGACCATCATCGGCTTGGGTGTCGGCGCCTATGAGATTTTGAAGCAGCAGGGGCAAAAAAATCCTGCCGGTCTCGCGGGACAGGTGCCGCCTCCTCCTCCGGGCGGTGGATCGTTCACCGTGCCGCCACCACCCCTTGGCGGCACGGCAAGCAGTCCGCCGCCGATACCTGGCAGCCCGACGGCCTCGCACGCGTCGGCAGGCGCGCCCCTCGCCAGCCCTGCGACCGGGGCGGAACTCGCGGTGCGCATGATTCAGGTGATGGTTGCGGCAGCCCATGCCGATGGTGCGATGGATGCGGAGGAAGAACGGGCGGTACTCGATAGGCTGCGCGGAGCCGATCTCAGTCAGGAGGAAAAGATGTTTTTGCTCAACGAATTGCACCGGCCGCAAAGTATCGAGGCGCTGACCGCCGGCATCACCGATCCCTCGGTGGCCAAAACCATGTACATGCTGGCGGTGGCCGCCATCGAGGTCGATACCGAGGCGGAACGCGCCTGGCTCGACACCCTGGCCCGGCAGCTTGGCCTCAGCCGGGAAATGCAATCCTTCATCGAGGAGCAAGGATCAGTTGGAAGGTAGTTGTCTGAATAAAAATTTAATTTTAAAAACAAGATGTTAGAATCTATAGGAAATAGTATTGTTGGATTCAGTAATCATTCCATGAGCAAAAAGCATATCGATAATTTTTTCCACATCATTTTGGGTGATTTTTTTCTGAAAAATTGAACAAATATGTTGTGCTAGCGCCTTTCTTTTGCGAGGACGGGTTTTCTTCTCCGATTTTCCTAAAATTTCAATGACTCTTTTGTAGTTAGGGTCATCGGCCGTTGCAGATTTTGGGTCAAGTTCGAGGAGGCTGTTTATGCGCTTGCATTTAAGACCGCTCTTGTTGAGAAAACGAAGAAGAGGGTCAAAACCCTTATCTTTGGATAAAACTATACAACGGACTTGGGGGGGGCTCCAGAATGCGGCCTAAATGGCAGGCAATATGGAAATCTAGGGCATTGTTGCCATTACCCTCAATTTGCCTCCACTCTATGCGGCTACCGAGACGTTGCGCGGAGGTGACCATTTCTGTCGGGATATTCTTTTGATTTGCTCCAAGAAAGATAATGACACTCGTATCATCCTTGAGCTTAGAAAGATCGACCTGTTGCACATTTTCAAAATCAACGAGCAGAATATATTGAATCAAAACATTTTATCCTAAAGTGATGTAAGGCGATAGGGTTGCCATCTGTCAGCGAAAACAACCCTATCGATGCTTATCAAAGGCTTTTTCTCACCGCTCAAAAATATTGGCAATCCCCCCCAGCACCGAACCTTCCCCCTGGCCGCCTCCCCCGGTCTGGGGCGCTGCTTCCCAGATGCGGCCGGCAAGCCGCGAGAAAGGCAGCGATTGCAGCCAGACGTGGCCAGGGCCGCGCAGGTTGGCAAAGAAGAATCCCTCCCCGCCGAAGATTGCCGATTTGACGTTGCCGACAAATTCGATGTCATAGTTGACGCTGGCTGTCAAGGCCACGAGGCAGCCGGTATCCACCCGCAGGGTTTCGCCCGCGGCCAGCTCCTTTTCGACGATGGTGCCGCCGGCGTGGACGAACACCAAACCGTCGCCGTCCAGCTGCTGCATGATGAATCCCTCGCCGCCGAACAGGGCGACCCCGATTTTTCGCTGAAAGGCAATCCCCACCGAAACCCCCTTGGCCGCGCAGAGAAAGGCGTCCTTCTGGCAGATGATCCGGCCATTGTATTTGGTCAGATCCAAGGGGATGATCTTGCCCGGATAGGGCGCGGCAAAGGCCACCTTGCCCTTGCCGGCGCCGGTATAGGTGAACATGGTGATGAACAGTCCCTCGCCGGTGATCAGTCGCTTGCCCGCTCCGAGCATTTTGTCGAAAAAGGTGCCGGAACCCGAATTCCGGGAACCGTCGCCGAACACCGTTTCCATCACCACCTGATCGTGCATGTACATCATGGCCCCGGCCTCGGAGATCACGCTTTCTTGGGAATCGAGTTCGATTTCCACGAACTGCATCTCGTTGCCGAAGATGGTGTAATCGATCTCGTGGGCTTCCTTGCCGGAAAAGGGCGGGGGGGGCGGTGCGGCCTGGCCGGCTTGCAGTTCCGGCACCCGTCCTGCGGGTATCCAGTCGGCAAAGCCATCGCGCCAGACCATGGTGGCTGCATTGTACTGCCCCGAGGCAAGAGCGCCGAGCATCTGTTGAATGGTGAAAGGTCCAAGGGATTTGCCGTCCACGGCAACAAACCAGTTTGACATGGAAACACCTCAATTGCTTGGAAGAAGGAAAAAGATGGATATGGTGGCCATCCTATCCAAATTGACCCGTGAAAGGAAGAGGGGATGTATTTTTTAGAGCGGAAGAAAGGGTGGGACGCAAACGAACGGGAACTGGGAGGTGGAGTGGCCCATTGGGTAGCAATTCCAACGCAAAAAGCAGGGATGTAACGAGACAATTTTGGAATAAATATTGTAAAAACAATACTATAAACAATTTGTTAAAATTATGAAAAATAGATGGATAAAGCTTGTCAGGCGCCTCCGAGAGCTGTATAGAGCGCTGCTTGAATTCCCTGGTCGGCGGATTCCCTGCTGATCGGTTTTGTTGCTTCATTATTTCTGGAGACGTCCCACATGCTTTACCCACCGGACCAGTTCGGGAAAGACCCGCTCTTTCCCAAGCATTCTGATTTTGCCGTTGTCTTTAAGGATGAATTGGCCGGTCGAGGCGTGATTGCCTTCCGCGCCTTCAAACAAGGCGAGATCATCGCCCGGATGGCAGGGTATATCGTGCATGAAATTCGCCAGCACACCCTGCAAATTACCCCGGATACCCATCTCTATGATCCCTATTTTTCTGGTTTTTTCCTCCATTCCTGTGCGCCGAACATCTCGCTGGACATGGTCAATCTGACCGTGACCGCCCTCAAGGAGATTCCGGCCAACAGTTTTCTCTACATGGATTATGCCGAAACCGAGGATGTGCTGTTCAAGCAGTTTCCCTGTTCGTGCGGATCGGCCAACTGCCGCGGATGGATCACCGGCAGGAAGGAGATGCACGACGGCGCCCTGGCACAGCAGCTGCACCTCAACCAGGCGCTGCGGTGAACCAGGACGCGTATTACAGCTGGTGGCAGCGGCAGGATCTCTGCTACCGGGAGGGGCGGCTTTTTTTTGCCGGGCGGCCGGTCCAGGAGCTGGCCGATCAGTTCGGCACCCCTGCCTTTGTTTACTCGGCCGAGCGGGTCCGGCAGAATCTTGAACGGTTGCACGCAGCCCTCAGCGGCGCCGGCCTGGCCGGGCGTTTCTCCCTTCTCTATGCCATGAAGGCCAACCGCTTCGCCCCGCTGCTGACCTTTCTCAGGCAGAGCGGATTGTGCGGCATCGACGCCTGCTCGCCCGCCGAGGTGGAACACGCGGTCAGTTGCGGCTTCTCGCCCGCGCAGATTTCGTTCACCGCCACCAGCCTGTCGACGCGCGACCTGACCGCACTGGCCCGTTATCCGGGCCTGTTCATGGACTGCGATTCGCTGCATGCGATCCGCTGTTGGGGGGCGCTGAAGCCGGGAACACAGATCGGTCTGCGGGTCAATCCGGCCATGGGCATCGGGCGGGCGGCCAACGACAAACTCCACTATGCCGGTGCGACCACCACCAAGTTCGGCATTTACTGGGAACAGTTTGCCGAGGCCCTGGAAACAGCCAAAGCCTATGACCTGCAGGTCCGTAAGATTCATTTCCACACCGGCTGCGGCTACCTGACACCGCAACTCGAACAGCTGGAACGGATCATCGCTCACTGTTTTCGCTTTGTCGAGGCGGCGGGAGAGGTGGAGCGGGTCAATATCGGCGGCGGTCTGGGGGTCCCCCATCTCGACTCGGATCGACCGCTGGACCTGGATAGATGGGCGGCAATCCTCCAAGGCCAATTTGCCGGCCGTGGGCTGCATGTGGAAATCGAGCCGGGCGACTACCTGCTCAAGGATGCGGGGCTGCTGCTGGTGGAAAAGACCTTTGTCGAACGAAAAAAAGACCGAACCTTTGTCGGCGTCGATGCCGGGTTCAACATCGCCCCGGAACCAGCCTACTACGCCCTGCCGTTTCAGCCATTACCGTTGCGCTACGACCCGTCACCCTGCACCGAGATGAGTGTGGTGGGCAATATCAACGAAGCCCTGGACGTGTGGTATGAGCAGGCGTGGCTGCCTGATCTGAGCAGCCAGAGTCATCTCGCCCTGATCAACGCCGGCGCCTATTCCTCGGCCATGGCATCACATCATTGCCTGCGCGGCCAGTTCAAGGAATTTCTTCTGTTCTGATCGTTGCTTCTCGGGTCTGGTCGGGCACTACTCGGAAAAAGGTTCCCCTTGTGGTGCCGCTGCAGGGGCAAGCAGGGGAGCAGGGGGGTCAGCCGCCGTACACCAGTTCCCCGCCGGCAAAGCCAAGGCCGATGGCGCATGCCAGGCAGAGGCTATAGGCCAGGACAAGCATGTTTTCCTTGGCGGCGGTGTGGTGGAGCCGGATGGCCCAGGCGAGCAGCAGCGGCAGCAGGGCCGCCAGGACCATCTTGGTGATGATCAGCGGCTGCATCTGTCCCCCGTAGCGGTGCAGCCAGTCGAGCAGGCCGGCAATCACCGTGGGCACGACGAACACCAGGCCGAGCGCCGCACAGTGCAGGGCGGTGCGGTTGAACTCCGGCTTTTTGCCCAACCAGGCCACGAGGCTGAAGAAAAAACAGCCCATGACCATGCCCATGGGAAGATGGGTCAGGCCGGGATGCAACGGGTGAGTGAAGCCGATTTGCTCAAGAAAGGTAAAGATGGATGCGGTCATGGGACACCTCGCTTGGGAGAGGGACATGCGCTGAAAAGAGGGTTGAAAACAGCGCCACCACTTTGTGGCGGCTCAATCGCTCTTGCGTTAAAAATAAGTGCGGCTGGCAAGAAAGAAAAGAGGGGAAACCCTGGGAGGAAGAGCAGGGCGGTCAGCAGGGGAAACGGAAGAAAATTCGTCTTTGTTTGCTCAGTTTCTTTTGCTTTGCTTGATGTGCTTGGCCGAGATGCCGTGCTGTTTCATCTTGTCGTACAGGGCGGTCTTGCCGAGTTTGAGCTGGGTGGCGGCGGTGGACACGTTGCCGTTGTATTTGTCTAGGGCGCGATGGATGATGGCCGCCTCGAAATCGGCCACGATGGCTTTCAACGGCAAGGCGCCGAGCTTGTCGTCGATGTTGAAGGTGTCGACCCGCTGCTGCTCGATGCGCGGATCCTGGTCGAAAATCAGGTCCGCCTCGGTGATCATCTTCCCTTTGGCCATGAGCACCGCCCGTTGGATCAAATTCTCCAGTTCGCGGACATTGCCCGGCCAGTCGTGGGCCAGCAGGCGGTTGATGATCGATTTGGGCACGAAATCGATCTCCTTCTTGAAGGCCTCGCGGTAGTGGTTGACGAAGAAGGAAACGAGCTCGACGATGTCTTCCTTCCGCTCCCGCAGTGGCGGGATGTCGATATTGATGATGTTGAGGCGGTAATAGAGATCGAGCCGAAATTTCTTGTCCTTGACCGCCTGGGCCAAATCGACGTTGGTGGCCGCGATTACCCGGACATCGACCTTGATCGGTTCGTTGCCGCCGACCCGGATGATCTCGCCGTTCTGCAGCACTCGCAACAGGGAAACCTGCATCCGGGGGCTGATGTCGCCGATCTCGTCAAGAAAAATGGTGCCGCCGTCGACCACTTCGAATTTGCCGACCTTGCGGGCGGTGGCCCCGGTGAAGGCTCCCTTCTCGTACCCGAACAGATCGGCCTCCAGCAGTGAATCGTTGATGGCGTTACAGTTGATCTTGAGGAAGGGCTTGTCTTCCCGCTGGCTGGTGGCCTTGAGCAAGTTGGCCACCAGTTCCTTGCCGGTTCCCGATTCGCCGGTGATGAGGATGGTGGCGTCCGATCCGGCGACCTGATGGATCATTTCCCGCAGTTCGCGCATTTTGCGGCTGCGACCGACCATCTGGTCTGCCTTGTGGTGAAAGCCCAATTGGGTCTTGAGGCTGTTGACCTGACGGGAGAGCCGTATCCGTGTTTCCTCGCTGGCCTGTAACTCGCTGATTTTCTGCTGGAGAATGGTTTCGATACTGGTGTTGAACTGCAACAGTTCCCGTTCGAAATTTTTACGCTGGGTGATATCGCGCATCACCAGCATGATCAATTTTTCACCGGTATAGCCGACAAAAGGCACGGAAGAATACTCAACCGGCGTGGTGTCGATCAGGGTTTCCGTCACCCGTCCTTGTTCGGTCGCGTCGCAATCGTCGGCATCGTTGAGGATCGTTCCGCACTGCTGGCTCACCTCGCGCAGGCAGGTTGTCGCGCGCCCTCCGCACGGAAAGCCGAAACAGCCCTTGGCGCTGCGGTTCATGTATTCGACTTCACCCGTCTCACGGAGCAGAAAAACCATCTCCGGCATGGCGTCAAGCAGGGTTCGCCAGTTGGTGCTGAGACGATGCACCTCTTCCTGCATGTTTGACACTGTCACATTCTTGTTTGACACGTGGGGGTAGGCCAGGTTGAAGATTGGGGAACGGCAATTGTTGAAATAAGGTAACATTCTCGGCTGGAGAGCACAATTTTTTTTCCGAGAAAACGTATTTTTTTGCTGTTTGAAAGAAAACTCGCTGAAATTTCGTGGAAAATATTTTTTCGGAGGCGGTGGCTATTGTCCGGAAAAATTCCCATTCTGCAGGGCCCTGACCAGCTGGCGGTGTCCGGCGGGAAAGGGGTAGTCCGAGAGTTGTGCCAGGGAAACCCAGGCATACTGGCTGGCGGCGGTCAATCGAGGGGCTGCCGCGGACGGGGGAAGAATCCCGGCAAAGCCGTGCAGCGTGACCCGGTAGCGGGTGTAGTGATGCACCACGGTGGAAAAAGGGGTGAGTGCGTCCATTTGCCAACCGGTTTCTTCCTCGATTTCGCGCAGGGCCGCCCGTTCGGGCGTTTCTCCTTCTTCCAGCCGTCCGCCGGGAAACTCCCACAGGCCGCCCCAGATATCATCGGGCAAGCGCTGCTGGATGAAGTAACGCGAGCCGTGGCGAAGAATGCCACAGGCCATGGTGATGTCGATCTTCCGCTGTTTGTCCGTGGGCAGCGGCCGAAATTCCACGGTGTCGGCCCGATGGGCGCGGCAGTGGATCTGGACCGGGCAGGCGGTGCAGGCCGGCTTCTTCGGGGTGCAGACCAGCGCTCCCAGTTCCATCAGGGCCTGGTTATAGTTACGGGGATTTTCCCGGTCGAGAAGCCGCTCGGCCAGCACGGCCAGCCGGTGCTGCGTCGGGCGCTGCTTGAGCGGGCGATCGATATCGGCCAGGCGGGCAAACAGCCGTTCGACATTGGCGTCGCGGAGCGGATGCGGCAGGTTGAAGGCGATGGACAGGATGGCGGCAGCGGTGTAGGGGCCGATGCCGGGCAGCTTGAGCAGTTGCTGAGTGTCCTGCGGAATCTCCGGTTTGCCGTCTGCGAGCAATAGTCTGGCCGTGCGTTGGATGTTGCGCGCCCGGCTGTAGTAGCCCAATCCTTCCCAAGCCTTGAGGATGGCCTGCTCCTCGGCCTCGGCCACAGCGGCGATGTCGGGGAATTGGTCAATCCAGCGCGTGAAATAGAGGGCGACCCGTTCCATCTGGGTTTGCTGGCCCATGATTTCCGAGATCCACACATGGTAGGGATCATAGGTCGCCCGCCAGGGCAGGGGACGCTGATGGGCCTCGAACCAGTGGAGCAGCCGTTGTTGAAAGTCGGCGATTTCTGCCGTATTCTCCTTGTCAATCACTGTTGCTTTCCTCTATCGTGGAACCTCTTTTTTGCCAGTAAGACGAGACACACCATACGTTGTCATGGAACAGGGCGCCAGTCAAAAACCGGTAAAAATTTTTCTTCTCTTGGCGTGGGTGGTCTTCATGCCCATGGCCGTTCACGCCCTCGCGCCGAACGAAATCGTGGTGGTCGCCAACGCCAGGGCTAGGGGCAGCCTGGAACTGGCCGAGTACTACATGCGGCGGCGGCAGATTCCCCTGGATCATCTGGTGCGCGTCGGCACCACCCAGAACGAGCAGTGCTCGCGGCAGGAATACAACCAAGCGATTCGTGAGCCGGTGCGCCAGGGGCTGATCCGTTTGGGCAAGGATCGGCGGATTCGTTGCCTGGTGACGATGTACGGCGTGCCGCTGGCGATTCGGCCGCTGGAGTCCGAGGAAACGGAGACAGCTCAGAAGGTTCGGATGGATTCCCGGGCGGCGGTCGATTCCGAACTGGCGTTGGTGCTGGCCGGCGACTATCCGCTCGAGGGATGGCTGCCCAATCCCTATTTTATGGGATTCCGTCAGCAACAGGGCCCGTTGAAGCGGGATCTGGTGCTGATGGTCAGCCGTTTGGACGGACCGGACACGCAAACCGTCCGGCGATTGATCGATGACGCTCTCTTCGCGGAAAAGGAGGGGCTACGGGGCCAGGCCTGTTTTGACGCCCGCTGGCCCAAGCCTGCGGCGAGCACTCTCAGCGGCTACGCCCTGTACGATGCCTCGATCCACGCCGCCGCCGAACGCATCCGTGCCAGCAAGCGCATGTCCACGGTGCGGCTTGACGACGGCGATGCCCTCTTGCAACCCGGCGATTGCCCGCAAACCGCCCTGTACAGCGGCTGGTACAGTCTGGGGCGCTATGTGGATGCCTTTACCTGGGTTCGGGGCGCCATCGGCTATCATATTGCCAGCAGCGAATGCTCCACCCTCAAACAGAAGGATGCGCAGGTCTGGTGCAAACGGATGCTCGAGGACGGGGCAGCCGTGACCATCGGTCCGGTCTACGAACCCTATGTCCAGGCCTTTCCCCCGCCGGAGCTGTTTTTTTCCACCCTGGCCGATGGCTATCTCGGCGTGGCCGAAAGCTATTTGGTCAGTCTGCCGTTTCTTTCCTGGCAGATGGTGTTGATCGGCGATCCGCTGTATCAGCCGTTTGCGCCCCGATAACATTTCCAGTCCCTCTCTGCCCGTGTCGTGGTCGCCGGAGGCCAGGACGATTTGTTCTGTGCAAACAGGATGATTGTGGTAGAAGAAGAGGCCTTTTTCCGCATCCCCTTTCCAGGATTGAACATGAATGTCCACTTGTCTCGTGAAATCTTCTCGCCGCGCATGCTG
Organism: Desulfobulbus propionicus DSM 2032; assembly: GCF_000186885.1. Taxonomy (GTDB): domain Bacteria; phylum Desulfobacterota; class Desulfobulbia; order Desulfobulbales; family Desulfobulbaceae; genus Desulfobulbus; species Desulfobulbus propionicus. The sequence goes on along the minus strand of NC_014972.1, from coordinate 2,607,093 downwards.
GTCGCCTTTCTCATGGGATTTGCCTGCGGCGTGCCGTTGCTCCTCACCTCTTCCGTGCTTCAGGCCTGGATGACCGAGCAGGGAGTCGATCTGTCGGTGATCGGCCTCTATTCGCTGGTGGGGCTGCCCTATACCCTCAAGTTTCTCTGGGCGCCGGTGTTCGACCGCTATACCTTGCCCTTTTTCGGCCGCCGTCGCGGCTGGATGCTGGTGACGCAGCTGACCCTGATTGTCGCCCTGGTGGCCTTGGGGTTGACCGATCCGGGGCAGACTCCTTGGCTGGTGGCCCTGGCGGCCTTTGTTGTCACGTTTTTTTCCGCCTCGCAGGACATCGTCATCGATGCCTACCGGCGGGAAGATCTCAGCGACCATCAGCTGGGCCTGGGCAGTTCGCTCTACGTCAACGGCTATCGTCTGGGCATGCTGCTCGCCGGCAGCGGCGGTTTGATTCTGGCGGATTATCTTGCCTTTTCCCAGGTCTACGCGCTGATGGCGGCCTCGTTGCTGGTGGGGGTGGGCACCACGCTGCTCTGCCGGGAACCGCCAATGACCAAGGGCATGCCCGGCACCTTCCGCGAGGCGATCGTGGAACCCTTTGTCGAGTATTTCCGCCGTGATCATGCCCTGGTACTGCTCTTGTTCATCCTTCTGTACAAAATCGGCGACCAGATGGCCTCGACCATGACCACCCCTTTTTATCTCGCCCTGGGGTTCAGCAAGACCCAGATCGGCGCGGTGGCCAAGCTGTTCGGCTTCTGGTCGGCGATCGCCGGCGGCCTGGTTGGCGGGGCGATTCTGCTCCGCGCCGGGATTATCCGCAGCCTGTGGGTGTTCGGCATCCTCCAGGCGGTGGCCATCCTCAGTTTTTCCGCGCTGGCCCTGATGGGCAACACGGTTGTCGGCCTGGCAATCGCCATTGTTCTTGAACAGTTGACCAGCGGCATGGGTACCAGCGCCTATGTGGCCTACATGGCGTCCTTGACCAACAAACGATTTACCGCCACCCAGTATGCCCTTCTTTCCAGTTGCATGGGCATTCCGCGGGTGATCATCGCCGCGCCGGCCGGTTGGATGGCCGAATCCGTGGGCTGGCCGCTGTTTTTTCTCGGTTGCACCCTGGCCGCCGTGCCCGGCCTGCTGCTCCTGCCGCTGGTGGCGGCACAATATCGCCAGGATGCGCAATAATATTGTGCGTTTCCTCGAGGGTGTAGTACATTATACCTTTCAATTCGACCCCCCTCTCATGTCTCAACCCATCGGAAACACAGATGTCGATCAGAATCTACAATACCCTCAGCCGCCGCAAGGAGATCCTGCAACCCCTGGAAGAGGGCCATGTCAAACTCTACGTCTGCGGCATTACCTCTTACGACTACTGCCATATCGGCCATGCGCGCTCCGCTCTGGTGTTCGACATGGTGGTCCGTTACCTGCGTCATCGTGGCTACAAAGTGACTTTTGTTCGAAATTTCACCGATATTGACGATAAGATCATCAATCGGGCCAACGAGCAGGGGATCGACAGTGCCAGCCTGGCCCTGCGGTTTATTAACGAATTTTACACCGATATGGATGCACTCGGCACCCTGCGGCCCGACCTTGAGCCCAAGGCCACCGAACACATTCCGGAAATGATCGGCCTGATCGAGGACCTGATCGACAAAGGCATGGCGTATCCTGCGGATGGGGACGTCTATTTTCGGGTCGAGCGGTTTGTCGGCTACGGCCAGCTCTCTGGCCGCGGTTTGGCCGACATGCAGGCCGGGGCCCGGGTGGAGGTCAACGACAAGAAAGAACATCCCATGGATTTTGTCCTGTGGAAAGCGGCCAAGCCCGGAGAGCCGAAGTGGCCCAGCCCCTGGGGCGAGGGACGGCCGGGGTGGCATATCGAATGCTCGGCCATGAGCCGCAAGTACCTCGGGGAAACCTTCGACATCCACGGCGGCGGCAAGGACTTGGTCTTTCCCCATCACGAAAACGAGATCGCCCAAAGCTGCGGCGCCTCGGGCAAACCCTTTGCCAACCTGTGGATGCATCACGGATTCGTCACCATCAAGGAGGAAAAAATGTCCAAATCGCTGGGCAATTTCCTCACCATCCGCGACGTGCTCAAGCAGTATGAGCCAGAGGTGCTGCGGCTGTTTATCTTTTCCACCCAGTACCGCAATCCCCTCGATTTCACCGAAACCGCCCTGCACGATGCCCGCGCGGGCCTGGAGCGGATGTACGAATGCCTGGCACAGGTGGAAGACCTGCCCGCCGAGGGAACGGAGGGGGCTTCGGTCATCACCGACAAGGACCGCACGGCGTTGGCATCGCTTGTCGACCGTTTTCATCAGGCCATGGACAACGACTTCAACACTGCCCAGGCCCTAGCCCATCTGTTCGACACGGTCAAACTTCTCAACAAGGTTCTGCGCACCCTGCCGGAGCGGCCGGCTGCCGCGGACCTCAACCTGCTGCGGACCACAGCGGCCGAGTTCCGCGAGCTGGCCGGCGTGCTCGGTCTGGTCCAGCGAAATCCAGCCGAAGTGGTAGCCGGCAACAGGGCCAAGATTCTGGCCGGGATCGACTTGGACGAAGAAACGATCAACGGCCTGATCACGAAACGCAACCAGGCCCGGGCCGCCAAGGATTGGTCGACCTCCGACGAGGTGCGCGATTATCTCTTGGAGCATCGGATCGTGCTCAAGGACAGCCCGGAGGGCACCACCTGGGAAGTGAAGAAATAAGCTGCCGGCTTCCCGCCGGAGCAAAGGACAAGGGAGGAAGCCATGACACGGATGCCCGCTGTTGCCGATCGTTTTTATCCCGGAAATCCTGACCAGTTACGGGCCGCCATGGACATGCTCGTTCCGGTGGTGGCCGAGGAACGCAAGCGCGATGCCCTGGCGGTGGTCATGCCCCATGCCGGGTATGTTTACTCCGGCGCGACCGCCGGCGCGACCATCAGCCGGGTCCGGGTGCCCGAGACGGTGCTGATCATGGGGCCCAACCATCACGGCCGTGGGCAGGCCCTGGCGCTCGGCACCGAAGAATGGCGCATGCCCCTGGGCACGGTGCCGATCGACCGGCAGCTGGCAACGGCCATCCTCCAGTCCTCGTCAATCATCCGCGAAGATCAGGAGGCGCACCAGTATGAACACTCCCTCGAAGTGCAGGTGCCTTTCCTTCAGCAGGTGCAGCCGAACCTCGCCATTGTTCCCCTTGTGGTGTCGATGATTCCCTTCGACCTCTGCCAAACTGTGGCCCGGGAACTGGCGGTGGCCATCGGCAGTCTCAGGCGTTCGGTGCTGATGGTTGCCTCAAGCGACATGAGCCACTATGAATCGCGCCAACAGGCGAGCAAAAAGGATCGGTTGGCGATCGACCGCATCCTGGCCATGGACCCCCAAGGCCTGTACGCGACAGTGCTCGGTCAGCACATCTCGATGTGCGGCGTCATCCCGGCAACCATCGCCCTGCTGGCCGCCCAGGAACTGGGCGCCACCACGGCTGACCTGATCCGCTACACCGACTCCGGAGAGGCCAGTGGCGATACCTCTCAGGTGGTCGGCTATGCCGGGTTGATCATCTCCTAAGGCGGGCGTTGTTCTTCGCGGCAGGAAATTCGCAAGGATGGAAACACGGATTTTTTCTTGACAACCAGGGCGAATTCTTCTATTTTCTGTCCCACTTTCCCGCCTGCTGGGGGATGGTCTAACGGCAAGACAGCGGACTCTGACTCCGCTTATCGGGGTTCGAATCCCTGTCCCCCAGCCAAGTAAATTCAAGCACTTATCGAGAAATCGGTAAGTGCTTTTTTTGTTTCTGGCGCATTTTGTACAAACCCTGTACAACTTTTTCACTCAAGTTTCGGAGTTACTCTAACTCGCCGTTATTAGGTTTGTACTGTGCGCCAATCTCTTTCCCGTTTGCAGTATATCAACGGCAAAGCCCATGACTGCATCAACAATGGCAAGCACTGCATCTTCGGCGATGATGCCGGCAGCCCTGGCTTTGTCTAAGGCCAGGCTGAGCAGCCGCTGCATGGCCTCAACCAAGCTCAGGTCCTGCTGCTCTTCGCTGCAGGCGTAAAAGAGCGAGCCAAGGGTGCGGGGATCGTCATGGCAGCGTTGCTCAAAAGCCAGGAAAACATAGCGACTCATGACAATGGTAACATGGCCGATGATACCGTCGAAATCCCGCAGTTGGGTCTCCCGCTCGAGGTTGAGGTAATGTTTCATCATCTTGAAAAATACCTCGATATCCCACCGTTTGCCGTAGATGCGGACGATTTCCTCATCCGCAAGGTCGACCTTGGTGGAGAGGATGGCCAGCCACTGGCGTTTATGACGATGACGGACAAACACGATCCTGACCTTCTGTTCCTTTTTGGCTTCCACCGCCACACTAGCCAGAATCCTGGCCTTACCCGGCCGCTTTTTCAATGCGGCAAACAACCTGCCCAACGTCAGCCATTGCCCTTGATGCCGGTAAAAAACCTTCGGCATATCCTTGCCCATGCAGATCACCGGCAGATGCTTGCCCAAGGTGGCGAGGAGGGCTGGGAAAGCAAACCAACTGTCCATCAGGAGGTAGTCGGCCCGGATACCCAGTGCCAGCGCCCGTTTCACCATGGATTCCAGGTGCTCGGTGGATTTGGCCATGGCCTCCATTCTGCGTTTGTAGCCGCAGCAGCGCTTATCCACCTCTTTTCTGATCCCCTGCAATCGCTTGCTCGCCTTGGCCGAGGAACAGAGAATGAAATCGAGCGGCAGGAAACTTACTCCATCCGACCAGCCCAGGGTCATGAGCTTGAACCCTTTCAAGCTGCGGTTGGCGTTGTGGTCATGCACCCAGGCGAGCAATTCGACCACTTTGGAGCGGGACCGGTCATAGGTGCTGTCATCGATGATCAGCACCTTCTCACGTTGCTCGCTGGTCAGTACGTCCATGAACCGAACCACCACGGTTACCAATCCCAGCAGAAATTTCCGCCAGTTATACCGGGGATTCTTCAAGAACTCGTAGGCGGCATCCTTCTGGAATCTCAGTTCCGGGTTGTTCACGATCCCGCGAGAGAAATTGACCCCGCTAAACGGCAAGGAGAAGATGGCGGCGAACACCGCCAGCGGTTTTGCCCCTCGCAATTTGCGGATGCCGCTGCCACCCAGCAGGGTGCCAACCTTGAAATCGTCCAGAAAGGAAGAAATCCGGTCATGCAGTCGTTTTGCCTCTTGTTGCTCCTGATAGTATTGGGTATGGTTCATCTGAGCCTTTTCTTTTTGATATCATTAGGTATTTTCGCAAATCCAATGTATCAGAAAGCAAAAGGCTTTTCACGTTAAAACGACACTATTTCAGGAGGTTGGCAGCCGATTTTTCTTTGGCGGTGCCAACCCCGAAACTTGAGGTCATAAGTGGCACATATCCTAGTTATTGATGACGATCCCCTTTTTCGCGATCTTCTTTTAGAAAACTGCTCCGTGCTTGGTTTCGAGGCGATTGGCGCGGCAAGCATCGAGGAAGGGAAAGCGCAACTTGCCGCACAGCCAATAGATCTCGTTTTTCTGGATGTCCGACTGCCTGATGGCAATGGCCTCGATGTCCTGCCCTCTATGAACAGGTTACCCTCGCCACCGGAGGTCATCATTGTTACCGGCATGGGAGACGCCAACGGTGCGGAGCTGGCCATCAAAAATGGTGCCTGGAATTATCTGCAAAAACCGCTGAACCGACAAGAAATCATCCTGCAAATCAAACGTGCCCTGGAATACCACGACAAAAAGCGACAATGCGCCAACAAGGTCATCCTCAATCGCGATGAAATCATCGGCACAAGTGCAAGCATTCTCTCTTGCCTCAACCAAGTCGCCCAGTGCTCGAACACCGATACCGGGGTTTTGATTACCGGTGAAACCGGCACGGGCAAGGAGTTGTTTGCCCACGCCATCCACACCAACAGTGCCCGCGCACATCAACCTTTTGTGGTGGTCGACTGTACCAACCTGCCCGACCAGTTAGTGGCCAGCCTCCTCTTTGGTCATGCCAAAGGTGCGTTCACCGGCGCCGACAGTGATCGGCAAGGCCTGATTGAACAGGCAGATGGCGGCACGCTTTTTCTTGATGAAATCGGCGAACTCTCTCTCGATTTGCAAAAAAGTCTGCTTCGTGTCCTCCAGGAACGAACATTCAGACCGGTGGGCAAGGTTCGTGAACAGAAAAGCGATTTCAGACTCATTGCCGCCACCAACCGGAACCTTGAGGCAATGGTGCAACAAGGGCAGTTCCGCCAGGATCTTTACTTTCGCCTCTCTGCCTTTACCATCCATTTGCCGCCGCTCCGGGAACGAGAGGCAGATATCGAAAAACTCGCGGTGAGTTTTGTCCTGGCAATTTGTCGGCACCACCATTTTTCGATCAAAGGCATCCTTCCCGAAACCCTGGAAATCCTGAAGGCCTATCCCTGGCCTGGCAACATTCGCGATCTTCGCAATGTGCTCGAAAAAGCGATCCTTTCCGATCCCTCCAATCCAGCGATCTACCCCGTTCACCTCCCTCCGGAAATTCGGCTGCATCACATTCGATCCATGGTGGAAAGCAGGCACGAACCCCACAATCACTTTCAACCGCCGCCCCCGCATTCGCCAAGAGGGACGATCCTTCCATACAAGGAATACCGCCGCCAGCAGCTTGACTTCATAGAAAAGCATTACCTGCAAAGCCTGTTGCAGGAAGCTGAGGGTGACATCAGCACCGCCTGCGCCATGGCCCAATTCAGCCGCTCCCACCTGTACAATCTCCTGAAGTTGCACTCCCTCTCCGTTGCGACGATGCCCGGTGCACGCACACCGGAACGCCTTTCCGATCCCGATCCGACCACCAAATAAATTGCCCACACTCTTCCCTGCGTTCCGCTTGCCACGTCTCCTGTTTCTGGACTACTGGACCACCACCTGTCCAGTTTTTCTAGAATTCCCGTTCTTCTGCACCGCACCCGCCCGCTCCAAACCCTGTAACTATTCAATATAGTAGCAAAAATAAAATACCACCAAAATGGTATGGATCTCGCTTTGCAGCACGCAATTGCAACAGGCCTGGCCCCATTTTCCTGAATCGCCCCAAGTAGGTCAGCCATGCGCAGCGCATGGCTTGCCGACCGATTACCGACCTGAGCTTTGAGAAGTTCGCTCGGGTCAATCCTGGCTGCAATGTTTTGGGTACAGAAATTAAAGACGCCGTGACCGAGTCCGGCTCAACAGAGTGCTTTTAGCAAGGAAACAGGCATGAGCAGTAACGAAGACAACGAACTCCTCGGCGCGTTCATCGAAGAGTCGGTTGAACATCTGGCCGATATCGAGGGCGACCTGCTCGCCATCGAACAGGGAGGGGCAGTGAATAACGAGGAACGGGTCAACAAGGTGTTCCGGGCGATCCATTCCATCAAGGGGGGCGCCGGTTTCATGGGTCTACATGTACTCCAGGATTTGGCCCATGCAGCGGAGAACGTGCTTGGTTTGATGCGTACCCGCAAGTTGACGCCCACCCAGGAGGTGATCAACGGACTGCTGCTGGCCACGGACAGGCTCAAGCAGCACCTGGCCAATATCTCCTGCAGCAACGAAATCGATATCAGCGCCCCTGTCGCCATCTTGAATGCCATTGCCGCCGGGGATCAGCCGGCCGCCACCTCCCCCCCCGAGGTGCGGCCGGCTGCCCCGGAGGCAATGGCCCCTCTCTCCACGGAGGGCGACATTCCGCCGCCAGACGATGGCATGGCCACCAGCAAAACGGAGACCAGTATCCGGGTGTCGGTGAGCCTGCTCGACCAGTTGATGACCTTGGCGGGCGAACTGGTGCTGTCGCGCAACCAACTGCTGCAAACCATCGGCTCCGGTGCGGCGCCCGAGGCCGAGGCGGTGGGTCAGCGTATTGACCTGGTGACCTCCGAGCTGCAAGGGGCGATCATGCTCACCCGGATGCAGCCTATTGGCAACGTCCTGGGCAAATTTCCACGGGTGGTGCGGGATCTGGCCAAGAAGCTGGGCAAAGAGGTGGAGCTCCACCTGGTCGGTAAAGAGGTGGAACTCGACAAGACCATCATCGAGGCGATCAGCGACCCGCTCACCCACCTGGTGCGCAACAGCATCGACCACGGCATCGAATCCCCTGGGGAACGCCAGGGATTGGGCAAGCCAAGCCACGGCACCCTGTTGCTCAAGGCCTATCATGCCGCCGGCCAGGTGGTGATCGAGATCAAGGACGACGGCCGGGGCCTCGACGGTGAACAGCTGGCGGCCACGGCAATGGCCAAGGGGCTGATCTCCGCCGACCAGGCCAAACTGATGTCGGCCAAGGAGAAGCTCAACCTCATCCTTCTGCCGGGCTTCTCCACCGCTGCTCTGGTCACCGACGTGTCCGGCCGCGGTGTGGGCATGGATGTGGTCAAGACCAACCTCGACCAACTGGGCGGGACTCTGGAGATCGACTCGGTGGTCGGCCAAGGCACCCGCATCGCCATCAAGCTGCCGTTGACCCTGGCCATCATCCCCAGCCAGATCATCATGACCGGAGAGGAGCGCTACGCCATCCCCCAAGCCAACCTGGAAGAACTGCTGCGCATCCCCGCTGCGCAGATCAAGGAGCGGATCGAGCGGGTGGGCGACGCCGAGGTCGTCCGCCTCCGGGGCACCCTGCTGCCGCTGATCCGCTTGTCCGATACCCTCGGAATCGAGCGGACCTATTACGACGAGGAAACCGGCACCACCCGCAGCGACCGCCGCCACAACATCGCCGACCGCCGCTCGCGGACCTCGCCACTGTTCGACCCCGCTGCAATAGTCGTCCGTGAGCCTGAAACGACACCGGAGCCACGGGGCACGGACCGACGGCAGAGCCCGTCCAGCGCCCTCAACATCGTGGTGGTCACCACCGGGGCGTTCCGCTACGGCCTCATCGTCGACCGCCTGCTCGACTCGGAAGAGATCGTCATCAAGCCGCTCGGTCGCCATCTCCAGGGCTGCCAAGGTTATGCCGGAGCCACCATCATGGGCGACGGCCGCATCGCCTTGATCCTCGACATCGCCGACCTGGCCCGCATGGCCCGGCTGACCTCGCTGGAGGGCTCGCGGAGGTCCGGCGAACTGGCGCGGGAAACCCTGCTCAAGCGCCAAGACCGGCAGGCCCTGCTCACCTTCCGCAGCGCCCAGGAAGAACAGTTCGCCGTGCCCTTGAGCCTGGTGGAACGAGTCGAAAAAATCAACCGCTCCCAAATCGAAGCCATCGGCAGCCGCCGGGTGATGCAGTACCGGGGCGGCAGCCTGCCACTGCTCAGTGTCGACGAGGTGGCCACGGTGCTGCCCCTGGCCGACCAAGACAATCTGCTGGTCATCGTCTTTCGTCTCAAGGGCAAGGACATCGGTCTACTGGCCAGCGGTCCGGTGGATGCCATCGAGGTCTCGGCCGAGATTGACGCGGTCACCCTCCGACAGACCGGCATCATGGGTTCGGCCATCATCGGTGGCACCACCACCATGCTGGTCGACATCTTCGAGCTGGTGGAAACACTCCATCCCGATTGGTTCGGGGATGCGGCTGCCTGCGGCGGCGAGGATGTGGACCAGGTGCTCATCGTCGACGATTCCGAGTTCTTCCGCAACCTGGTGCGCAGCTATCTGGAGCAGGCCGGCTTCCCGGTCGTGGAGGCGGTCGATGGCCTCGATGCCTGGCAGGTGCTGGAGAGCAACCACGAGACCATCGGCCTGGTGGTCACCGATATCGAGATGCCCAACCTGGACGGCTTCGAGTTGACCCAAAGGATCAAACATTCCTCGCGCTTTGCTCATCTGCCGGTTATCGCCCTGACCACCCTGGCCGCCGAGGAGGACATTGCCCGGGGCAAGGCTGCCGGGGTCGAAGAATACCACATCAAACTGGACCGGGAACGGTTGGTGGAGGGCGTCTGCCGCTGCCTCCGAACCACGGTCGCCGCCTGAATCCCGAGGAGCAAGGAGCACGCATGAACCCATCGCCCCCCCAGGAAAACCGCGTCGAACTGGCCACCTTTCAGGTAGGCGAAGCCCTCTGCGGAATGGCAATTCACCAGATCCAGGAGATCAACAAACTCAGCCAGCTCACCCGGGTGCCCCAGGCCCCGGCCGACGTGCTCGGCATCCTCAACCTGCGGGGCCAGATCGTCACCGTGCTCGACCTGGCCCGACGCCTGGGGCTGGGCTCCACCGAGCCGGATTCCCTGTGCCGGGTGATCATCGTCAACAGCGCCGGCAACAAGGTCGGTATCCTCGTGCACAGGATCAGTGACGTGGTCAGCGTCGAGCAGACGGAGAAGGCCCCCCCGCCCGCCAACATGCGTGGCATCCAGGGCCGTTTTTTCACCGGCGTCTACAAACGCGAGCACAACCTTATCGGCCTGCTCGACATCGACAAGGTGCTCAGCCTCGATGACAACTGACCCGCATGACAAGACCAGATGGTCTGTCAACAACCAACCGTGAAAGGTCGGCGCAGTGGCAATGAGACGATTGCAGGGCGGGAGCGTCGACACCACAACCGCCTACCGATTGGGCGGCTGTCAACTCAGGGGAAAAAGAGGGTTCGCCCTTTTTTATTGATGAAGACGGGAGCGCGGTCATCAACAGGCCAGTCCCAAACTACCTACAAAGGAGTGGAATAATGTTAAATAATCTGAAGATCGGAACGCGGCTGAGTTGCGGCTTTGCCGTCCTGCTGGTGTTGATGGTGCTAGTGGGTGGCTATGCTATCAAAGAAATTCACGAATTGAACGATGGCATACATCTGCTGGTCAACGACCGGATGGTCAAGGTCGAGCAGGCCAATCGATTGATCGACAACATCAATATCGTCGCCCGGGCCGTGCGCAACCTCCTGCTCATCGATAACGACCACAATCGTGCGGATATGGAACTCCAGCGGATCGCCGAGGCCCGCAAGATGGCCGGCGGCATTTTGGAGGAGTTCGACAAAACCCTCAAGCATGAGCAAGCACAGGCAATGTTGAAGAAAATGGCCACTGACATCCGGCCGGTCTTCTCCCGCCACCTCGAAACCTTGCTTGATCTGGTGAAGAACGATCGAGACCAGGAGGCCAAGACCCTGCTGATGGGCGATTTCCGTCAAATCCAGGCGGAATACTTAAAAACATTGGATGAATTCAATAAGTTCGTGACCGATCTGGCCCAAAAAGCAGGCCAGGAGGCCGGAAGTAATGCCAGCAACGCCGTACGGGTTATTTCGATCATCCTGGTCGCCGCCCTGGGCCTCAGCGTGTTGCTCGCCTTCCTGCTCGTTCGCTCGATCACCGTGCCGATACGCAAGGCCGCAGCCCTGGCCGAGGTTATGGCCCAGGGAGATTTCACCAACACCATGGTTACCGACCAGAAGGACGAAATCGGCCAGATGGCCAAATCGGTCAACAGCATGGCCACCCAAGTGGCGGGGATGATACGCAACATCATCGCCGGTGTCGATCAGTTGAGCGCCGCCTCCAACGACATGGCGGCGGTGTCGCGCCAACTGTCTTCCGCCGCCAAGGACACCTCCGACAAGGCCGCTACCGTGGCCGCCGCCACAGAGGAGATGAGCACCAACATGCAGTCGGTCTCGGCCGCCATGGAGCAGTCGACCAGCAACGTCAACATGGTGGCCTCCTCCACCGAGGAGATGACCTCCACCGTGGGCGAGATCGCGCAAAGCGCGGAAAAGGCGCGCGCCATCACCGAGGGCGCGGTCACCCAATCGCGGCAGACGTCGGCGAAGATGAACGCCTTGGGCGAATCGGCGCGCAAGATCGGCCGGGTGACCGAAACCATCACCGAGATTTCCGAGCAAACCAATCTGTTGGCTTTGAACGCCACCATCGAGGCGGCCCGGGCCGGTGAGGCGGGCAAGGGCTTTGCGGTGGTGGCCAACGAGATCAAGGAACTGGCCCGCCAGACCGCCGAGGCCACCATCGATATCAAAAACCAGATCAGTGACATGCAGGCCACAACCGCCACCACGGTGGAGGATATCGAGAAGATCTCCACGGTTATTGCCGAGATAAACAATGTGATCAATGGTATCGCCACGGCAGTGGAAGAGCAGTCCGCCGCCACCGGTGAGATCGCCGGCAACATCGCCCAGGCGTCCCAAGGCATTGCCGAAGTCAACGAAAATGTAGCCCAAAGCACGGTGGTGATTACCGATATCACCCGCGACATCGCCGGCATCAACCAGCAATCGGCCCAGGTCGGCGAGGGCAGCGGTCAGGTGCAAAACAATGCCCAGGGTCTGGCGCAATTGGCCGCCCAGTTGGAACAACTGGTCAAGCAGTTCAAGGTGTAAGTACAAGGCGGCAGCCCTCTGGAAAACAGCCACGAGGTTGTTTTCCAGGGGGGGGGCGGCATGAAGCCTGTCAACGACCTATGACATTTGATAGTATTGATGCAAAGCACGGTGATTGCTCCACCGGTGAGCGATGGGGGTACTGAACATGCTGATCGAGATCATCCCGACTCCAACCGAATACCCCCATGCCCCCGAATCGACCTCAGTTGAAACAACGATTTTTGCCAACAGCGATTGCTCCACATAAAATTCCGGCCCCATGCAAACCGTGCCTCCTCTTTTTTCAGGAAAAGCCATGCCGCAACCGCTCCCGCCCTTTGACCAATTGATACCCATCCACAGGCTGCAATCGGCTCTGCGCCGGTTCAGCGCCTCCATCCACATGGATTGTTGCCTCATCGATCCGCATGGTGAGATTGTTTTTGCAACGGATGTCCCCTGTCGCTCCACCATGCAGGGGGCACCCTGCTCGGTCCTTTCGTTGCGGAGCTGCCTGGCGGCCAACCCGGTTCTAGCGCCCCAGCCTTCTTCATGGGAAAAAACCACGATCCAGACCTGCGACAATGGCCTCAGTGCCCTCGGATCCCCTCTCGTGGTCGACGATCTCTACCTGGGGAGCATTGTTATCGGCATGTTCTCCCGATGTGCCGCAGATACCGAGTCATGGGCGGAAGACAAAGGGGGCCGTCAAAAGGAAGCGATTGGTGCAATCAATGACCTGACCCCAGCTCAAGTGATCAGCGATGAGGCCCTGGCCGGATTGACCGATCGGCTGGAAATCATGGCCGAGCTGCTGGCGGAGATGGGGCGTCTTGCTCTCCAGGAGCGACAGACCGCCCAAAAGCTGCACAAGAGCGAGCAGCGGTATCAGCACTTGCTCGATTCCTTTCCTGTGGTGGTCTATGAAATTGACCGTGATGGCCGCGTGGTGTCGGCGAACAAAACCGCCCTGCGCCATTTTAACCGCACTGCGGCGGAGCTTGACCAGGGCATCGATTTTTTCTCCCTGGCGCCGCCGCAGTTACACCCCAAGATCAAGCAACGTCTGCAACTGATGTTCAAGGGCCAGCAACTGGAACCAACGGAGTATCCCCTGATCGGCAAAGACGGAGCCAGGGGCGCAGCTTTGGTCTACTCCCAGCCGATTTCAGTGGATGACGAGGTTGTCGGTGTCCGGAGCGTCTATATTGACATCTCCGAACGAAAGGCCATCGAAGAGCGACTCCTGTCCAGTGAACAGCGCTATCGGGCGTTGTTTGAAAGCGCCAGCGATGCCATTCTCCTCTTGGCCGGAGGCGTGGTCATCGAATGCAATGATGAGGCCCTGCGCCTGTTTCAGCGATCAAGGCAGGATGTGCTCGGCGTGGGGTTTGCGGCCTTGTCGCCACCCACGCAAAGGGACGGTCAACCATCGGTTTCAAGAACAGAACAATGGATTGCCGCCGCCAAGCAGCAGAGCCGTCAATGTTTTGATTGGGACATTCTCCTCCCCGATAGCAGTGTGCTGGAAACCGAGGTCTCTTTCAATGGTTTCGAGCTGGCGGGCGCGCCCCATTTGCTCGTGCTGCTGCGCGATATGACCGAACGCAACCAAAACAGACGCGCCTTGGAAGAACGGGAATCGGCTTGGCGGGCGATTTTTGAACACGCCCCCTATGGCATTGTCATCAACCGCCTCCGTGATGGGGTCTACCTGGATGCCAATCCGGCGTATGAACAGTTGAGCGGTGGCAGACGGCGGGACGATATTTTGGGTAAGACGCCCGAGGATTTCATCCCCTCTTCCCAGCACCAAAAAATCCAGGAGAACATGGCGCTGTTGCTGGCAACGGGAAGTCTCCACAATCAGGAGGCTATAGGCAGTTCACCGGATGGATCGGAACGCCATATCCTCTATTCGTCAGCCGTGTTCCACGCAGGAGGTGAACCCTGCGCGGTCAGCATGCTCATCGACATCACTGAACGAAAAAAAATGGAGGAGCAACTGCGGCGCAACGAGAATGTGTTGAGCAGCCTCTTCCAGGCGGTGCCAGTGGGGCTGGTGATCCTCAGGGAGCGCCGATTCCAGGTGGTCAACGAACAGATGACCACCATCACCGGGTATGCCGCGGTTGATCTGCTCAACCGCTCCTCCCGCCTTCTGTACGAAACCGAGGAAGAATTTGTCCGGGTAGGGCGAGCTCTCTACGATACGCTTTGGCAGCGGGGCAACAGCTATGTTGAAACCCAGTTCAAGCGGCAGGATGGTTCCCTGCGCCACGTCTCCCTGTTTGCCGCTCCGCTCGACCGGAACAATCCGGAGGCCGGGGCGGCTGTGGCGATTCAGGATATCAGCGAACGGGTGGCCATGCTGCAATCGCTGCGGGACAGTGAACAGCGATTTCGGCAAACCGCCGAACTTAGCGGCCAACTGATCTACGATTACGATGTGACTTCCGGTGCCATCTTCTGGTCCGGCCGCATCAAGGAGATCACCGGTTATTCAGCGGAAGAGTTCAACAGCCACGGGTTTACTGGCTGGGTCGACTGCATCCATCCCGATGATCGAGCCACGACCCTTGGTCTGATAGAGATCGCCCGCCGTGATCGGTCACTGTATTCAGCCACCTATCGCTTCCGCAAGGCGGACCAGACCTATTATCAGGTATACGAAGAGGGCGCCTATCTCTACGATGAGCAGGGTGCGGCGGTTCGTATGCTGGGCACGTTGAAGGATGTCACCGCCCAGAAAGCCGCGGAAGAGGCCTTGCGTCGGAGCGAGGCGCGGCTGGCTCACGCCTTTTCCGCCACCACCGACGCCATCTGGGAGCGCTATCCCAAGACCACACGCACCTATTACAGCCCCCGCTGGTACGAAATACTCGGATATGACGACGGGGAACTGCCCATGACCGCCGACAGCTGGACCCGTCTCTGTCATCCCGAAGACTATCCTGCGGCCGCCGAAACCCTCAGACAGTTGTTGTCCTCACCGGACAATGCTCAACATGTGGCGGAGTACAGGATGCGCCACCGCGATGGCCATTGGGTGTGGATCGCCAGCCGGGGCAAGGTGGTGGAACGGGATAAAGACGGCAACCCTCTCCTGATCACCGGCATCAATAGCGACATCACCAATCGAAAATTGGCCGAGTTCGCGCTCAGGGAGAGTGAACGACGTTATCGAACTCTGTTTGAAGCGGGCAGCGACGCTATTCTCATCCTCAAGGAGGACGTGGTTGTCGATTGCAACCTCAAGACCCTGGAGATGTTCAGGGGAACTCGCGACCAGCTCGTTGGCTTGTCGCCGCAGTTCTTCTCCCCGGCGCTCCAGCCGGACGGTCGAACCTTTGCCGAACACGGCATGGGCTACATCCACGAGGCACTGCAAGGGCGGCCCCAGCAATTCGAATGGGTGCAAGCACGGCTCGATGGCGACTTGTTCTATTCGGATATGCGCATGAGCGCGGTTGACCTCTCGGGCGAGACCTGCCTGCAGTGCATTGTCCGCGACATTACCGAATGGAAGCAAACGGAATCTGCCTTGCGAGAGAGTGAATTCCGCTTCCGTTCCTTTTTCAACACCAACCCGGAAGGCATCCTGCTCGTCAACTTCCACGGGACGATTCTGGACGCCAACCGCTCGTTCTTGCGTGAGAGTGGTTACTCGCATGAGGAAATGGTCCAGAAACATTTCAGGAAATTTGTCCCCTCCGCGGACCAGGCCCGGATCGTCGAGGCCATCCTCGCCTTCAAGTCGGGGATTGCCCAGGATCAGCCGATCCGCTTTTCCTACACGACCAAGAACGGCACCCTCGTGCCGGTGACGGCCAAGGGCTGGCTGGTGGTCGACGAGCAAAGCAACCCGATGTACATCGGGGTTTTTATCCACAACTTGAGCAAGGAACTGGCCCTGGCCGAAGAAAAGGCTGCCCTCGAAAAACAGGTGATCCATGCCCAGCGGAGCGAGGCCATCGGGACGCTGGCCGGTGGAATCGCCCATGATTTCAATAACATTTTAGGCGGAATCATCGGTTACACCGAACTGGCCCTCTACCGGGCCGATTCGGCCATGGATGCCAAACTTCGCGACAACCTGCAAAGGGTGCTGGAGGGGGGTAACCGGGCTAAGAATCTGGTGCAACAGATCCTGCGCTTCAGCCGCCACACCGCCACGGTCATGGAGCCCTTCGACCTTGTGCCGGTTATTGAAGAATCCATCCAACTGCTCAGTTCGACCCTGCCGAGCACCATCACCATCCGGCACCAACTGGAGCGGGTTCCAGGTCGTATTCTTGGTGACTCCACCCAGATCCATCAGGTGGTGATGAACCTGGCCACCAATGCCCTGCATGCGATGCGGGAGAAGGGCGGCCAACTGACCATCAATGTAAAAAAAGTGTTTCTCGATGCTCCCCGCCAGTTTTTCTCCATGACCATTGCCGCTGGCGAGTACATCCAACTCCAGGTGATCGATACCGGTTGCGGCATGTCCCCGGCGGTACGGGAACGAATCTTCGAGCCCTATTTCACCACCAAAAACGTCAATGAAGGCACCGGACTGGGCATGGCGGTGGTCTTGGGGATCATCAAGAGCCATCAGGGATTGATCGAGGTCGAATCCGCCATCGGTGCGGGTACGCGGTTTGATATCTATCTGCCCCTGACCCAAGAAAACGCCGCGATAAACGGCGGCACACCGCCTCCGCTCCCCATGGGCAAGGGCGAGCATGTGCTGTTGGTTGATGACGAGGCCTTCTTCCTGGAGGTTATCCAAGAGAGTTTACAGCTCCTTGGCTATCATGTAACCGCCAGCCTGAGCAGTATGGCTGCTCTGCGCATGTTCGCCGACGCACCCCGCGATTATGATCTATTGATTACCGATCAAACCATGCCGGAGATGACCGGCGTGCAACTTGTCCGCGAGATCAGACAAATCGATAAAAACCTACCGATCATCCTCTGCACCGGATACAGCGAAATCGTCAGTGAACAGTCGGCAACCTACTACGGCATCAATCAATTTCTCATGAAACCCGTCAATACCAGCGACTTGGCCCAGGCTGTGGCCGCAGTGCTGCCTCCTCGTCGAACAATCCTGGTGTAATATTGTGGCACACAACGAGGGATGGTTGTCTAACATGGTGAAAAAATAACATTTCGCTGTTGAGATGGGGCAAGTTCCAGGGTCAATCGACCCCGGCGAAGGGCCGCATTTGGGTGTCGCAGACACCGCCCACCCGGACTGAGGTCCTTTTTTCCTCTCCCTGGCATTGTTCACCACGCTCAGCGATCCGGCATTGCAGTTCCAGGGGTTTGCCGGAGTTGACCCAGGAGGGTGTTTTGCGGTAGCGGCCGATCTCGTCGAACCGGCAGCCGCCCGGAATGCCGTAAGGGACGCATCGGGACGAGCTCTCCTTGAGGGAAACGCGCCGGCCGTCGACGACGAAGCCCGGATAGTTGTCGACAATCCTGACGAGATCTTTGGCCGGCGTTTCCTGCACCATGAAACTGTGGAAGAAATACCCGCCTGCTGCCGCCTGGTCCACCTGAATACGGGTGCCGGCAATCAGGGCGTAATGGCTGCCATTACGGGCCACGGCTCCGGACATGTATTCGACCCGGTTGTGCCGGGGAAAGCACTTGCCCATGGCCGGGGCATGGTAATAGTGACGCAGCTCTTTCAGATCGGTGAGCGCATTGTTGGGAAAGACCGCCGCCAGATCCCGATCGTCGCCAAACAGGATCCGCTGCACGTCGGGCAGATTCTGGGCATACATGCTTTGCAGTTTGCGGTAATTGCGGGCGCTGTCGCTACTCCCCGCAGCCAGGTCGTCGCGAAGGTAGCAGGAGGTCAGCCCGGACACCTGGGTCAGGTATTCGTCCCAGATGTTGTATTGGGAAACCATGGAGGAAACCCCCTGAAAATCCCCTGGCGCCGCGCAGCCGTGGCGTTTGGTGCACAACTCGCGCCCACGGTTGCGGATCGAGAGGGCGATGATATTGCGTTCGCAGGCCCCATAGGCATTGCAACCGCGTTCCAGGTGCCCCTCGAAGATGGCGGTCCGCAGGGTGTAGTCCAGATGCTTGGCGCGCTGAAGGGCCTCGGCCGGCCAGCGCCCCTGCTGTTCGCGGATGAAACGTTCCCAGGCCGCTTCCAGGGCGGTGCGGCGGTTGATCAGACGTTGATTGACGCCGGCGCAGGCCGTTGAGCTGTGGAAGGCGCGTACGATTCGATCCAATTCTCCCTGGGGAGGAATGGCGGCGGTGCCGGGTTGCGCCGGGCGGGGAGGATCGAACAGGGGCGGCTTGTCCATGGGATAAATGGTGCGCACATCCATCACATAGCGGATCCCGGCATCGCAGTGATGGTCGGCCACGGTCATGGACTGGCGCTTTCTGGAAACATTCTTGAAATGCGCCGTCGAGGCGGGCGTGGCGGTGCGGGCGTTGACCACCACCTCGAAGCCTACATAGGGAATGCCCTCGCGGTCGGTGAGTGGTCCATTGGCATCGACCACCAGGCAGGGCACCACTGAACTTCCCTGGGCCAGGGAGCCTGCCGGTGTCGAGGGCCCTGTTCTGCGAAAGGTTTCGATGTCGTAGTAGGGGATGTCGAGCGGACCGTTGAATCGATACAAGGTCATGACCGGCGTGGCCGGAATGTCTGCCCGGACGATTGACGAAAAAAAGAGTATGAGTGCGAGCGCGATACATGCCTGTCTCATGCCGTATGTCCTCCTGTTGCGGTTGTGGGTGCCCTGATGTTTGCGGGGGGCTGGGGCAGCGATGGTGCACGACCGGGAATGCCGCATGTGTCGGTGCCGAACCCGTATGCTCGTGCGCCACGGCCTGCTGCCACCTGAAAAGACGCGATTTCTTGCCGGCAGCAGATGAATGGGGCGAAAGGTAAAATTTTTGCCGCGAAAAAGCGAGGAGAGTTTGCCAAGCCCCATTCGTCGCGCGGGAGTTGGTCATGGTGGAGCAAGAGGGAGCCGGAACAGGGCGGCCGGCCGCGGTTTTTGCATCAACCGTGATGGTTTTTCCCGCCAGGGGTTGTTGCTGCCGATCCAGGGTGTTTCCTTTCGGCAATACGTTGAAATTCTGTGAGCATTCTTCTATGCTCATTGAGCGTGCGGCAAGGAGACATCAGGCCGGAAAACGTGTCCGGTTCAACCCTCGCCAGATCAAGGAACCTGGCGCAGGCAAAAACAGAGAGGTGCGCCATGCATGACGTTCGACACATTCTTGTCCCGGTGGATTTGCAGCAGCACACCGAGCGATTGGTGGAGTTTGCTCTTCGGATAGCGGATAAACTGGGGGCACAGGTGACCATTGCCCATGTGGTGGAAGAGGTGGAATACCGTTCGGATTACGATTCCGCCTCCTTTGAGGAATTCGAGGCGCGAATCCGTGCGGAAGCGGAACGAAAGATGGCCGCGGTTCTCAAACAATGCCCGCGCTCCTCTCCTCAATGTACGGGAACGTTGCTATTTGGTCGGGCGGCGGACTGCATCGTGGCCTTTGCCAGGGACAATGCTGTCGACATGATCATCATGGCGACGCATGGGGCCAAGGGTATTGAGAAGATCCTGCTTGGCAGCGTTGCAGACAGGGTGCTGAAACGGGCCCATTGTCCGACACTGGTCTTCAATCCCTATCGCGGTGAACAGGGCTACCAGGTCACTTTGAACCCGGAAAACAGCCGGTGATGGCACCCGGTTGCACTTTTCTCCGTGCAGGATGAAGGGTTGACGAAATTCACGCCGGGAACACTCGACATGACCGCATGCTATCACTTTCATGGCGACCTCGTCACCCTGCTGCGACGGCGTTGGCGGACCACCCAGCCGATTGTCCAGCCGGTCAGCCGCGCGGCCTCGATCAAGGATGTGATCGAATCCTTCGGGGTGCCGCATACCGAGGTTGAACGGATCGCCTGCGATGGACAACCGACGGATTTTTCCCATCTGGTGCGGGCCGGCCAGCATTTTGACATCCATCCGATAACCGCCCCCTGGGACGTGACCCGGCCAACCCCGCTGCGGCCCGAGCCCTTGACGGGCATCCGGTTCATCGTTGACGGCAATGTCGGCCGGCTGGGCCGCTATCTGCGGATGGCCGGATTCGACACGCTCTACGATCCGCGATGGGACAGCAAAACCCTGCTGGGGTGCCTGGGCGAACAGCCTCGCATCGTCCTGACCCGCGATCTGGATCTGTTGAAACGCAAACAGGTGGTGTTTGGCCGGTACATCCGCGCCGACAAGCCTGTCGGGCAGCTGCGGGAAGTGCTTGCCTTGTTCGGCCTCGGCAGGTGGCCGCGGCCCTTTGCCCGTTGCCTCGACTGCAACACCCCGCTTGAGCCGGTGGACAAACAACGGATTGTCCATCGCCTCGAACCCCTCACCCGGCGCTACTTCGAGCGATTCACCTTTTGTCCGCACTGCGACAAGATTTACTGGGCCGGCAGTCATGTCGAGCGCATGAAGGCGGATCTGGCAGTTCCCGACAGCATGGCTGACCAATAAACCTGGCGACGCGATCGCCGATCCCCGGGCCTATTTGCCCTGCCGCCGCTCCACCGCCTGACAGGCGCGGCGGAAAGCCAGCAGGGCTTGCTGCGCCTGGCCGAGCACCGTGCCTTTCGGGTAGACACCGTTGCGGTTGGCCTGGCCGGCGATCACCCCGGTGAGCAGTTCCAGCCCTTCGTCGACATGCTCGGCCGTGTGGATGTGGAACAGGCCCTGGCTCACGGCATCGACCACGCACTGGTCGAGCATCAGGTGGCGGCGGTTGCGCCAGGGGATCAATACCCCCTGGCTGCCGTCAAGTCCGGCACTGGCGCAGATGCGAAAATACCCCTCGATTTTTTCGTTAATGCCGCCCACGGGCAACACCTCACCGTGCTGGTTGAGGGCGCCGGTGACCGCTATGCCCTGTCTGAGGGGCAGGCCGGACAGGGAGGAGAGCAGGGCATACAGTTCGGCGCAGGAGGCGGAGTCGCCCTCGACGCCGCTGTATTCCTGCTCGAAGACGATGGAGGCGTTGAAGGTCAGGGGAGCGTTACGGGCAAACAGGGCCGCCAGGTAGTTGTGGAGGATGAACACGCCCTTGTCGTGGATCGGGCCGGACATCTCCACCTCGCGCTCGATGTTGATCAGGCCGTCCTCGCCGGCGTAGGTGCGGGCGGTGACGCGGGTGGGAAAGCCGAAACGGTGATCGCCCAGATCGACCACGCTCAGACCGTTGAGCTGGCCGATCCGCTCGCCCCGTACAGTGATCAGCACCTCGCCCTCGGCAATGGCTTCCCGCATCCGCTGCTCGGGATAATCGTGGCGCAGGATGCGCGCCGCCAGGGCCGCATCCACATCCGCCGCCTCGACCAGGCCACCATTCCGCTGCTGGCACAGGGTTGCACTCTCCATGATCAGGGCCTCGGCATGGCCGAAGATGGCGCTTTGCCGTGAACGATCCTCGGCCTGACGATGACCGTGTTCCAGCAGTCGGGCCACGGCGGCGGCGGTGAAATGGGGCAGGCCGCGTTGGCGGCAGACGTGGGCCACAAAGACCGCCGATGCGCGGTGCGTATGGTCGGCGGCAGTGAACCGATCGGCGAAATCCACCTTGACCCGGAATCGGCGGGCAAACTCGGGATCGCCCTCCTGGAGGGCGTAATAGAGGGGCCGGGAACCGATAAGGACAATTTTCACATCGATATCCACCGACTCGGGCTCCAGGGAAACCGCGGCGATCGGGGCAAAGGCGGTGCCCGGCTCCTCGATTTGCAATCGGCCACTGCGGAGAAAGCGCCGCAGTTTTTCCCATACCAGGCCATCGGCCAGCAGGTCGCGCAGATGGAGCATGAGAAAACCGCCATGGGCCTTGAGCAGGCTGCCGGCGCGGATGCGGGAAAAATCGGTCACCAGCACCTCGTTTTCCGATTGGTATTCAATGCTGCCGAACAGCGAGCGGAACAGGGGGTTGTCCTCGACGATCACAGGCGCCCCGTGCATGCCCCCGTTGTCCACGATCAGGTTGACCCGGTAGCGGGAGAGCACGGCGTTCAGCGCTTCCTTGCGCAGGTCATCCTCGGTTTCCAAGGGCTTGAACAGTTCCAGGTTGTCGAGGATATCGGTGCTGACCTGGTCGAGGGAGGCATCGAGCTTGTCCGTGTCGGCCGTTTCCACATCGAGGCCGGCGCGTATCGCTCCAATTGCCCGCTCCAGCAACGGCTTGACGGTCTGACGGCGCAGTGCGGCCAGGGCGTCATGCATTTGCCGCTCCAGCGGGCGGGTTTGCTCGAAATAACGGTTGATCTCGGCCAGCAGTTCCTGTTCCGCCTGGTTGATCGCCGCGCGCTGCTCCTTGGGCAGCGCCAGCATTTCCTCCTCGGTCATGGCGTGTCCCTTCTTGCCGCGCAAGGTGAACAACATTTGGCCGGATTCCTGGCGGAGGGTGAAATTGCGGGCTTCGCCGAAGGCCTCGAGGGCGGTGAACGCCTTGCTTTCCTCCTCCTTGTAGGCTTTTTCGATCCGCTCGCTTTCCATCCTGAAGTCCGGCCCATCGAGCTGCTGGGGGATCTCGGTGATCAAGGCCTTGACCATCCGGGCCATCGACTGGCGCAGCAGGCGACCCTGGCCGGCGGGCAGGCGCAGGGCGTGGGGCCGCTCCGGCGCGTCGAAGTTGTGCAGATAACACAGGTCCGGCGGTGTGGGCCGGTTGGCGGCCGCTGTGTGCATCGCCTGTTTGAGCAGCGAGGACCGGCCGCTGCCCACCTCGCCGAGGACAAACAGGTTGTAGTCCGCCTGCCGCATGTCCAGGCCGAATCGGGCGGCGATTTCGGCCCGCTCCTGACCGATCCACGGCACGGTGTGGTCCGCCAGTTCGGAGGTGTCGGTAAATCCCAGGGTTTCGGGGGCGATGGTGAGGCGCAGTTCGCTGGCGGTCAGGCGGGTTATCGGCATGGGCGGGTTGCGGGATGCTAGAGGAACGGGATGGGTTTGGGCCGGAAAGCCGCGCGCGCCAAAAGGCCGGCGCGCGATCGTCTTGATCCTGCTGGCAGGTTGCTGAGCGCCACGCACCCTTCCGCATCACGGCTGAGTCCGGTCTTTGTCGAAATGGTAGGTACAAAACGGCTGGTTGGAAGTCAACCGCTTTTCATGGCTTCCAGGGCAGGGAAAATGGTGCCTCCAACCAGGCGCGGTGATGGTACGGGAGGATGCGGGCAAGCTAGCGGGTTGCCGGGTTGATGTTGCCGTGGCACGAGCAGTCACGGCAGCGGCCGCAGCAGCCTTTTTTCTTTTTCTCGTAAACGATCACCCGTCCCTTGTCCGGGCTGATGTCGAGGCCCTTGATGCCGGTCAGGTACATCTTTTCCCGTGGCAGGTCCAACAGTTGAAGATAATGGGCGAAAACGCTGCGGGACCCGGGGGTGACGGCGGTCACCTTGGCGGTGTGGATGAAGATATTGCCCGTGCCCCGATAGATGCGGGCGATGGTGCTGGGGAGCTCCGCCGCGATTTCCGGAGTAAAGTGGCCATGCAGGTTGACGTGCAGGTTGCCGTTGCGTTGATCGGTGTGAATGGGGTGGGTGATTTCCATGCGGTGTACTCCTTGTGCGCTTGATCGTTGGGATGGTTATTGAACGATTTGGTTGAGCCCCCTGGCCAGCGCCGACAGCCCGGCGCCGCGCATGAGGACAAAGGGTTTCTGGTAACGTTTGCACATTTTCTTGACGCAGTTGCAGGCGTCGTGACTGACGCAGTCAATGGGGCAGAGCACGGCGTCGGCGGTGCTCAGCAGTTTGGGCAGCAGGTTGCGCGAGGCCTCCTTGCCGCCGTCATGATGGAGAAAGCGACCGCCGAACTGTTCGACCAGTTGGCGGTAATGGGGAACCAGTTTGTGCAGCCCGCCGACATAGAGCACGGTCTTGCCGCAGAGATTCGGCCCTGGACATTTGCTGGTGTTGTGGTCGGCGCAGTGGAGGCAGGGATCGGGTTCGCGGCTCAGCTGCCGGAATAGCAGGCCTTCCAGCGAGGCGATTTCCCGCGCCTGTTCGGCCGCATGGTGTTCCAGCCGGCTGTTGTGTTCCTCCAGCTCGCGCAGCCGGTCGTTGGCTGATGTGAACTGTTGCCGGGCAGTGTCCAACTGCTCGTTCAGCGCATCGATTTGGCCGCAGAGTCCGTTGTTGTGTTGGCGTAGGTCGGCGATCAGCTGCTGATCCGCCTGGTTCGCGTCCCGCTGCTCCTGGGTGCGGACATTGTCGGCAAGTACGGCGAGCTGCCGGCGCAGTGCGCTGATTGCCTCGCCCAGCTGCCGCTTTTCCCGGCGGAATAACTGCCGCTCCGAGCCGATCACCTCCTCCAGCATGTCGACCTTGGCACGCAGGGCGGTGATCGTTGTCCGGCCTCTGTGGCCATTGATGGCGCGCTCATGGCTCAGCATGTGAAGATCGCCGTACAGCTTGGCCGTCAGTCGCGCCGAGACATGCGGATGGGTCATGATCGCCCACCAGGCGCTGTCCACCCGGCCTTCGGCCATATCCTCGTCCCAGAGGGTCTTGATGGCCTCGTCGTCGGCAACCCGCAGGTATTTCTTGCTCGCGGCCCGGTATTTTTTTTCCAGGTATTTGTGTAAAGCTTTGCCTTGCACGTCCTCCTGGTCGGATATCCTGATGAAATGGGCGTGGAGCTGGTAATCGTCGGCGTCGGGTTCAGCCGCGAACAGACGATCGCGGGCTAGTTTGCGCAATTCATTGCGGCTCAGGCAGGTGCCGATCAGGGCACATTTGTAGCAGCTGTCGATATGCCAGATTTTTTTGCGGTGCGTGGCGCGGACACTTGATGCAGTCGCTTCCATGATAACAACCTCCAGGAGTAGGGCGTACCTTCATTCATGGGATCACGGATGGGGCATTGGCACAACGGGTGCGACAGGCAAGCCGGTCGCCGCGACGGATGGACCGGTGCTTGTGCGCGAACCGTGTTGAGGGTAGATTGTATATTTATACGACCTTATAGTTTTAGATAAAACTAAATTTAGAGTTTTATGCCTTAACGGAGGTCTGTTGTCAAGTGTCATTTAGAGTTACCTAAAAAAATAAAGGGCCGTTTGGGTCCCCTGCTGTAATCAGCAAAAAAAGAGCCGACGGAGGGGCAAGGACGCTGCAAGACGCCATCGTGCCTCAAGGTTCGCTACCGCAGGATTGATCGCGTGATGCGTGCGTTGTATCGATGTGGCGGGAGGGGTTTTCCGTGACTGGGCAAAAAGTTGTGGCGGGAAAGCGAAGATACGCTTCGTTTTTGTCGAGGAATACGGTAAGGTTGAGCGACACAGTCACACCGGAGGCGCAGCGCTGCCGGTCGGCCGTCTGATCAGTGGACCTTGCAATGGAAAACGAGCCTGCCATTACCCTCATCACCGACCCCGCTTTTTGCCGGCACGATACCGGCGGCGGTGATCATCCGGAAGCGCCCGAGCGGATGCAGGTGATCACTGACCGGCTCATGCAGGGACACCTGGCCGGGCGCATCCGCACCTTCGCCCCCCGTCCGGCCACCCGTGCCCAACTGCTGACCTTCCATACCGAGGGCTGGTTGTTTCGCTTCGAGGAGGCGGTGCTCTCCGGTCGCACCTATATCGACCATCCCGACAATCAAGTGGGCTACGAATCCTTTGACATCGCCACCCTGTCCGCTGGTGCCGGCCTGGTCGGGGTGGACAGGATCGAGCGCCAGCCGGGAACGGTGGTCTTCTGCCAGACCCGGCCACCGGGCCATCACGCCGAACCCAACCAGCCCTATGGATTCTGTTTTTTCAACAACTGCGTGATCGCCGCCCGTTACTGGCAGCAGGAGTACAGCCGCCGCCGGGTGTGCGTGTTCGATTTCGACGCCCACCACGGCAACGGCATCCAGACCGCTTTCGAGCAAGAGGCGGACACCGCCTATATATCGATTCACGAGCATCCCAGCTTCAGCTATCCCGGAACCGGCTGGGCCGAGGACAAGGGGGTCGGTCCCGGCAAGGGCACCATCCTCAATCTGCCGTTGCCCCCCGGCGCCGGCGCGGAGCAAGTACTGCGTCTTTTTCCCAAGATCAGAAATTTTCTCGACACCATCCGGCCCGATGCCCTGATCGTCGGCGCCGGATTCGACGCCCACCGCCAGGACGACATGTCGGGCCTGGCCTTCACCGTCGATCTCTATCGGCGGCTGGGCAACTTTGTGACGGAACTCGCCCGCGACTACACCCAAGGGCGCGTGCTCTCGATCCTTGAGGGCGGATATTTTCTTGAAAAACTTGGTGTTTGCGTTGAAGCCTATTTGTCCGGGCTTGTGGAGACCGATGAATGAGTGCACACAGCAATAAAACCAGGGGAGTATATCGATGTTCATCCACGATCACATGACACCGTCACCGGTCACGGTTACTCCGGAGCAGACCGTGGCCGAGGCGATCGACATCCTGCAACGCTACAATATCCGCCACCTGCCGGTGGTCGATGAACAGGGCGTGCTTCAGGGGATTCTTTCCGACCGCGACCTGCGTTCGGCCCGGCCTTCCACCGTGGCCCAGAGCAAAGAACGGGGAACGGTCGAGGAAAAGGTCAACAAAACACCAGTTTCCGTGCTGATGACCCGCGATTGCCTCTTCCTTGTCCCCCATGCCACCCTGGACGACGCCCTGCTGCTGTTCCAGTCGCGCAAGATCGGCGCCCTGCCGGTGGTCAACGAGGAGGAAAAGGTGGTCGGGGTCTTCACCACCGCCGACCTGATGAACGCCTACCGCGACCTGTTCGGCCTGGGTGCCAAGGGATCGGTGTTGGTCTCGATTGAGGACAATCAGGACCCGCAGGCCCTGAGCAAGCTGGTGCGGATCATGGAGGAAAAGCAGGTCCAGTTTACCCGCCTGGTGCGGGCCGAAGGCACCGACAAGCGCCGGGCCATGATCTATCTGCGCATCAATACCTACAACGTCCGTTCGGTGCATAAAGCCTTGGAAGCCGACGGCTTTGTGGTCCACGTCCCCCAGAAAACCCCATGAACGAGGTGGCCATGCTCGATAGACTGTTTTCCCCGGAGTCGATCGCGGTGATCGGCGCTTCCAAGACCGTGGGCAAGGTCGGCTACGACACGGTGAGCAATCTGGTCAAGAGTGGTTTTCCCGGCCCGATCGCGCCGGTCAACTCGGCCGGGGGCGAACTGTTTGGCCTCAAGGTCTACCCCACCATCGCCGACTATCCCCACCCCGTGGATTTGGTGGTGATCGCGGTCCCGGCGGAGATGGTTCCGGCCGCTGCCCGCGAGGCGGTCAAGAAAAAGGCCGGCGCCATCGTGGTGGTGGCCTCGGGATTCAAGGAAACCGGACCCCACGGGCGGAAGCTGGAGGAAGAGCTGACCGAGATCTGCCGCAGGGGCGGGGTGCGGCTCCTGGGCCCCAACTGCTTGGGCATCATCAACACGGCCATCAAACTGAACGCTTCCTTTTCCAAACGCATTCCCCAGCGCGGCCATCTGGCCATCTTCTCCCAATCCGGGGCCCTGTGCACCGCCATGATGGACATCGCCGACGAGCGCGAGCTCGGGGTGTCGAAATCGATCTCCATCGGCAACAAGGCGGACATCACCGAGGTCGATGTGCTCGCCGCCCTGGCCCAGGACGATGAAACCAAGGTCATTGTCGGTTATCTGGAAGACATCAGCGACGGCGACAAGTTCGTCAAGGCAGCCCAGGAAGCCAGCAGCCGCAAACCGGTGGTGATCCTCAAGGCCGGCACCACCGTGGCCGGCACCAAGGCCGCGGCCAATCACACCGGCGTGCTCGCCGGCAAGGACACCGCCTACGGCGCGGCCTTCAAACGGGCCGGCATCTGCCGGGCCGACAGTTTCGAGGCCCTGTTCGACTATGCCACCGCGCTCGCCCTGCAGCCCACGCCTCGGGGTGACCGGGTGCTGGTTATCACCAACTCGGGCGGTTCCGGCACCATGGCCGCCGACGCGGTGGAGAAATCCGGCCTGAGCGTCACCCGGCTGAGCGATTCGCTGGTGGCACGGTTGCGGGCGGAGCTGCCGCCGGCCGCCTTCATCGACAACCCGATCGACATCTCTGCCGACGCCGAACCGCGCCACTATGCCGCCGCCATCGACAGCGCCGTGGCCGACGACTCCATCGACGCCATCCTGGTGGTGCTGGCGCCCCAGTACATGACTCAGCCGGCGGCCACGGTCAGGGCCATTGTCGCCCACATGGACGAAACCACCCCGGTGCTCGCCTCCTTCCTCGGCGGGTCGGACGTCATGCCTTCGCGCAAGGAACTGGCCGCGGCCGGACTGCCCTTCTACGACTCGCCCGAACGGGCCGTGGGTGCGCTCAAGGCCATGCACGAGTATGGCGAATGGAAACGACGGCCGGCTCGCCATGTGGTCCGTTTCCCGGTTAACCGCCGCCGGGTGGAGCGGATCATCACCCGCCGCCAGCGCACCGGCCGGCTCCGGCTGGGCGAGGTCAAGTCCAAGGACATTCTCAAGGCCTACGGCTTCCGCATCATGGAGGGCCGGTTGACCACCAGCCTCGAGGAGGCGGTGGAGATAGCCCGTTTCATCGGCTTTCCGGTGGCGATGAAGATCGTCTCGCCCAGTATCGTCCACAAGTCGGATCTGGGCGGGGTGCGGCTCAACATCGGCTCCAGCCAGGAGGTGGCCGACGCCTTTGACCTGATGATGCTGCGCATCAACAAGCACGCGCCCAACGCCATTGTCGAGGGTGTCTATGTGGAGAAGATGGCCGAGAAGGGCCTGGAGGTGATCATCGGTATGACCCGCGACCCCCAGTTCGGGCCGATGCTGATGTTCGGTCTGGGCGGCATCTTCGTCGAGGTGATGAAGGATGTCACCTTCCACCTGGCGCCGATCACCGAGAACGAGGCCATCCAGATGCTCAAGTCGACCCGCTCCTACGAGCTGCTCGAGGGCAAGCGCGGCCTCAAGGAGGTGGACATCAGCGCCATTGCCGTGTCTCTGCAACGGATCAGCCAGCTGACCACCGATTTTCCCCAGATCGTCGAACTGGACATCAATCCCCTGATTGTCGGCGAGATCGGCAACGAACCGGTGGTGGCCGACGCCCGTATGACCTTTGCCCGGCCGTTGGCCGGTCTCTAACCCGGCCCGCCGCGCCATTTTCACCCACGCAAGGGGTTTGCCATGGAATACGAACACAACTGGCAGGAAAAATACAGTGACATGATCGCCACCCCGGCCCAGTCCCTCAGCCACCTCAAGGCCGGCCAGCGGGTGTTCATCGGCACCGGCTGCGGCGCGCCCCAGGAGCTGATCGCGGCCATGACCCAGCGGGCCCGCTCGCTGACCAACGTCGAGATCATCCAGCTGATCACCAAGGGCGACGCCCCCTACGCCGACAAGAAGATGGCCGACAGTTTCGCCATCAACGCCTTTTTCATCAGCTCCAACATCCGCGACGTCATCCAGGAAGGATTTGGCGACTACACCCCGATCCTGCTCTCCGACGT
This sequence comes from Desulfobulbus propionicus DSM 2032, assembly GCF_000186885.1. Lineage (GTDB taxonomy): Bacteria > Desulfobacterota > Desulfobulbia > Desulfobulbales > Desulfobulbaceae > Desulfobulbus > Desulfobulbus propionicus. The sequence goes on along the minus strand of NC_014972.1, from coordinate 2,577,233 downwards.
ACCCAAGCTGTTCGACTCCGGCAGCCTGCCCATCGACGTGGCCCTGATCCAGGTGACCCCGCCCGACACCCGTGGCCGGGTCAGCCTGGGCATTTCGGTGGACATCGTCCGCAGCGCCACCGAGAACGCCTCGCTGGTGATCGCCGAGGTCAACCCCAACATGCCCTGGACTCACGGCGATACCCTGGTCGATGTCTTTGATCTCGATATCCTGGTGCCGGTGGACCGGCCGATCCTGGAGCGGGCCATTGATCCGCCCAACCCGATCAGCCGCAAGATCGCCCAGACCGCCGCTGCCCTGATTCCTAACGGCTCGACCATCGAATTGGGGCTCGGTCGGGTTCCGGGCTATGGCCGCATTCCCCAGGTGGTGATGGAATTTCTGCATGATCGCAAGGATATCGGCTTCCACACCGAGATGATCTCCGACACCATCATCCCCCTGATCGAATCCGGGGCCGTGACAGGGGCGATGAAGACCATCGACAAGGGCAAGATCACCGCCAGTTTCTGCATGGGCACCAAGAAGCTTTACGACTACATCCACGACAACCCGCTGTTCAGCTTCCGGCCCACCGAATACATCAACGACGCCAACGTCATCGGCAAGCACAAGCGGATGGTGGCGGTCAACATGGCCCTGGAGATCGACCTCACCGGCCAGGTCTGCTCGGATTCGGTGGGCGGCCGCTTTTATTCGGGCATCGGCGGCCAGATCGACTTCAATCGCGGCGCGGCCAAGGCGGAGAGCGGCCGGGCGATCATCACCCTGCCGTCGTTGAACAGGGAGGGCGATGCCTCGCGCATCGTCTGCACCCTGCAACCCGGTTCGGGGGTGGTCATCAACCGGGCCAGCGTCCACTACGTGGTCACCGAATACGGCGTGGCCTATCTGCACGGCAAGTCGATCGCCGAGCGGGTCATGGCCCTGATTTCGATTGCCCATCCGGATTTCCGCGAGCAGCTGTTCCGCGAGGCGGTGGCGGCCAAGTACCTGCGGCCCGACCTGGCCCGTTTCGGCAATCGGTTCATGATTCCGGTGGAGGAATCGATCCGCGCCACCTTCCTCATGGAGGACGGCACCGAGATCGATTTCCGTTCGATCAAGCCCACCGACGAGCCCCACATGCGCGACCTGATCTACAACCTCAGCCAGGAGACCATCTATTACCGCTTCATGAGCCGGCAGCAGCGCTTCACCCCGCGCCAGATCCAGGATTTCGTCTATATCGACCACCGCCGCGACGTGGCCGTGGTGGGCACTGTGCCCGAGGCGCATGGCGAACAGATCATCGCGGTCGGCACCTACTACCTCAATGAAAAGACCAACCTGGCCGAGGTGGCCTTCGTGGTCCGCGATGGCTGGCAGAACAAGGGACTGGGTACCTTCCTCTTCCAGCACCTGATCAAGATCGCCAAACGCAACGGCATTGCCGGCTTCACCGCCGAGGTCCTGCGGGAAAACGAGCGGATGCAGAACGTGTTCAACCATTCCGGCCTCAAGGTCACCAGTCAGCTGGAAGAGGGTGTCTACAGCTTTCACATGGAATTCTGAGGGCAGGGCATGGATCTTGTCAGGAAATTGTTAAAAGGGAAAAATTTATCTCAAGATGACTTGATCCCTATACTTATACTGGCAATTGGATCAATGGGGAATAAAGTGTTGAAATCCGAAGTCGATGGCAAAATGTACGAACTGCTAAAAAAAGAATTCTCTGATCCTGTATATCATGAAAAAGTAGCAAACAACGTACCGCGATGGAAACATGATGTTGCATGGGCAAAAGAAAGAGCCAAACAACACCATGGTTATGTCAAATCAGCTGAACAATCAGGAAGAGGTATTTGGGAATTGACAAGCGAAGGAATGGAATACCTTGAATACCTCAAGAAAAAGCTACAGCGCACTTTTGTCACAAGAAAAAATCAGATCGTTGAATGATGTCTAAAATTCAACGAGATTAAAGCGTCATATAACCGTGTTCTACAATTCCAGTAATCCTTTTGAAATCGTTTCCGATTTCACCCCCTCCGGCGACCAGCCGGCAGCCATTGACCGGCTGACGGCCAACCTGGAGGCCGGGGTGCGCGACCAGATCCTGCTGGGAGTCACCGGTTCGGGCAAGACCTTCACCATGGCCCAGGTGGTGGCCCGGGTACAGCGGCCGACCCTGGTGATGGCGCCCAACAAGACCCTGGCGGCCCAACTCTTTGCCGAGTTCCGCGAACTCTTTCCCCACAACGCGGTCGAATATTTCGTCTCCTACTACGACTACTACCAGCCCGAGGCCTATATCCCGGCCTCGGACACCTACATTGAAAAGGACTCGTCGATCAACGACGCCATCGACAAGCTGCGTCACTCGGCCACGCGCTCGCTGCTCACCCGCCGCGACGTCCTGATCGTGGCCTCGGTCTCCTGCATCTACGGCCTCGGTTCGCCCGACGAATACAAGAACATGCATCTGTTTTTGCGGGTCGGCGACGATTATCCCATGGAGGAGGTGCAACGGCGGCTGGCCTTCATGCTCTACGAACGCAACGAGTTTTCCTTTCATCGCGGCACCTTTCGCGTTCGCGGTGACGTGATCGACATCTTCCCGGTCCATGAGGAGGAGCATGCGGTGCGGGTCGAGTTCTTCGGCGACACCATCGACAGCCTGTCGATCATCGATCCCCTGCGCGGCGTGGTCGTGGCCGATGTGGCGGAGATGACCGTCTTCCCCGGCAGCCACTTCGTCACCAGCCAGGACAATCTCAAGAGCGCGATGCGCTCCATCCAGGACGAGCTGCAGCTGCGGCTTTCTGAACTGCAGGCCGACAACCGGCTGGTCGAGGCCCAGCGGTTGGAGCAACGCACCTTGTTTGACCTGGAGATGATCGCCGAACTGGGCTACTGCAACGGCATCGAGAACTACAGCCGTCACCTCACCGGCAAGGAGCCGGGCGCGCCGCCGCCCAACCTGCTCGACTATTTCCCCGACGATTACCTGTTGATCATCGACGAGTCGCACATAGGGGTGCCGCAGATCGGCGGCATGTTCAACGGCGACCGTTCGCGCAAGCAGACCCTGGTCAACTATGGCTTCCGTCTGCCCTCGGCCCTGGACAACCGGCCGCTCAGGTTCGACGAATTCGAGCAACGCATCCGCCAGGTGGTGTACGTGTCGGCCACGCCCGGTCCCTACGAGCTCAACAAGGCGGGTGAACACATCGTCGAACAGCTGATCCGGCCCACCGGTCTGCTCGACCCGCGTATCGAGGTGCGGCCGGCCGCCACCCAGGTGGATGACCTGCTGGAGGAGATCCGGGTTCGCGCCGAGCGCAACCAGGCGGTGCTGGTCACCACCCTGACCAAGCGCATGGCCGAGGATCTGACCCAGTACTACGAAGAGCTGGGCATCCGGGTGCGCTATCTCCATTCGGATATCAAAACCCTGGAACGGGTGGAGCTGATCCGCGAATTGCGTCACCGCGAATACGACGTGCTCATCGGCATCAACCTGCTGCGCGAGGGGCTGGATATCCCCGAGGTGTCGCTGGTGGCGGTGCTCGATGCCGACAAGGAGGGATTCCTCCGCTCGGAACGGAGCCTGGTGCAGACCTGCGGCCGCGCGGCCCGCAACGCCGAGGGCACGGTCATTCTCTACGCCGACAAGATCACCCCGTCGATGCGCTACACCATCGATGAAACCAACCGGCGGCGAGCCATCCAGGAGGCCTACAACCGGGAGCGCGGCATCGTTCCGCAAACGGTGATCTCGGAAATCAAGGACGCCATGGCCCAGCACCTGCGGGCCGCGGGCTGGCAGCCTGCCGACGAGTACGAAGCACCGGGACTGTTGACCGCGGCCGAGCCGGAGGTGGTCTATCACAGCGTCGACGAACTGCACCGGGAGATCGCCGAGCTGGAGAAAAAGATGCAGGAAGCGGCCAAACAGTTGGCCTTCGAGGAAGCGGCCGGCTACCGCGACCGGATCAGGGAACTCAAGATGATGGAGCTGGCTGTTGGCTGATTTTTGGTACAGATGTTCATTGGTTGTGGCTCCGCCGCTGGTGCTGGGGCTGTTGCGGCTGTGGTGCGCCACGTGCCGGGTCAAGGTGCGGGACGGGGCAACCTTTCGTGACTATGCCGCGCGTGACACCGGTATTGCCGCCTTCTGGCACTACTCCTTTCTCTATCTGTTTATTTATCTGCGCCGCTATCCCTCGGCGATCATGGTCAGTGCTTCCAAAGACGGCGAGTATATCGCCCGTTTGGCCCAGCTGATGGGCCATGTAGCGGTGCGCGGCTCTTCCAACCGGGGCGGGGTCAAGGCCTTGCGGGAGATGATCGATCACTTGCGGCACGGCAAGAACAGCGCCATTGTCGCCGACGGCTCCCAGGGGCCGGCCCGGCGGGCGCAGGCAGGGGTGATTCTCATGGCCAGCAAATCGGGCAAGCCGATCTTTCCCCTTGCTTGGGCCTGTAATCGGTTTCTCCGCTTCAAGAGCTGGGACCGAACCCTGGTACCGCTGCCCTTTGCCACCATTGTCGTCCGCCATGGAGAACCCTTGACGGTGCCGCCGGCGGTGACCCCGGAGCAGATCGAATGGTACCGACTGGAACTGGAGCAACGCCTCAACCGGTTGTACGAGGCGGCCTGGAATGAAATCGGCCTGCCGGCGCATGACGCGGATGCTCAACGGAGCGGGACCGGGGCGTGAGCACCATGGATGCACGAATGCGCCCGGATTATTATTTTTCAATATGTAACGCACTAAACGCGGCAGAGAAGGAAACAACGGTTTGGACAAAGTAAAAAGTGTGGTGCTGGCGGGGCTCAGCGGCGGTTCGGGAAAATCGGTGGTTTCGGTGGCCCTGATCGCCGCCCTGCGCAATCGGGGCAAAGGCGTGGCCGCGTTCAAGAAGGGGCCGGATTACATCGATGCCGGCTGGATGAGCAAGGCTGCTGGTCAGCCCTGCTATAACCTCGACCCTTATCTGATGTCGCCGGAAGCCATTGTCTCCACCTTCCAGCGGCACCTCCACGGCAGCGCCTATGCGGTGGTCGAGGGGAACCGGGGGATTTTTGACGGTGTCAACGCCGCAGGTGAATTTTCCACCGCCGAACTGGCCCAACTGCTCGACCTGCCGGTCCTGCTGGTGGTCAACTGTTCCAAGACCACCCGTACCGTGGCCGCGCTGGTGCTCGGCTGCCAAGCCTTTGACCCGCGTATCCGCTTTGCCGGGGTGATTCTCAACCAGATCGCCAATTCCCGGCACGAGTCGATCATCCGCCAGTCCATGGAACAGTATACCGATCTGCCGGTGCTGGGGATCATGCCCCGGCTCAAGCAGGATGTCTTTCCCATGCGTCACCTTGGGGTCACGCCCCACCAGGAATATGCGGCTGCGGCCGAGGCAGTGGACAATCTGGCCGCCTTGGCGGAAACCCATTTCGATCTCGACGCCATTGCCGCCCAGATGCGGGGAGTGGTGCCCCTGCCACCCAAGGTCGCGGCGCCGGCACAACCGCTGGTGACCATCGGTGTGCTCCGCGATGCCGCTTTTCAGTTTTATTACCAGGAAAATTTAGAGGCGCTGCAACAGGCCGGGGCACGGCTGGTGATGATCGACGCCCTGCAGTCCAAGGCGCTGCCGCCGGAACTCGATGGCCTGTACATCGGCGGCGGTTTTCCCGAAACCAGCGCCCAGCAGCTGGCCGACAACGCGAGTTTTCGCCAATCGGTCCGCGAAAGGATCGACGGCGGCCTGCCGGTGTATGCCGAATGTGGCGGGTTGATCTTTCTCGGCCGTTCGATCATCCTCGATGGCCGCGAATTTCCGTTGGCCGGCGTCTTTCCCGTGACCTTCACCTTGGCCGCCAAACCCCAGGCCCACGGCTATTCGACCTTCAGAGTGGAAAAGGACAACAGGTTTTACCCTGTCGGCACCCGGATCAAGGGGCATGAGTTCCGCTATTCGCGGGTACATCAATGGGATGGGGAAAGCGACAGTCTGGTGCTGAACATGGAACGCGGCACCGGTTTTGCCGGCGGCCGAGACGGGCTGGTGAAAAACAATGTGCTCGCCCTCTACACCCATGTGATGGCCTCGGGCACGCCCCAATGGGTCGAAGGCTTCATTGCCGCAGCCCGCCACCACGCCGGGCTGACCGTGGCAGGCGGCGCCGAGGGGTGAAGGGCGTGTTGCCCGATGCCAGAGGATCGCTCGAATATCGCGCAGAGTTCTTGGTGTATCGAAAAAGGGAACGGCATAGGCTGCTTTTGACATCCCTCACGCCCAACTATATAATAGCGTAACTTATTCCCTTTTTTGCAAACGGATTGTCGTCATTGTGAAGAAATGCCTGTTGGTCATTGGTTGTGTTGCTTGTCTTGCGCCGCGTGCCGTTCTCGCGGCCCAAAATAGTCCCCTCTCTTCCGCAGCCGTCGTGCCCCTGTTTGTTGTCTTGCTTGTTTCGATTGCCGCCGGGTGGCTCTGGCGGCAGTGGCGTCGCGGCGACAATGAAAAAAAGGCCGCACTTGACCAACTGCGGTTCGCGCGCCGGATCATTGAGCAGGCCCCCGTGCCCATTGTGCGCATCGACCAGGAGTTGCACATAGTCGAAACGAACGAATGTGCCCTTGACACCTACGACCGGGAACCGTTGATCGGTTGCAGTCTGCTGGACCTGGAACCGCAGCTGGCAAACCATCCGCTGGTCGCCGCCCTCCAATCGTCCGAGCGGGTCGTGCTTGCCTCAGAGGAAACAGGCCGTTGCGAACCGCACGTCAATTCCGCCAATTTTGGCGGCACGCTCACGCTTGTTTCCCTCGCCGATCAGCAATTTGGCCTGTGGTATGGACAGCCTCCGACGCTCCGAATGCAACCGGGAGATGTGGCCGTTGCCCTGTCGCAGGCGGAGGAATCGGCCAACCGGATGAAGAGCGAATTCATTGCCAACATCAACCACGAGGTACGCACGCCGATGAACGCCATCATCGGCTATACCGAGATGCTGGCCAATTCGACGCTGCTGGGGCCAAAGGAAAAGCGTTTTGTCGCCATCATCCACAAGAGCAGCATGGCGCTGGTTGCTATTTTCAACGATATCATGGAGCTGTCCAAGATCGATTCCGGTCGGTTGCAGATCATGACCAGTTCGATTCGCCTCCCCACCCTGATTCGGGAAGTCGAAAGTCTGTTCAAGGATCAGGCCGAGGAAAAGGGAATTGTGCTCATCAGTCGGATTGCCGGCCATGTCCCGCAGAATTTTATTTTAGATGGAACGCGGTTGAAACAAGTGCTGCAGAATCTGATCAGCAATGCGATCAAATTCACCTCAGAAGGACAGGTGGAACTGACGGTCGACGGGTCGGCATCGAAGGCGCAAGCCGGTTGTTACGATCTGTCGTTCACGATCCAGGATAGCGGCATAGGCATCCCGGCGGCAGATCAGCAAAAGATCTTTGAATTGTTCCGTCAACGGGAAGATACCATTGCCAAGCGGTATGGCGGCGTGGGCCTGGGTCTGACCCTGTGCAGCCGGTTGGTGACCATGATGGGCGGCCGGATTGACCTGTTGAGCAAGGAGGGGGAGGGCGCGCGTTTCACCGTGTCGCTGGGCGCTATTCCCCTGGCCGAACATGGGCCGGTCGAGCAGCAGGTTTGTGAACGAACCCCCCGAGCCGACCAACAAAAAACCACCATCCTGGTGGTCGATGACGTCGATCTGATCAAGGATGTATTCATCGATTTCTTTCAGGACTCTCCCTACAACGTGGTCACGGCCACCAACGGTGAAGAGGCGTTGGCGCTCGCCCGGTCCGAGCATCCGGGAATGATTTTCATGGATCTCAACCTCAACGGAATGGACGGTCGGAGCATCACCGAACAGTTACGCCAACATGCCCAAACCAGCGCTGTCCCGATCGTGGTCATGACCGGTGAGATGCTGGAAGAAGACGAGTACAAACCGCTGTTCGATGATTTTCTGCAAAAGCCCTTCCGCCTGGACGCCTTGAAGGAAATCGTCGCCCGCTACGCCCAGCCGGGGGAACGTGCCGATGCCTCTCTGGAGACGGACAGCCATGATGCCGACGAGCAGGCCTTTCTTGCCAGCATGACCGAGCAGTGGAGCGACGACCTGGAACGGTTGCGCCATCAGGCCGTTCGATCCGGCAGCCTGGTCGATGCCGCCACCCTGGGCGAGGCCCTTCAGCGGCAGGGCGAAACGGCGCGACAACCCATGCTGATCGCGCTGGGCAGGGACTTGCAGCAGTTTGCCAATGAACCCAATATCCTGGGGGTTGATCGTCTGCTTGCCAAATTGTCCAGGATTGTGAACGGCAAGACCTCATGAACCGAAAAAAGCCTCTCATCTTCATCGTCGACGATGTCCCGGAGAACATTCAGATCGCCATGTCCCATCTGAAGGAACTCAACTGCGACTTTGCCTACGCCACATCGGGCGAGCAGGCCCTGGAACGGATCGCCGCCACCCAGCCGGAATTGATCCTGATGGATGTGATGATGCCGGGCATGAGCGGCTTCAAGACCGTGGAGATGCTCAATCAGAACACGGCGACCCGATCCATTCCGGTGATCTTTCTGACTGCTCGGGCCGAATCCGAGGACGTGGTCCAGGGGTTCAATCTTGGCGGTGTCGATTACATCACCAAACCTTTCAAGGGAGTGGAACTCCGTTCCCGGGTACGCAACCATCTGGAACTGCATGCCTACCGCAGCAATCTCGAACGGTTGGTGGAAGAGCGGACCCAGGAGGCCGAACTGCTCAAGGATGTGATCATCGAGGCCATGGGCGAACTGGCTGAGTATCGCGACCCGGAAACCGGCAGCCATATCCATCGGACCCGCGCCTATGTGCAGCTGTTGGCCGATACCTTGGTCAATCGTGGCCATTTTTGTGATCAACTCACCCCCGAATACAATGTTCTGTTGTGGAAATCCGCTCCGTTGCACGATATCGGCAAGGTGGCCATCCGTGATTCGATTCTGCTCAAACCGGGCAAGCTCACGCCGGAAGAGTTTGAAGAGATGAAGATGCACACCTTGTTCGGCGAGGAGGTCATAGCCAATCTGGAGCAGATGGCCGGCCAGCCGACCTCCTTTCTTAGCTGCGCCAAGGAGATCGCCGGCAGTCACCATGAAAAGTATGACGGCAGCGGCTATCCGCGCGGACTCGCCGGCGAGGCTATCCCTCTGGCCGGCCGGATCATGGCCATTGCCGATGTCTACGATGCCCTGATTTCCAAACGGGTGTACAAGAATTCCATGACCCATGACGAGGCCATGCGGATCATGATCGAGGGGAAAGGCACTCACTTCGACCCGATCTTGATTGAGGCCTTTCTCCAGGTCGAACCTCACTTCAGCCGCATTGCGGCCAATAACGTCGACTGACCGGACCGGTCGCTTTTTCCCTTTGGCAAAGACGACACATGAAAAGTTATCATAAAGAACTCTGGTTTCATGTCCCCACCCGACGCGCCTTGATCAACATTACCCCAGACGTGGAAAAATGCGTGGCGGAAAGCGGTATTTGCGAGGGGTTGCTGTTGTGCAACGCCATGCACATCACCGCTTCGGTGTTCATCAATGACGATGAGCCGGGGCTGCATGACGATTATGAACAGTGGCTGGAACGGCTCGCTCCCCATGAACCGGTCAACCAGTACCGCCACAACGGCTACGAGGACAATGCCGATGCCCATCTGAAACGGCAGATCATGGGGAGGGAGGTGGTCGTGGCGATCACCGAGGGCAAACTCCATTTCGGCACCTGGGAGCAGATCTTCTACGGGGAATTCGACGGCCGGCGCAAGAAACGGGTGCTGGTCAAGATCATTGGCGAATGACGGCGAAACAAATTGTTGATTGCATGGCCCAGATGAAGCGACGAGCACCACTGTCCATCGCCTCGCCATATCGCTTCCTCCTGCTTGGACTTGTGTGTTGCTGCCTGCTCGGTGCCAGTGCCTGTTCGGATCAGGGAGAGGAGCAGGGCAACGGTCCGCTGACCTTGTACGGCAATGTCGATATTCGCGAGGTGCAGCTGGCGTTTCAGGATGCGGGGCGGATCCTTCACCTGCACGTGGACGAAGGGGCCCTAGTCAAGAAAGGGCAGGTGGTGGCGGAGCTTGATCCTGCCCGGTTTCGGATGGAGGTCGACCGCCTGAAGGGAGAGGTGGAGGCGCAAACCCGCCAGTTGGAGCGGCTGCGAACCGGCAGCCGGCCGCAGGAAATCGGAAAGGCCCGCGCTGCCGTGGAATCGGCGAGGGCCACTCTCAGGGAAGCGGAATTGATCCTTGCCCGTAAACAGTCACTGCTGGTCACCAACCGCATTTCTCAGCAGGAGATCGACAGTGCCAAGGCGCGAGTGCAGACGCTGCAGGCCGGGCTGAAGACCGCCGAGCAAGAACTGTCGCTGACCATTGAGGGACCGCGCAGGGAAGATATCGCCGCTGCCGAGGCGACCCTGACCGCGCTCCAGTCGGCGCGAGAGCTGGCCCAGCAGCGGTTGGTCGACAGCCGCCTGCTGGCCTCGGCCGACGGAGTGATCCGCAACCGCATCCTCGAACCCGGTGCCATGGCTGCGGCCGGCGCACCGGTCTTGACCTTGGCGCTCAACGATCCGCTCTGGATTCGGGCCTATATCAGCGAGCCAGATCTAGGCAAAATCCGCGAAGGCATGCCGGCGCAGGTGCAGACTGACAGTCAACCGAAAAAGATCTACAAGGGCTGGGTCGGTTTTATTTCGTCCACCGCCGAATTTACCCCCAAGACCGTGGAAACCACCGAATTGCGCACCAAATTGGTCTACCGCGCCCGTATCTTTGCCTGCGACCCGGACCAGGAATTACGCCTGGGCATGCCGGTTACGGTCATCATCGACCCCGCGAATGCCGCCGTGCACGGAGGCGGTTCACCAAGGTGTGAGTGAGCCGGCTTGAGTGTTTTGTGCCGAGAGGGGTCCCTTTTTTTCGCGGGAATGACTTCTTTTGGAGGAAAAAGGATGGACAACGAAGCAGCAGTCTTCTGGCATGAGCAGATGGTTTCACGCGGCCAGCGCGAACTCTTGAATGGGCACAAGGGGTGCGTGATTTGGCTGACCGGCTTGAGCGCCTCGGGGAAAAGCACCATCGCCAACACGCTTGACCACAAGCTCCATCAGGCCGGCATCCATTCCACGGTGTTGGACGGCGACAATGTCCGGCATGGACTGAACGCGACCAAACAACTGCTCCGGGAGACCCATGGTGATGATTTCGCCCAGCGGTTCGGTCTGGGTTTTTCCGCCATCGACCGTGAGGAAAATATTCGGCGGATAGGGGCGGTGGCCAGGTTGTTTTCCCAGACCGGCATCATTGCCATTACCGCATTCATAAGCCCCTATCGGATCGACCGGGACCGTGTGCGCGACACGCTTCTTCCGGGAGAATTCATCGAGGTGTTTGTCGACACCCCCATGGCAGTATGCGAAGCCAGAGACCCAAAAGGCCTGTACAAGCAGGCCAGGGCAGGCAAACTCCCTGGGTTCACCGGAGTCGATGATCCGTATGAACCCCCCTTGTCTCCAGAAGTGATTTTGTCAGCCGCTGAAACCCCTCCGGATGTTCTTGCCGATGCGATCATGGCTTTCCTCCGGCAGCGCGGGATCATCGGCCAACAACCAGGGTGTTGATCCCGGTCACCCAGAGTGGACGGCACGCCGGGACAGCGATAAAAAAAGCCTCCAGACGATTTTTCGTCCGGAGGCCAGGAAAAACAAGAAAGAAGCCAGCGAATTAGCGTTTGTCTATTTTGGGCAGGGGCGTTCTGGTGTCGTATCGGGGATCCTCAAGAATAACCTGGAGTCCTCTGTTGGTTTCCGGAGCATAGAGAATCGGACCGGAAAGATTGAGGGTGATCTCTTTGGTCTCGGAAACAGAGACGATCGCCAAGACAAAACAGGTGCCGTTTTCGTCGATACCGAGTTTTTGCCGCTCGTTTTCATCGGGCAGGACAACATAGTCGAGAAAGAAATTGGTTGGGTCGGTCACCACAAAGGCAAAAGCCGGATCGTCGACGCATTGGATCCAGAACAGCGGGCCTTGCTTTTTATTGGGCATCACAAGAAAACGCTTCAACTGATCAAGGCCGATCAATCCTTCCGGGAAATGAATGACATGAGATGGGTCGTATTCAACCTCGCCAAAACGGGTGATGATGGTTTTCATTTTTTCAACGTCCTTCCTGCGAGCTTGTCACTGAGGATATCCAGGTCGGTCATATCCCAACCGGCCGCTGCTTCAATGTTTTCCTGACGGATGCGGTCAAAGACTTCCTGACGGTAAATCTTGGTGTCGCGCGGCGCTTCGATGCCGATGCGAATGCCACCGCTTTTCATCTCAATGATCTTGATGGTAATATTGTCCCCGATGATAATGCCTTCACCGGGTTTTCTGGTCAGCACCAGCATAATCGCACCTGTAAACAATTCGGGACAGGCCCGAAAAAAAGAGAAAAGGGACAGAGAAGAAGAGGTTGCCACAGGCGATCGTCCGGTTGGAATCCAACAGCGATCACCGGGTGGCAACAACGATTCTTGAGGGGCAGTATCGTGTAAAACGAGGAAAAAGGCAAGCAGTTTGAATCGGTTGGCGTGCCTAGATGAAATCGAGGATGGACAGTTGCGAAACCTTGGCGGTGACGTTGAGCGCCGCCTGGAAAGCGGTTTCCTGCTGGACGATGGCATTGAAGGACTCGATGGCATCGGCATCCTCGTAGCGGGAAAGGATTTGTTTGAGATCCACCCGCACGCCTTCCTGATAGTCCATCGCGGTTTCGACCCGGCTGGCCCGATTGCCGAGTTGGGAACGCAACCGCCGATTCTGTTCGGCTGCCCCTTCCAGATCGGCGAGACTGGTCTGCATGGCAGTCTGATCGTTGGCGCGGATGGCTTCCTCGGCTTGGGTGAGTTCGGCAAACAGATCGTACCGGCCGGGTTCGATGCTGTTGGGATTTGCCGGGTCCCAGCTTGAGGTCCCGAAAAAAAGATCGTTGCCGGTCAGGTTCACCTGGATGAGTTCGCCGGTGGTGATTTCCAGCGAGGTGGAATTTTCATCCCCCTGATAAAGGTAGGGCCAGGTGGTTGAATCGGTTGGGTCGTACAGGGCCGGGTCGTAGGCCGGATTGGTCACAAAGGGAACAGTATCTTCCTCATAGCCGGCAAAGAGGTATTTGCCGCCCACCATGCCGTTGGCCGCGTCGAGCAGTTCCTTGCGGATCTGGGCGATTTCATCGGCCAGCACCGATCGATCGGCATCGTTGAGAGAGCCGTTGATGGCATTGGTCATGATTTCCTTGGCCCGCTGCATGATATTTTCCACATGCTCAAGATGGCCGTCGGTGGCCTGCATGGTGTCCAGGGACTTGCCCATGGTTTCGAGGTAGCGGTCAACATTGGAGAGCTGCTTGCGGGTGTTGAGCACCGGGCGGATCGAGGCTGGATCGTCCGAGGGGTTGTTGAGCTTCTTTCCGGTGGCCCCAATGCTGCGCAGTTCTTCCAGCTGCGTGGCAACCGTGTTGAGACGAGAACCCAGCATCCGATAGGTCGTTCCCTGTGTGGCTTTCATGACTTATCCCTTGAGCTGAAGGAGTGCATTCATCATTTCATCGACCGTGGCGAGAAACTTGGCCGAGGATTCAAACCCGCGCTGATATTGGATGAGATCGATCATTTCTTCTTCCAGGGAGACTCCGGAATAGCCGTCGCGGAGGTTTTGCAGTTGCACTGCCGCGTCTTGAGCCCCTTGGAGGGCCAAATCGTTGCGTGCCGCCTCGATCCCCACCGTGGCCACCATCTGGCTGAAGAAATTGTCAAAGGTGTCGTTGGTCGTGCCAACCTTGTGGGTTACTTCCAGTTGGGCGATGCGCAGCGCGGTTTCATTGTCTCCGGGCGCGGCCGAGGGGTTGCCCGCGGCGGCCACCTGGGTGGTGTCGGTAATGGCGACGAGAACATTGCGGCTGGCAATCTCTCCGGGAGGAAGCGCGCTGATATCATTGAAGAAGAGATAGCCGCTCAGGCCGTTTGAACCATATCCGGTCACATGTTCCGCGTTGACTGCGCTGGTCAGGTCTATGGCCAGGGTGTTGAGATCGCTGCGCAGGTTGTCGATAAAGACATCGCGCATCTCGAACATCCCTTTGAATTTACCGCCAAGATTGTTCAAACCGATGTCGAGGGTCACGCCAACGGTTTCCAGCTGCAGATTGACATCCGTTCCCACGGTGACCGTCTTGACGGTCGAGGCCATGGTGCCCTGGACCAGCGGCATGCCGCCCGGCAGCTGTACGCACAGCATCCCGCGATTGTCGGTATAGGTTTGGATGCCAAGGGTTTGCGAAAGATCCTTGATGATCAGATCGCGTTGATCGCGGGCGGCGTTGGCCGTTTGACCGGAGATTTCGACCAGATTGATCCGATCATTCAGTTTGGCGATTTCCGCTATTTTTTCATTGAGGTATTCAACCTCGGCGATGATCGCGGTGTTCATGTTTTGCTCAACGGTGTCCAACTCGTCGGTGATGCTGCGGAAAGCCTCTCCCAACAGGTTGCCCCGTTGGATCACCACATCCCGTTCCACTTGGCCGCTCGGGTTGGCGGTCAGCTCCTGCCAGGCGTCAAAGAAATCGTTGATATCCGAGGCAAGATTGTCCTCGGTGACGTTGAAGATGCGCTCCAGTTCGGCGAGCGAATCGGATTTTCCTGTTTCCTCGCCATATTCAATCGACTTCTCTTGCAGCTGCCGGTTGATGAACACACTGTAATCCCGGCTGACATTGGAAACGGTCACCCCTTGGCCAACAAAAAAATCACCGAAGTTGACCGCCGGGATCTGCATCAACTCGGCGCGCTGCCGGGAATAGCCCTCGGTGTTGACGTTGGCGATGTTGTTGCCGACGATCTCGATGGATTTCTGATTGGTCAGCAGGCTGGTTTTGCCGGCATTCAATGCGTTGAGAAGGCTGGTCATGGCACTGTGGTTTCTCTGACGAATCGAGGGCGATCGGGCTAGGAGCGCGTTGTTGCCCCGGAGCGAGGATCGTCTATTCTTGGCAACAAATTGTTACGTTATATTACTATCGGCACGAGGGGGAAATGAGTTTAGCTCGAGCGGAGAAAATGCCGTAATATTTTGATTTGAATGAAAAATTCAGAAGTGTCGCCCAGCGGCGGGCGATGGAGGAACAGAGAGGAGACGGCGGTGCTGGAAAGTGGGCGCTCAGATTCTGCCGGAAAGCAGACGGCCGTTGATGGTGGAATTCTGCGAACGCCCATAAGGATTGTAGGTGACTGGAACCGACTTGCGGCCAAAGAATTCCATGGTGTCCTGGATCCAGTTGAGGGTCGCGCGGAAGAGGAAGGCGTTGCGCCGGTTTTCCCGCTGAATCTCCCGGGCAACCTGTTGGTCATCGGGGTGGAGAGTGTCTACGCCGTTGAGCGCGAGAATGATCGCCTCCTTGCGCCGGATATCGGCCATCATCGAGGCCAGGTCCAACATTTTGGCATGCTCGCGCTCGGCTTGAATGGTTTCGCGCAACTGAACCAGCAGGGCGCGCACGGTTTCACGTTCCATGTTCTCAACCCTCGACCAGGAACTTGAGCAGACTGGAAGCCACCTTGTTCAGATCCGGCTCGTACTGGCCATTGGCCACCTGGGCCTTCAGTTCCTGTACCCGCGCGGCGCGTTCCGCGTCCTCGGCCTTGCCGGTCGCAAGCGTCGCCGTCGCGCCCTGCAAGGCCGACGAGAAGGACACATTTCCCTTGCCTTCGGATTTGGAGGTTTTTTGCGTTTCACCGGCTGGGCCTAACTTATTGAGACCGCCTATCTGCCCCATGTTGCGTACTCCAAAAAATTCCACGGTCATCTCGTTCACCTATAAAGAAAAGATATCAAGCCACAGCCTTTGATTCTGCCGCCCAGTCATCGAGTTTTTGCATCACCGCATCGTAGGTTTCGTAGGAGATGTCGGGCAACCAGTCGCCAAAAGCCTTTTTCGCTTCGGCAAATCCCTTGTCAATCCCCTGCTTGATGGCATCGATGCGTGTCGCGTCGCCTCCGGCAACACCGATGGCGAATTGGAAAATCCGTTCCGATGTCTGCTTCACTCCGAAGTAGCCATCTTCGCTGATGAGTTCCTGCGCTTCTTCGGGAGTGACGGCCGCAATATCGATTTCGCTGTTGCCAACAGCAATCTTGGTGTTGACGCCCTGTTCCTGCAGCAGGTTGGCCACCAAATCCCGCAACATCCCGTATCGGGATTCGTCAGCGGCAGTCAGCTGCATGGATTGGGTATAGGTAACGGCAGCGGTTGATTCGCGTCGCAGGTTAAGCGTATCCGTGGTACTCGCCTTGGTGCCGTCGATGCTGGTGGTGGCCACCCTGGATATGTCGATGCTTGCGCTCTGGTAGGTCGCAAGCGTGCCGTGCATCTGGTTCTGATTGATTGTTTGTACCATTTTTCTGCCTCCATGCAGTCCATTATGGGCCATCCTGGCCCAAGCTCACAGGCATTTTTCTTCCTGTTAGTTTGTATATCGGACTCGGCGGGGAAAAACTTTACAAAAAAACACACGGCGCCATGAGAAAAAATTGTCTAGGCACCGGCTATTTTTCAGGGGGCAGTTTTTTTTCCATCTGGCGATACATTTGATCCGCCAGGCCGATACTCTGTTTCCGGGCGATATTGGTGGCGATTTCCTGATCGATCATGTCCTGATACATACGGCTGGAGGAGTCCCGTGGAAACAAGCCGTTGTCAGGGACGGTCTTGCGCATGGCCTTGAATAGGGATTGGATGAAGATCGCCTCAAAATCCTGGCAGGATTTTTTCAGCGCCTGTCGATCCTTGAGTGCATGCTGCGTTTCCGGAGATTGGGGAACGGCGAGGAGAGGGTTCGCGTCAAGACCTGTTTTCATGGAGATACGCTCAAAGGCTGTGCACAATGCGTTATAAGATGACCAGTTCGCCCTGGAGGGCGCCGGCGGCCTTGATGGCCTGAAAAATGGCGATCAGATCACGGGGGGTGGCGCCGATGGCGTTGAGCGCCCTGGCGATTTCACCCAGATTGACGCCCATCGGCAGGACAACCAGATTGCCCGCCTCTTCGGTCGCGGTGATGGTCGTTGCCGGGGCCGCCACGGTGGTGCCGGCGGCCAGCGGGTTGGGTTGGGACACTTCCGTGGCTTCGGAGATCACCAGATTGAGGTTGCCGTGCGAAACCGCCACCGTGGAAATACGGACATCCTGCCCCATGACGATCGTGCCGGTTCGTTCGTTGACCACGATCTTTGCCGGTCGGTCCGGCTCGATTTCGATGCTCTCCAGATCCGAGATAAAGCTCACGACATCTCCCTTGACACGCGACGGTTTGGTGACCTTGACCGTGCGGGAATCCATGGGTTTGGCCGTCCCGCTGCCAAAATGGGCGTTTATGGCCTCGGCCATGCGGGAGGCGGTGGTGAAATCGGTGTCGCGGAGCTGGTACAACAGGTCGCCGGAGGGAGGCAAAGCATAATTGACCGCCCGCTCGACAATCGCCCCGCCGGTGAGGTGGCCGGACGTGGGGAAATTCTTCTGCGCTTTGGCCGCCTTGCCGCCAAAAGCGATGCCGCCGACCGCCAACGGCCCTTGGGCCACGGCATAGGTATTGCCGTCCGGGCCTTTCAACGGGGTCATAAGCAGCGTGCCCCCGGAAAGGCTGGAGGCGTCGCCGATGGAAGAAACCTGGATGTCGATGGCGGAACCAGGCCGGGCAAAGGGCGGCAGCTGGGCGGTGACCATGACCGCGGCCACGTTGTCGGTTTTCATCTGTTTGAACACATCCTCGGGGATGGCCATGCCCATGCGTTTGATCATGTTGATCATGGCCTGCTTGGTGAACACCGATTTCTTGATGTCGTCACCGGTGCCGTTGAGGCCGATCACCAGGCCGTATCCCATCAGCTGATTGTCGCGCACGCCTTCGATATCCGCCAGGTCCTTGATGCGGGTTGCGGAGGCATCCGCTGCGATGCAGAAAACGGTCAGCAGGACGGAAAGGCCGAGGCGATAAATTCGCGGGGTCATGGCAATGCCCTCCATGGTCGTTAAAACGGCCAGGTATGGTCAAAAATACGCATCATCCAGCCAGGTTTCTGTTTGTCGGAAACAGCGCCTTTGCCGGTGTAGGAGATTTGGGCGTTGAGAATGTTGCCGGAATTGACCGTGTTGTCGGCGGTCACGTCGTACGAGCGGACAATGCCGGTCAGGTAGATGATCTGATTTTCGTTGTTGACCGTCACCGATTTTCCGCCCCGGATTTTAAGGTTGCCGTTGGGATAGACCTCGACCACCTGGGTGGTCAGGGTGGCCACCAAATTCTCCGAACGGGTGGTCTTACCGCCGCCGGAAAATTGATTGCCCGACGACGCTTCCACCAAGGCGGAGGTTTCGAGGTTGCTGTTTTTTTCTTCCAACGATTTCTCCAGTCCAAAAAAACTGGAGATACCGGCGGAAATGCTGGATGAACGGTCGGTGTCGGTGGTCGCTTCCTTGGAGGCCTTGGCCTCTTCTTCAATAATCACGGTGACGATGTCGCCGACCCGGCGGGCCTTGACATCAGCCAGCCAGTTTCCCTCGTCGCCATTCCATAAGGTGCCGGGAGATTGCGGTCTGGCATCGTCCACCACCGGTTCCTCGAGCGGTTCCGTCACGGGCGATACTTCTTGTGAAGTCGAACCGCAGCCGGCTGTCACCAAGGTCGCCGCCAGCAAGAGCACCATGGCCATGCGGGCGGTGTAATTGCGCTGCAGTCGGATATGCAGGGCGGGCATAAGGGATGGTTGCATGATTAAAACTCCACGGAAACCATGCCGGGACCGTCGACCCGGCAGTGAATCAGTTTATTGGAACCGATGTTCTTGACCTGGATGATTTCCCCCAACCGTCCATCCGTTTTGGCCAGGCCGCTGGTGGACAGTTGCAGGGCGCCTTTGCGGGCAAAAATCTTGACCATCTCTCCGTCCTTGACGATGGGCGGCGCGGCAATGTGCGCTTGTTCCAGCACGGTCCCGGCGTTGACCGTGCGCGCCACCTGCATGCCGATGAGTTGCTCTTTGCTGGTGTACGGGTGATTGAGGCCGCCGATGTCTTGTTGCATGACCGCGATGTTGCTGTCGTTGATCACATCGCCCTTGTTCAGGCGAACCGCGGCGGTCACCACTTCGGCGACGGCCTCCAGCCGGCCGCGGACAACACAGGTGGTGGCCGGCTTGTCGTCAACGGCAAAGGCGATGGAAAAACTGGAGCTGCCCGTGATGCCGGGTCGGGAAGGCGTGACCGTCCAGCTCAGCTTGCCGGCAGGCAGGGTCAGTTCTTCGGGGGCCCGCATGGCGGTGAACCGGATATTGGTTCCGGCCAGCCGGCCGCTGTTTTCCTTGAGATACTGATCAATAATTGCCTGCAACTGGTCCCGATTGATGAACGTGCCCTGACGCCGGACCACGATCGTCTGGCTGCCCTGCCAGTCGACCTCGGCCACTTCCTGCCGGTTGCGCAGGGAATTGATCACCGAAACCGTATACAGCTCTTTTGTTTTGCCTGGCGCGGGCGACACCGCCACCGGCAGTTGGCCGATGGCCTCGGCTTCCTCGCCCGCCGGTCCGATCACCGCAATGTCGCCAAGCACGATCCGGGATCCGGTGATGGTGACAGCCGGTTGAAAATTGACCGTGAGCTGCGCGAACAGCGCAGCTGGCCGGGCCAATGCAACGATGCAGAAAAGGAAGAGCGCAAATTTCAATCCGTTACACCATGTTTGTGACGGTTTGCATCATTTCGTCCGAGGTCGTGATCACATTGGAGTTGATTTCAAAAGCCCGTTGGGTGGTGATCATGTGGGTCATCTCCTCGACCAGGTTGACGTTGGAATTTTCCACATATCCTTGCAACAGGGTGCCGATGCCGTTGGTTCCCGGAGCGCCGATCAAGGGAGCGCCCGACGCCTCGGTTTCGCGAAAGAGATTGCGCCCGATGGCGATCAGGCCGGCATCGTTGACAAAATCCACCAGGTCGACGTTGCCCAGTTCGGTGGAGGTGGTGTCATCACCGACAATGGCGCTGACCACCCCCGTTTGGCTGATGGTCACCTCGCGGGCATCCTCGGGGATGACGATTTCCGGTTCGATCGGAAAGCCGTCCGAGGTGGTTAATCGTCCTTCGCCGTCGAGTTTGAGATTCCCCGCCCGGGTGTAGGCAATGTTGCCGTCGGGCAGGGTCACCTGAAAAAATCCCGGGCCCTCGATGGCCACGTCCAGGGTATTCTCGGTCTGGACAATATCGCCTTCGGTGAACACCTTGGTCACCGCGGCAGGTTTGACGCCCAGACCCACCTGAATGCCGGTGGGCGACCTGGTGTCGGCCGAAGTCGGCGAACCGGGTACCTTCATGATCTGGTAGAGCAGATCCTGAAAATCGGCGCGGCTCTTTTTGAATCCGGTGGTCGATACGTTGGCCAGGTTGTTGGCAATGACGTCCATATTGAGATTCTGGGCCGACATGCCGGTGGTTGATGTCCAGAGTGAGCGCATGGGTGTGCCTCGCGTGCAGAGCTAGTTTTTATATCGCAACCAGGCGCGGCCATTAGCTGACCGAACCCAGTTCATCCTGTTTTTCCCCAAGCTTGGAATAGCTTTCCAGGGCCTTGAGGTGGGCTTCAAAGGTTCTCTGGGTGTCGACCATGGCGGTCATTTCCTCGATCATGTTGACGTTGGAGGTTTCAAGACTGCCCTGGAGCACCCGATAATCGGCCAAAGGTTGATCACCGCCTTCCTCGAGCGCGTAAAGGGCGTTGCCCGCCTTTTTCAATTTGTCCTGATCCGGGACGGCAAAGACCTGAATCCTGTTGCCGGTCAGGGTGCCGGCGACGGAGATGTCTCCGGATTCGGCGATGACGATATCCTTGCCCAAGGCGGTATCGATTTGCAGCGGTTCGTTGCCCGCTCCCAGCACATTGAGGCCGTCCTCGGTTTTTACCATGCCGTTGTCGTCGAGCATCAGCCGTCCCGATCGGGTGTAGAATGTTTCCCCGCCCTTGCGCACCTTGAAAAACCCTGGTCCGTCAATGGCCACATCCAGCGGCCGATCAGTGGGCTGCATGCCGCCCTGGCTGAAATCGACACCGATCTTGCGGATGCGCGCAAAATTGATTCCCCGCGCATCGGACGCCTGCTGGGCACCCCGCAGGATGGCCGCAAAGCTGATCCGGTCCTTTTTGAAGCCCGTGGTGCTGACATTGGCCAGATTGGCGGCGACGTTGCTCATCGCCTGTTCCCTGGCAACCGCGCCGCTCAGCGCGCTGTATTTTCCTGATCCCATGGTTGTGCCCTTGTCGTGAGGAGAAGGTGGCTGGTTTTCTTGTCGGTTGTGCTGGCCGCAATCTTAACGGTGAAATGAACCGGCGGTCAGGCGCTTTCAGCCTTCCCGGTGTTCAGCGACCGTACTTGGCCATGGCGCTCAGGCTGAGCAGCTGGCCGGCTTCGACGCTCGAGATGCCAAGAATGGCCGCGATCTCCTCCACCTCCAAGCCCTGCGAGGCCAGTTTGCTGAGGATCCGATACTTTTCCGGCGGCCGCTTGTCGAGTTTGGCCAGAGTGTCCAGGCGCGGACGCTGCAACTCGGTGGTCAGGCTGGCCGCCTTGAGGGCAGTGCCGAAGGCGAGCCGTTCGGCGTCAAACCCCTCGTCGTGCAGGGCGGCTTCTATTTTTTGTTGCAGCGCCTCTATCCGTTTGCGGGCCCTGAGTCGCTCGCTCTTGTCCCGGTGCAGGACCAGCAGGGCAGCCAGCAGGCAAAGGGCCAAGGCGGTTGCAAGGAGGCCGAGAATCAGGGGGAGGGAGAGTGGCATGGGAAACCTCAAAGGTGGCGATCAGGGTTCGTACAGTTCGGAATTGAGCAGTTTGACCCGCAGCTTGAGCAGGGCCTGGCTGTGCAGCTGCGATACCCGGCCCTCGGAAACGCTCAGCACTTCGGCGATTTCTTTTTGGGTCAGTTCCTCGTAGTAGTACAGGGCGATGACCAGCCGTTCCTTTTCCGAGAGCTCTTCCAGAATCTCGGCCATGACCCGGGTCATCTCCTCCTTTTCCAGCAGATCGTCCGGAACGGGGCCGCCGATATCCTCCAGGCTGTCGAGAAAGCTGCGCCCGTCCTCGGTGTGATCGAGGGTCTCGTGCAGGCTGACGCAGCCCAGGTGGCTGACTTCGGCAAGCAGGTCGCGGTACTCGTCGATGCTCAGAGCCATTTCGCGGGCCATTTCCTCTTCCTCCGGCGAGCGGCCCAGCTGCCGTTCCAGGCGGAGCATGGTCTGGGTCAGGGTGTTTTGCTTGTCGCGCATCGAACGGGAGAACCAGTCGAGCTTGCGCATTTCGTCAAAGATGGCGCCGCGCACCCGGTATTCGGCAAAGGTCTTGAATTTGACCCCCTTGGTGGGATCGAATTTATTGGCGGCGTCGACCAATCCGACCATGGCGGCGCTGATCATGTCTTCCTTGGTCATGAAGCTCGGCACCTGGGGAGTCATGCGCTGCACAACCAGTTCGACCAGCGGCATGTTTTCCCGAATCAGCTGGGAGCGGTCATCAAGAGGCGGTACCGGAGGGAACATAGTAATCATCCGTGATTATGATACCTGTTGGTTGGTGGGCGGCAGCTATTTGCCGCCGAACTCCAGTAATCGTTTCCAAAAAAACTGGATCGATCCCTTGGGTTCCAAGGTCTGCGGTTCCTGGACAATGGTCCGGGCCAGGGCCTCGAAGGCCAGGCTGGTTTTTGACTCCGGAAACAACTGCACCAGCACCTGCTGCTTGCGGATGGCGTCCACCATCAATTTATCCCGTGGAATCGATCCGATATAATCTATGGAGATGTCCAGGTAGCGGTTGGCCACCATGGTGAGCTTGCGGTAGACATCCAGGGCTTCTTCCTCGTTTCTGATGAAGTTGACGATCAGGTTGAAGTGTTTTTCGTGGTACTGATTGGAGAGCAGCTTCATCAGGGCGTAGGCGTCGGTGATCGCCGTGGGGTCGGGGGTGGTGACCACCAGGATCTCCTGGGCCGCGGTGTTGAAATAGGTGACGTTTTCCGAGATACCGGCCTCGGTGTCGATGAGCACGAAATCAAAGTCGTTGTTCATCGCGTCGAGCCCTTCCAACAGCCGCATTTTCTGTTCGGAATCAAGCCGGGTGAACCGTTGCACGCCCGAACCGGCGGGCAGGATCTTGATTCCTTCGGGGCCGTCGGTGAGGATCGTCTCCAATCCCTGTTCACCGGTGAAGAAGTGGTTGAGATTGTGGCTCGGCGCCAAGCCGAAGACCACATCGATATTGGCCAGGCCGAGATCGGCATCGAGAATGAGCACTCGCTTGCCCATCCGGGCCAGCAGCACCGCCAGGTTGGCCACCACCGCCGTCTTGCCGACACCGCCCTTGCCGCTGGTGACGGAAACGACCCGGGTGGCGGCTTGCCTGGTTCGTTCCTCGGTCAATCTCGGACTGTTCATGGCCCGCAGGGTGCCGGCCTGGTCCGTTGGTCGTCCTGTATGTTCAGCCATGGGTCAGGTTTCCGTGATCATTCATGATGAGATCGGCAATGTCCGCCGGCGAGGGCATGAGCAGATCCTCGGGAACCCTCTGGCCGTTGGTGAGAAAGGAAATCGGCGTGTCGTGCTTGTAGTGGATATTGAGCAGCACGCCCAGCTGATCGCATTCGTCAATCTTGCTGAAGATAAAGTTGCTGATTGGCAGGATGGAAAACCGTTTGATGGTCTGTTCGATTTCCCGCTCCCTGGTGGCGGCCGAGAGCAGCAGGTTGTTCTCGATCCCCCATTGCGGCCGGAGAAAGGCGGCCAATTCCTGAATATCCAAGCCGTTGCGTGGACTGCGGCCGGCGGTGTCGATCAGCACCAGGTCGACGTCACGGAATTTATCCAGAGCCTCCTCCAACTCGCGAGGTTTGATCACCACTTCCACCGGCAGGCGCATGATCTCGCCGTAGACCTTGATCTGCTCGACCGCGGCGATCCGATAGGTGTCGATGGTGATCAGGCCGATACGACCGCCGAAGCGGCCGAGGTAATGGGCCGCGATTTTGGCCAGTGTCGTGGTCTTGCCCACGCCGGTGGGGCCGATCAGGCTGATCCGCCGTTGTCGGGTCGAGCGGCCGTCGAGCAGGGGTTGGGTGGTGAACAGTCGCGCCACGGCCGCCTTGAGGATCAGGGTCAGATCGGCGCTGCTTAAAGAGCGGGCCTTCTCGATGGTGTCACGGGTAAATCGGGCCACCACCTGGGCGGTTTCCTGGTTGATGCCGTAACCGGTGAGCAGGCCGACCACCGGATCGATGGCGGCGGCGTGGTTCGCCGGGGGGGCGGTGAATTCCGGTTCAACATAAGGCCGGCCGCGCAGGGCGGCCGAGTCAAGGCCGGTGATCCGGTTCGACAGTCCCTTGACCATGTTGCGCAGTTCCGCCAGTTCGCTGTGGATGTCCTGGCTGACGGCCGGCGGCTCCGGCCGCGGAAACGATGGTGCTGCCTTGCGTTCTGCCGCGCCACGCTGCCAAATCTCCTGATAGGAAATGTCTTCCTGCCGCGGCCCGCGTTCTCCCTGCTCCAGGCAGCCATTGGTTGACCGGTCGGACCAGTGATGGCGCGCCTCGTTTCTCGGGAGTTCCACTGGGCGCGCCGATTCCTGCCAGGCATCGTCGACAGCGGCGGTGATCTCCATCATCGGTTTGCCAATCATGCCGAACTTGCCGCTGCGGATGGTGCGGGTGGAGAGAATGAGGGCGTCGGGTCCCAATGCCTCCTTGACCATTTTCAGGCCCGTGGCCATGTCTTTTGCTTCAAAGACCTTAACTTGCATCGATGGTCACCGTTCCGATGGATTGAATACGAATCTGCGAAGAGATTTCGTTGTGCGACAGCACCGCCAGATTGGGGAAGTAGCGCTCGGTCAGCCGGCGCACATGCGGTCGTATCTGCGGCAGCACCAGCAACACCGGCTGCGGTCCGCCCGCCATGGAGGTGATCAGGGTGTTGATACTGTCGAGGATCTTTTGCGCCGTCTTTGGATCCAGGGCCAGATAACTGCCCCGTTCACGGTGCTGAACGGCGGCCTGGACGGTTTCTTCGACCTTGCGATCCATGGTGATCACCGGCATGACGCCATCGTTTTGGGTATGGGCCATGGAGATGGACCGCGACAGGGCATGGCGGACATATTCGGTGAGGATGTCGGTATCCTGGGTCATGGGCGCGTAGTCGGCCATGGTTTCGAGGATGGAGCGCAGATCGCGGATGGACACGCCCTCGCGGAGCAGATTTTGCAGCACCCGCATGATGATTCCCAGGTTGAGCACGTGGGGCACCAGTTCCTCCACCAGCTTGGGATAGCTTTTCGCCAGGTTGTCGATCAGGGTCTGGGTTTCCTGGCGACCGAGCAATTCATGGGCGTGTTTCTTGATCACCTCGCTGATGTGCGTGGCCATGACCGTGACGCAGTCGACCACGGTGTACCCGGCGATCTGGGCGCGTTCCCGCTTGTCCTCGGTGATCCAGATGGCCGGCAGATCAAAGGCCGGCTCCGTGGTGGGCAGGCCCTTGATGGTTTCGGTCACCAGACCGGGATCCATGGCCATGAAGTAGCCGGGCATCATTTCAGCGGTGGCGATGGTGACGCCCTTGAGGTTGAGGGTGTACTGGTTGGGATTGAGTTGCAGGTTGTCCTTGATGTGCACCGGCGGTACGATGAAACCGGTGGTCAGGGCGAACTGCTTGCGGATCGACTGGATGCGCGAGAGCAGCTCTCCGTCCTGGGCCGCATCGACAAAGGGGATCAGGCCGTAGCCGACCTCAAGTTCGATCAGGTCGACATTGAGCATCTTCTCGTAATCCTGATCGGGTTTGACCACCGGTTGCGGCCGTTCGGCCACGGCCTCCTCGAGCTGCCTGGCCTTTTCCGCCTGATCGATCCGGTAGGCGGTATAGGCGAGGCCAGCGGCAATGAGGAGAAAAGGGATAAAGGGCAAGCCGGGAATGAGGGCAAAAATGAGGAGGATTGCCGCCACCACCCAGAGTGCCTTGGCATAGCGGGTGAATTGGGTCTTCAGTTCGGTGCCGAAATCCTCGCGGCCGGCGGTACGAGAGACCAGCATGCCGGCGGCGGTGGAAATGATCAGGGCCGGGACCTGGCCGACCAGGCCGTCGCCAACGGTGAGGATGGTGTAGTTTTTGGCGGCCTCGGCCAGCGGCATGCCTTTTTGCAGTACGCCGATGATAAAACCAGCGCCGATATTGATCAGGGTGATAATGATGCCGGCGATGGCGTCGCCGCGGACGAATTTGGAGGCACCATCCATGGCGCCGTGGAAATTGGCTTCGTTCGCGATCTCCTCGCGGCGTTTGCGGGCCGTGTTTTCGTCGATCAGACCGGCGTTGAGATCGGCGTCGATGGCCATCTGCTTGCCGGGCATGGCATCCAGGGTGAAACGGGCGGCCACCTCGGCGATCCGGCCCGCGCCCTTGGTGATGACGATGAAGTTGATGATCACCAGAATAACGAAAATGACCAGGCCGACCACATAGGAGCCGCCGACCACGAACTGGCCGAATGCCTCGATCACCGATCCGGCCGCGTCCATGCCCTCGTTGCCATGGAGGAGGATCAGTCGGGTGGAGGCGACATTGAGCGACAGGCGAAACAGGGTGGTGATGAGGAGCACCGAGGGAAAAATCGAGAACTCGGTCGCTTTTTCCGTGTAGAGGCTGATGATCAGGATGAGAATGGCGATGGTGATGTTGAGCGACAGGCAGAGGTCGAGCAGCATGGGCGGCAGGGGGATGATCATCAGCATGAGAATGCCGAAGAGTCCCAGCGAGGCCAGGATGTCGCTGCGCTGCAGCAGCTCCTTGATCCGAACCCGGCTCAGCAGTGTTTGCGCCCCTGTTGCTTCCATTATCTCCTGCCTTTCAGTGAATAGACATAGGCCAGAATTTCCGCCACGGCCTTGAACAGCTCCTCGGGAATGGCCTGGCCCACCTCAACTTTCGAATGCAATAATCTTGCCACGGGAGGGTTTTCCACCAGGGGAATATCATTTTCCCTGGCTATTTCACGGATCTTTTCCGCCACCAGTTCCTGCCCCTTGGCCAGGACCAGCGGCGCATCCATCGTGCCCGCCTCGTACTTGATGGCCACGGCGATGTGGGTGGGGTTGGTGATGACCACGTCGGCGGTGGGCACGGCGGCCATCATCCGCCGCCGGGCCATCTGCTGCTGGATGGAACGGATTTTTGACTTGATGTGCGGATCGCCCTCGGTCTCCTTCATCTCCTCCTTCTGTTCCTGCTTGGTCATCTTCATCTTTTCTTCCATTTCCCAGCGGACAAAGGCGTAGTCAAGGATGGCCAGGACGATCATGATCGCCGCCACCTTGGCCATGACCAGGGCCGAGGTCTTGGCCAGGTAGAGGATGGTGTCGTCAAGCGGCATCTCGGTCAGCAGCAGGGCCTGATCCATCTCACCCGCCACTGTTTTATAGGCGATCCAGCCGATCAATCCCACCTTGAGCAGGGATTTGATGACCTCGACCAGCGAGCGTTTGGAGAAAAACCGCCCCATGCCCTTGATGGGA
This sequence comes from Desulfobulbus propionicus DSM 2032, assembly GCF_000186885.1. Taxonomy (GTDB): domain Bacteria; phylum Desulfobacterota; class Desulfobulbia; order Desulfobulbales; family Desulfobulbaceae; genus Desulfobulbus; species Desulfobulbus propionicus. The sequence continues at coordinate 2,549,521 of NC_014972.1, read as the reverse complement.
TCGAGCTTGGTTAGATCCGGGATCAGGGGTTCGGTGGTGAAAAGCCAGCCGATCTGGAGAAAGGTGGCGAGAAAGCCGACCAGCAGCGCCACCAAAAACAACGGTGCCAGAATCATGGCGAGACTGACGCCAAGAAAATACCCCAGCTGCATCAGCGAGGAGGTGGTGATGGCATAGTCGCCGCTGTTGCGCCAGAGAACGGCGACCATCTCCTTTGTTCCGTCCCAGAAAATCGGGGCAAAGAACACCCAGAACAACAGCAGCAGGGTGAACAGGGCCGCGGTCTGCACCTCCCGGCTCTGGGCCACTTGACCCTTTTTACGAAAATCGGCCCGGCGTTTCGCCGATGGGGATTCGGTGCGTTCTCCGGAGGCGGGTTCTTCGGCCATGGGGCATTACTCCATGCGGGGGTGGCGGGGATCTGGCGAAGCCGGGAAAATCCTTGGCGGAGCCGGGGATATGCCGTCTCTCAAGCAAATTGCACACCAGCAAGAGCGAATGGTTGCAGACAACGGAGCCAGGGTGCTGGGGAGGCGCTAGTTGAGCAATTGCAGGAGATTGAGGATGTTTTCGCCCATGGTGTCAAATTCACGGCGCAGGACCGAGAACGTGGCGCCCAGTGTCAGGCCGATGACAAGGAAGGCGATGCCGATGTTGAGCGGAAAGGAGAGCATGAACACGTTCAGCTGGGGAAAAACCCGGGCCAGGATGCCGAGCACCAGGTTGGTGAGCAGAAGGAGGGTCAGCACCGGAGCGCTGAATTTGACCCCGAGGACAAACATCCGGCTGGCCAGGCGCATCAGCTCCTCCACCGCGCCATGGGAAAAGTCAAGCGGCCCCGGCGGCAGCAGGTGGTAGGATTCGACCAGGGCGCGAAAAAAGAAATGGTGCATGTCGAGGGCCAGGAAGACGAGGAGGGCGAGGATGTTGGCAAACTGGCTCATCAAGGAGAGCTGCTGGGTGGTTTGCGGGTCAAAGATGTTGGCGGCGGCAAACCCCATTTGATAGCCGATGACCGTGCCACCAAAACTGACCGCGGCAAAGACCATCTGGGTGACCAGGCCGATCATGACGCCCAGGAGGACCTCGTTGACGATCAGCAGGCCGAATTCGGTCAGTGTGAAGGCCACCTTGGGGATGTGGGGGGCCATGGCTGGAAAGAGCAGCAGGCTGGTGGCCACGGCCAAGCCGATTTTGATCCGCCCCGAGATGGCGCTGCCGGCGAAGGCGGGAATGGCGGCCACCAAGGCGAGAACCCGAGCCAGACAGAGGAGAAATTCCTGGAACTGCTGGAGCGGGAAGAGGTGTAGATCCATCGCCGGCGAATGGGCTGGCCGCTTATCGCCCCACCGTGGCGATTTGGTTGATGATGCCGGTGGTGAAGGTGATCAGCAGTTCCATGATCCACGGGCCGAAGATCAGCAAGGTAATGAACACGGCCACGATTTTGGGGATGAAGGTCATGGTCTGCTCGTTGATCTGGGTGGCGGCTTGAAAGATGCTGATGATCAAACCAATGACCATGGCGGCGATCAGCATGGGCGCCGAGGTGAGGAGAATGGTTTCAACCGCTTTTCTGCCGATGTGGATGACGGCCTCGGGACTCATGGGGTGCCTCCGGGAAACAAAGGGGGAAGGAGGGGTCAGCCGAAACTCTTCATCAACGAGCCGACCACCAGTTGCCAGCCGTCGACCAGGACAAAGAGCAGCAGTTTGAAGGGGAGGGAGATGACAATCGGCGGCAACATCATCATGCCCATGGACATCAGCACCGAGGAGACCAGCATGTCGATCACCAGGAAAGGCACATAGATCATGAACCCCATCTGAAAGGCGCGTTTCAGCTCGGACAGCATGAAGGCCGGAATAAGGATCGAGGAGGACACCGCCTTCTTATCGGCAGGCTGTTCCTCCTTGGTGATGTCGATGAAGAGTTGGAGTTCGCTCTCCTGGACCTGGGAAAACATGAAGTCGCGCATCACCTCCATCGATCGCTCCAGGGCCTGCTGCTGGGTGATTTTTTCCTGGATGTACGGTTGCAGCGCCTGGTCGTTGATGGCGTTGAGGGATGGGGCCATGACAAAAAAAGTGAGGAACAGGGCCAGTCCCAGCAGGACCTGATTGGGCGGGGTGTTCTGGGTGCCCATGGCCTGGCGGACGAAACTGAGCACGATGACGATGCGGGTGAAGGCGGTGGTCATCAGGAGGATGGCCGGGGCCACGGTGAGAATGGTGAGGACGAGCAGCGCCTGCAGGGCGGTCGACACCTCGGCCGGAGTGGCGGCCTCCTTGATCCCCAACGACAGGGTGGGCAGATTGACGGCGGCGGCCAGTGTCGGCGCCAGCAGCAGGACCAGTGCAAAGACGAACGCAAAACCTTTCATTGCGTCTGTGCCAGCACGGTTTCGAAGTCCGCAGCGGCCCGCTCCGGATTTTTCGGTGGATCGGAGAGATCGGCCAGCAGCTGGATGTTGTTGGCGCTGATGCCCAGCAGATACTCCCGGCCACGGACCTCGATCAGGGCCAAGGTCGTTTTGGGCAGCAGCGGCCGCAGTTCGACCACGGTGATGGCCCTGCCGCCGATTTTTCCCAGCAGCATTCGTTTGCGGGCCAGAGCGTACACCGCGAGAATCAGGCCCACCACCACCAACAGGGCCCAGCTCATCTGCAGCATGGCGGCGCCCATGGATGCGGACTCGGCGGCCCGGGCCGTCGCCGGCAGCACGGTGAGGAAGAGAAGGGCGGATGACCAGCGCATGATCAACCCAGGTTCTCGATCCGGTCCGATTGGCTGACCACCTCGGTCAGTTTGATGCCGAACTTGTCGCCTACCTTGACGGCCTCTCCCCTGGCGATCAAGCGGGCGTTGACGTACAGGTCCAGGGGTTCGCCGGCCAGCTTGTCCAATTCGACCACGTATCCTTCCCCCATTTGCAGCAGATCCTTGAGCAGAATCCGGGCACGGCCCACTTCCACCGATACTTGCAGCGGGACGTCGAACAGGAATTCCAACTCCCTGGTCAGGGGAGCATGGTCGCCGCGGCCAGCCGGTTGGGGCTGCTCTTCTTTGAGCAGTTCGGCTGTTTCCTCGGTGTTCAGGGTGTTGGACCTCTGCGGTTCCAGAACATCAGGCGCTGCCATGGATGCCTCCTAGTTGGGTGGTGTAGCGGCCGGTGACGTGGAAGGCTTTCTTGCCGTTACGCTCCCCGGGGATGGCGAGAAAGAGGGGTTGATCCTCGACCAGCACGGTCAGGGGCCGATCCGGATCGTACTGCAAATCGATGATGTCGCCCGGCTGCAGGCCGAGGATGCGGCGGATGGTCATGGTGATCAGGCCGGATCTGGCGATGACCTGGCTTTCCATCTCCAGGGTTTCGCGGGCGATGATTTCGGTCCAGGTGTTGGCGGCTGCCTGGGTGATGGTGACCAGGGCCTTGAATTTTTCCCGAAGCGGTTCCAGGGTGAGGTACGGGATGATCAGCCGCATCTGCCCGCACAGTTCGTTGCCCAGCTGGATATTGAAACGGGTGACCAGGACCTCGACTTCCGGTTCGACGATGTTGACCAGGCGGAAATTGTTCTCGACCTTGGTGAGCTGGGCCTGCAACTCAACCACCGGGCGCATGGCGGTCTGCAGTTCGTTGCAGATGTCCTGCATGATGGTCTTGAGAACAAACATCTCGATGGTGGTCAGGTTACGGTCCAGGGGCAGTGACTCGCTCGACCGGGAAGAACCGAGCATGATCTCCAGCAAGGTGAAGGCCATGAGGGTATCGAAATGGAACAGGCAGCCGTGTTTGAGCGGAGAAATGCCGTAAATGCCGACAGCGCCTTGGCTCTTGAGATCCAGCAGGCTCTGTTGAAAGTTGGTGGTGGTGATGTCTTCCCGTTCGACGATGAAGTTGCGCATCAGGGTATTGGTCAGGCTGGTGGAAAACTTGCGGGCAAAACTGTCGAGCACGATGTCGAGGTTGGGCACGCGCATTTCCCCGCTGCCCCTGGTCCGCTCGTAGGTGCGAAACAGATCGATCTCGGCGGCATGCAGCAAGCGGTGGCTAACGGCTCGACCGTCTTCCACCAGTTCGGTCGAGACCCTGCCGGACTTGATGGCCGCCAGGAGGTCTGCTATTTCCGCCTTGCTGAGGATCGGTTCCACGGCACTCACTGCACCACAAAATCGGTCAAATAGACGTTGTTGACCTTGCCGGTTTTGAGAAAGGAGTTGATCTTGCTTTTCAACTCGGCCTTGACCTGATTTTTGCCCTGGATGTCCTGCAACTCCTCAAAGGTCTTGTTGCCAATGAGCAGCAGAATGGCATCGCGGATCTGCGGCATGCGCTTGTTGACCTCATCGAGCGTGGCGTCCTTGTCCAGTTCCAGGGAAAGCGAAGCCTTGACGTAATGGGGGGTGTCTTCACTGATGATGTTGACGATGAATTCCTTGATTTCCACCATGGGGCCGATCTTCGCTTCTTCGGGTACCGGTTTGATCAGGGCTTCGGCCTTGCTCGCCTCTTCCTGCTTGCGCTTCAGTTCTTCCTGGTGCGGCTTATAGACCAAAAAATAGTAGGCGCCGCCGCCGGCCGCCAACAACAGGACCAACGCGGCCGCAATGATGATGATCAGCTTTTTTTTGCCGCCTTTTGCGGTTTCGTCCTTTTTTTCTTCTTTTTCCGCCATGATCTCGTCCTTGAGGGCAAAGTTTTTTTCAGAAGGGGATGGGGGTGACTGGTTTGCTGTCCTCTGCCACGGTGCGATTGCTGCGCAACACAAAATCAACCCGACGGTTTTTCGCCATGTTGTCCTTGGTGGTGTTGGGCGCCAGCGGGCGGGTGTCGCCATAACCGGCGGCGGACATGCGATCCAGGGCAAACAGTTCACCGCGGTGATAAAAGCTCATCACCGCGACCGCCCGCGCCACCGACAGATCCCAGTTGGAGGTTGTGGCGCCGGCCATGGGGGTGGAATCGGTATGTCCCTCGATGCGCATGCTCATCGGCAAAGGGCGGATAATATCGGCCACCTTGCGGAGGATGGGATAGGATGCGGGATTGAGCGTGGCCTGCCCCTCATCGAAGAGGACGGATTCATGAATGCGCAGGATGATGGAATCGTTGTCTTGTTGCACGGCTTCCACCTGGGCTTGCAATTTGGCCAGTTCCAGATCGTTTTTAATGCGCTTGAAGCGGGGCACGGCCGTTTCCCGGGGGATGGGCGTGAATTTCGCCTTGGGCGGCGAGGGCAATATGGGCAAAGAAAAGGGAACCGGGGCCGCGGTGGTGCGCCAGCCGAAGGCATCCTTGATCGAGGTTTTGGCCTGCTCGAATTTGGTCGGGTCCATGCTGGCCATGGTCAGCAACAGGACGAAAAAGGTGAGCAGTAGGGTCACCAGGTCGCTGTAGGTGGCCATCCACATCGGCAGGCCGGGCGGCGGACATTCGGGTTCTTTTGCCATGGTTGCCCTCTTTGCTTACTTGAACACCGACTCGCGTTTTTTCGGCGCCAGATAGGTGTGCAGCCGCTGTTCCATCACCCGGGGATTTTCACCGGAAAGAATCGATTCCATGCCTTCGGTGATCATCGTTTTTTGCAATACCTCGGTCTTTGACCGGGTTTTCAGTTTGCCGGCCATGGGAATGAACAGGACATTGGCCAATACCGCCCCGTAAAAAGTGGTGAGCAGGGCCACGGCCATGGCCGGGCCGATGGCGGCCGGATCGCTCATGTTTTGCAACATCTGCACCAGGCCGATCAGGGTGCCGACCATGCCCATGGCTGGGGCAATGGCTCCCATGGTATCGAGAATTTGCGCGCCATTGCTGTGCCGGGCCGCGATATTGTCGATTTCGTTGAGCAGCATCGCCTTGAGTTCGGCGGGCTCCTGGCCGTCGACCGCCATCTGCAGGGCCTTGACCATGAATTTGTCGTCGATGGAATCAATCTGATCCTGCAGGGAAAGGATGCCGCCCTTGCGCGCCTTGTTGGCGAATTCCAGCATCTGGACAATGATCTTGTTGGTTTCGGCTTCTTTGATGAAAACGGTTTTTTTGAAGATGGCGATGGTGCCGATCACATCGGCCAGGGGAAAATTGATCAGGGCCACGCCGGCGGTGCCGCCGAAAACAATGGCGATCGAGGGGACATCGATAAAGATGCTGAGCGGCCCGCCCATGAGAATGGCCCAGATCATCAAACCGAAGGAAACCACGATACCGATTATGGTTGCTATATCCACGCGTGTAATCCTTTTAGCTCAAGAAAAATGGACAGGAGCAAGCAGCGCACCCGGTAGGCAGAGTGTACCGAATATCCTGATCAATGGCAAGTTAGCAAGTAAAATGCCAGGGTACGCGTTGAGAGTGAGATCGCCAAGGTGCGGAAAAATAGGGGAAGAAACGGAAGCGGGAAACAAAGAACGGCTGCCCCGATCGTCTGATCGAAGCAGCCGCGTGTCGGAAAAATGACTTTTAACTGTCCGCTTACCGTTTGAGGTTGATCAGTTCGCTCAGCATTTCGTCGACGGTGGTGATGATCTTGGAGTTGGCCTGAAAGCCGCGTTGGGTGGTGATCATCTTGACGAATTCCTGGCCCATGTCGACGTTGGATTGTTCGAGGGAGTTGGTGAAGAGTTTGCCCAGTTCCGGTCCGGGCAGGCCAACCCGGATGGTGCCAGCCTCGGCGGGAGCGATGTAGCGATTGGCTCCCGCCAGCTTCAGGCCGCCGGGGTTCTGGAATTTGGCCAACACCAGCTGGGAAATGTTGATCTGGCGGCCGTTGGAATAGGAGGCCACCACCACGCCCTCGGAGTTGATCGACACGTTGGTCAGTTCTCCGGCCGCATAGCCGTTTTGTTGCTGGCCGATGACGATCGAATCGCTGTCGTACTGGGTGCAGTCAAAGGAGAGTTCAATGGTCGAGGTGGCCGCGCCGTTGGCCCAGGTGATCGGCCCGACCGTGGTGGTAAAGGGGTCGGGAACGCCGTCGCCGTTGGTGTCGGGGGCTTTGCCGATATTGTCGAAGGACATGGCCTGGTTACCCGCGGTCGAGGCGTCAAAGTCGGTGATGGCGGTGATCGTTGCCGCGTCGTTGTCGATGGTGTAGGCGGCTTCCCAGGTATTGGTCGCATCGTTGACCAAGCGCCAGTACACGGTGATCAGGTGCGACTCTCCCAGGGAGTCGAAAATCTGGCTCGAGGCGGAATAGTTGTAGGTGGCGTTGTTGTTGGGATCAATCGGGGTAGCGGAACTGATGACCGTGGAGTTTTCGTCCAGGTTGGTGGTGAAGGTCAGTTCCGAGGTCGGGTTGGCCTCGATCAGGCCGACATTGGCCACCTGGATGTCCGTGGGATCCATGGGGAGCAGTGTGGAGTTGTTGGTGGGATCGAACAGTTTGCCCTGGACCCTGAACCCTTCCGGGTTGACCAGATAGCCTTCGTCGTCGAAACGGAACGCGCCGGCCCGGCTGTAATAGGCGGTGTCGTTGCCTGCTTCCTTGAGCACAAAAAAGCCGACCCCCTCAATGGCCACGTCGGTGTCCGAAGAGGTGGTTTCAAAGGTTCCCTGGCTGTAAATACTGTCCACGATGGAGAGTCCCACGCCGCGACCGACCTGGGAGGTGCCGCCGGAGCCGAACACATTGCTGGACAGGAGATCGGAGAAGATACTGCGCGACCCCTTGAATCCAAGGGTGTTGGTGTTGGCCAGGTTGTTGCCGATAACGCTCATGGCCTGGGAGTTGGTGTTGAGTCCGCTGACTCCGCTGTATAATGCACTTTGAATACCCATGACAACCTCCGCATGGTTGGTCTGTATTGGATAATTGGTTGTGGTCAGACTGGAGAATCATGCACGGCAAGCGCCGAACACCGTGTTGTCCTCTTCTCCTCAATTATCCCCGCGCCGTCCATTGCGTCAGAGATAGGTCGTTCATTGCAGACCGGTATCATTCCGCGCTGCTGTCGAGAGCGCCTTGGTCGCTGTCATAGGCGCCGTACACCGCTGACACCCTGTACTGCCCCGATCCAGTGACCACCATGGGTTCGCTGCCGCTGAGATCCACTCCCGTCACTGTGGAGCGGATCAGCGGCGTTACCGTGGCGCTGGTATCCGTGCTCTTGGCGTTGAGCTCCATGGAGTAGGTGCCGGCATCCAAGGCCTTGCCATTCGCATCCTTGCCGTCCCAGGTGAGAAAATGATTTCCTTCGCCAAGATCGCTCGCGGAAAGGGTGGCAACGGTTTTACCCGAGCTGTTCTTGATAAAAATACTTAAACCGGAAACCGAGCCGTCCACTTTATAGCCGATCTGCACCGGCGCCTCTCCGAGGGTGAACTTGGCCCCCTCGACCACCACATCCTGGCCAATCAGGCTCAGGGTCGAAATGTTTTGCGATTCCGTGGTGGCGCTGGTGAGTTCATCCATCGCGTCGTTGAGGTTGAACAGCTGTTCCAGCTGGCTGTACTGAGCCAGTTGGGCCGTAAATTCCGTGGCATCGGCTGGATTCATTGGATCCTGGTTCTGCAACTGGGCAACCAGCAGGGTGAGAAAGTCATCCTGCCCCAGGGCTTTGCTGGTCGCTGTTGTCGTTGTCGAGGTCGATGAGCTCACTCCTTCAACGGTAGCCATGACGGTCTCCTGTATTTACGCGACGACACTCAGATTGCTGGTGGTTGCTTCTGGTTCTTTGGGGAAATTTTCATCCATTTCAAGGGTGAATCGTGCATCCATCCTGTTGCGCGGGGACCGGCTGGGTTGCTGCCAGGTGCTGTTTTCCTGAAACTGTTCTCCGCGGGTGTTGTCGTTGGCGGCGACGGTGACTTCCACCTGCTGGAGATTCAACCCCTGCTGCTCCAGAGCCTCACGCAGGCGAGGCAGATGGCGGTCGATCATTTCCTGGGCCTGGGGATTCTGGGCAACAATATGAGCCTTGATATTGTCCTGTTCCACCTTGATTTCCAGCCGTAATTCCCCCAGTTCCTGAGGATGGAGCCTGAGATTGACGGTGCCGGTTTCAAGGCGTTTGTTCACCGACAGATGGGCGACCATCTGCTCGACCACAGTTCCTTCAGGGACAACGGTCCCGGAAGGCAGGCGGTACATCGGCGGCTCCATCGCTGCATGGGTGAAGCCGGGCTGGCTGGTTGGCCGTTGCGGGGAAACCATGAACGGCAGGTTGTCCTGGCCGAAGGTCATGGGCCCTTTTTGCGGCTGCAACGATTCCATGGTTGCAGCCGCATCTGTCTCGGTGTTCAGGGCATTGCTTATTTCCGGCTGCTGATCAAGGGCTGAATTGTCGGTTTGCCGGGACTCTCCCTGGGCGGCCGCATTTTGCGGCGCTTCGTTGGGGAGATGGGAGTGGATGTAATTGTTCTTGAAATCTAGGTTTTTGCTTTCCGTCCCAGTGGCGGTCGTTGTTCCCGGGCTGCCGCTCACGCCGGCCTCTTCCTCGTTACCGGTCCCCTGATAGATGGTAATGACTTGGCCATACTGATTCTGGATCATCTGCGGCCCATTTGGTTGGGCGGCCCCGGTCTGATTGGCCGCGTCTGGCAGTATCCCAGCTCCCAGTTGGATGGGGGAGGTGTTGGTATCAGGACCGGTGCGCTGAGCTGGCAGAGGCCCGCTGGTTTGCCCCCCGCGGCTCAAGCCAATGGCGGCAGCGGATGCATTGCTGTTGCCGGCCGATTGCAGGCCCAGCAAGGCCGCTGTCGTGGAGCTGATGGGGGAGGTGTTGGCATCAGGACCGATGTGCTGAGCTGGTAGTGGTCCACTGGTTGAGGCAGTTCCGTCCTTTTGGGAAACCGTCGCTGATGTCGAGGCGGCTGTCTGAAAAGGCGAAGGGTCCTGCGACAGCCCCTGCAACATGCGCCCGACGGTGGATTCGTGAACACGACCGGCCGAGATGCGTTCGTGTGCATCCGGTATGGTCGTTCCCAAGGATTCGGCAAGACTTTGCACAATAGAGCGAGGGGTTGGTTCCGGCCAAGCTGTTCCTTGCAGCAGGACTGCCTCAGCGGAGAATTGTCCCCCTCCGGAATTGCTCACCTGGTTTGCCTCTTTTTCGCTGATCTCGTTATCCGTGGCAACAGCGCTCCGTCCGCCGTTGTCGGCAAGAGCAACGGGGGGGGCAGCGGCATTCCCTGCCGTTTCACCGGCGGTAGGAATTTCAGTTCCTTGCACGGTGTTGTCGCTTTGTCGATCAGTTACCATCCCCTTGCTTTGGCTGGCTGTTCTCAAGTGGGAGGCGAAAAGGCCTTCCTGTCCTGTCGAGGGAGACGATGCGGCCGCTTGACCGGTTGGCATCAGTTCGACAGGGACAGGGGCAAGAGCGTGCATAGGGTTTTACCGGGTATCCAGGGTTGAAAAGGCTGTGGTTAATTTGGCCGCCTTGTCCCGTTCCATGTTGCTGAGGATTTTGGCGGCGGATTTGGTCTTCATCTTGGCAAGAATGGAAATCGCGAGTTCCTGATCGACCGTGCCAAGGACCATGGCGGCCTTGTCCGCAGTCATTTTTTCGTACATCTTGGCGAGTTCCAGGGTCCGCTTCTGCTCTTCCGCATCCTTTTGTTCGAGGAGCTTTTCGATTCGCACCCGGAGTTGGTTGAGCTGTTCGATTTTCTTATCGACTTCGCTTTCCAATCTCTTTAGTTCCTTTTTCTTGTTGTCCAGCTCGTCGCGCTCGCGGGCAAAGGGGGAGGCGCCTCCGGCCTGCAGGGATTCCATGATCCGCCGTTCTTCCACCGAGCCATACTGCTGATCCTGCTGCGTTTTCGCAGGGGCCTCGGTCGCGGCCTGTTCCTGGCCGGCTGCTGGATGCAACAAACCAATGGCCACAAGGAGTTGAGCGGCGAACGACACGGCCAAGAAGCGGCATGTCCGCGCACAGCGGTGCCAGTCGGTGCTAGGGGCGCCTGCGTTCATGGGAGAGCACGGCAATCTCGTCGAGCATGCCGGCTTCTTTTTTGTCAATATATTGTCTGTACGCGGCATTTTGCTGTTCCTCGAGTTTTTCGATGATTTTCCGGTCCTTGCTGGTCTTGATCAAATGCTGCCGTTTTTTGGCGACCTGGACCTGTTGTTTCTGCAATTCGGTTCTGCGCCGTTCAACCTGGGCCTTGACCAGATCGATTCTCTGATTGAACAGCACCAGCCGGTCGACCGTGGTTCCCTGTTTCTGTTCCCGCTGCAAGCCATAATAGAGCGCGGCCAATTCCTCTTCTACCCGCACCAAAGCCTCCTGGAGCCGGGCCTCGACTTCCAGGGCGCGAAAAAGCTGTTTTTGCGCAGCATCCTCCAGCTGCCGCCGGTAGTTGAGGACCGCATGCATGGTGAAAGGTTTCATCACTCGTCGGCCGACATATCGGTTTTTCGTCGATCAAATCCCTTGCGCCCCGCTCGCCTGCGGTCGTTTCCCTGGCGGTCGCTGACCAGCTCGCCCATGGCGGCAATAGTTTCCTCAAGGGTTGAGGATTCCTCGAATCCTTGGGTGAGGAAGGCATTGATGGCGTCCATCCGTGAGATGGCATAGTCGATTTTCTTATTGCTGCCCGTGGCATAGGCACCGATGTTGATCAGGTCCTCGGATTCCCGGTATATGGCCATGACGCTGCGGGCCTTGCCGGCCAATTCCCGGTGGCGGGAGGTGGTGATGTCACGCATGACCCGGCTGGTGGACATCATCACGTCGATGGCCGGGTAATGATTCTTGGCGGCAATGCTGCGGGAGAGCACGATGTGGCCATCGAGGATGGAACGAACCGAGTCGGCCACCGGTTCGGTCAAGTCGTCGCCGTCCACCAGCACCGTGTACAGGCCGGTGATCGAACCCTGGTGCTGGAAATTTCCGGCCCGTTCCAGCAGCTTGGGCAGAGTGGCGAACACGCTCGGCGTGTAGCCCTTGGTAGTGGGCGGTTCGCCGATGGACAGGCCGATCTCGCGCATGGCCATGGCAAAGCGGGTCACCGAATCCATCATCAACAGCACGTTCTTGCCCCGCTGACAAAAATACTCGGCAATGGCGGTGGCGACGAAGGCGCCACGCATGCGCAACAGCGGCGACTGATCCGAGGTGACGGCGACAATCACCGAATGGGCAAGACTTTCCTTGCCCAGATCGCGTTCGATGAATTCCTTGACTTCGCGGCCGCGCTCGCCGATCAGGGCGATGACGTTGATGTCCGCCTTGGCGTACTTGGCCATCATACCCAGCAGCACGCTCTTGCCCACCCCCGATCCGGCCATGATCCCCATGCGCTGGCCGATGCCGCAGGTCAGCAGGCCGTTGATCGCCCGGATGCCGAGATCGAGTGGCTGGGTGATGGCGTCACGCTGCATTGGCCCCGGCGGCAAGGAATAGAGCGCCTTTTCGTGGGGCAGGTACAGGGGCGGCCCTTGATCGAGCGGCTGGGCCATGCCGTCGAGTACCCGACCGAGCAAGCCGTCGCCGACGCTGATGGTGGCCTGTTCCTTCTTGACCCGAATGCGGCTGCCTGGTCCCAGGCCGCGCAACTCGCCCAAGGGCATCAACAGGGCCCGGTTATTGCTGTAGCCGACGATCTCGGCGGGAATGACCTCGCCGTCCTGGAGCGGAAACAGTTCACAGAGGGAACCGATGGAGGAACGGGCGCAGGTGCCCTCGACCACCAGGCCGACGATACGGTGCACCTGGCCGTAGACACGGATGGGAGAAAAGGCGGTGAGCAAATCGGATACGTTGGCCATGGCGAGCGATTCATCTAAACGGAAGGAAAAGAGCTCTGGGCAGCAACTGCACATTGCCCCGGACACCTGGATCAGTTGGTTGGGCCGTTGCGGCCATCAAGAGTGATGGCCGTCCTGCGCATCATCCGCAGTCAGGGACTGGGAAGACAATTGGTCCTCGGTGGACAAGGGGATCAGCTCGGGACGCTCATGCAGCAACTCCTCGATGCTCGCCAACTGCCCCTCGATGGTGGCATCCACCGTGCAGTTGGCCGATTCCAGGAGACATCCTCCACGGGTGAGCGTGCTGTCGGTTTTGAACACGATCCGCTCCAGCCCGCGAATTGAGGCGATCAGGGCCGGAACCTTGGCCTCGGCGACGGCCAGATCGTCCGGATGGAGGGTGACATAGTACTCCTCGCTGGCAATCGCCTCTTCCAGGGCCGTCTGCAGGGTGGTGGCGATAATGTTGCGTTGCGTGACCAATTCCTGGCCAACGATCTTCTTGCTCAGGCCGATGATCAGGTTGATCAGGTCGCCCCGGCTGTGGTCGAGCAGGCGTTGGCGCTGCTGGTCAATTTTTTGGCAAGCCTCGCCAAAAGCTAGAACCGCATGCTCGATTTCCGCTTGCAATCGGGCGGATTGGTCCGCCATCCCTTGATTGTAGGCTTCCTGGCGAATGGCATCAAGGTCGATCGGTGGTTCCGGTTCGGGCACAGGTTCAGGGATAGGATCGGGCGCTGGCTCAGGGAGGATCGGCTCCTCGGCGACCGGCATGGCTGTCTCCTGGGCAAGCGGCTCGGGATCGGGAACAGCGACCTCCTACACCATGATCGTCGGTTCTTCCCGCGGAGGAACGGCAATACTCCGGCGTACCAGCGGGATAGGAGTGAAATGGGGATCGGCCCTGAACACCTTAGACGAACTCATCGCCACCGCTGCCTCTGCCCAGTACCAGTTTTCCTTCTTCTTCCAGCTTCATGGCAATCTTGACGATGGTCTGCTGCATGGCCTCGACCTCGGACAGCCGCACCGGCCCCATGGCCTCCAGGTCATCCTTGATCATGTCGGCGGCCCTGGAGGACATGTTGGCGAAAATCTTGGCCTTGATCTCATCGGAGGCGGTCTTCAGGGCCATGGTGAGGGAATCGTTGTTGACCTCGCGCAGGATCATTTGGATGGAACGGCCGTCAAGGGCGCAGAGATCCTCGAAGGTGAACATCATCTTGCGAATGTCTTCCACCATTTCCGGATCGACTTCCTCCAGGCTTTCGAGAATCTCCGAATCCAGGTTGTCGGTCATGCTGTCGAGAATCTCGACCACCTTTTTCAAGCCGCCGACCTCGCGTTGTTCTTGCGCACCGACCACGATACCGATTTCCTTGCTCAGGGCCTCCTCGATCCGGTCGATCACCGCCGGCGAAACCGCGTCGAGGGTGGCGATCCGGTGAATGACGTCCGCCCGTTTTTCTTCGGGCAGTTTGGCAATGATGGCGCCGGCGTGCTCGGTGGCCTGCGTGGACAGGACCAGGGCCAGGGTCTGGGGATGTTCCCGCTCTAGCAAACCAGCGACCATGGACGGCTGCATCTTGGCGATGGTTTCCAGCGGCCGGGCCTCGGTGCCGGTGACGAACTGGCGCATGAGGCTCGATTCCCGTTCCCGGCTGCCGGTGCCGGCAATCAGTTTTTTGGCGAATTCCTGCCCCTTGACCACCAAACCGGCCTGGCTTTCGGCGGCCAGTTCAAAATCCTCGAGCACCCGGGTTTTGAGGTCATCGGGAATATGCTCGATTTCCGCCATGCACCGGGTGACCTTGAAGATCTCCTCGTCGGTCAGCTCACGCAGCAGTTTTGTTGCCGTCTCCTCGCCCAGACAGATCAGGAGGATCGCTGCCCGTTTCAATCCTGTCAGTTTTTCAGCCGCAGCCATGGATGCCGTTGTCGTTCACAGTGATCAGGGGGTATTGGTGTTTGCCCGCATACAGAGGAGCGGTCAACTCTGTTCATGAATCCAGCCCTTCAGCACATGGGCGCTGAATACCGGATCCTGCTCCACTCCTTTCCGAATTTTCTCCAAGGGATCCAGGGGGGCGGATTCCATCGCCTCCCGGTAGGCGGCGCCACCGACCAGGGCACCCGCCCCCGCAGGACCGGCTCCAGGTTCTCGAGCCGCGGCCGCCTGAACCTGCTCGGCTTCCATTTCCTCCACGGTTTTATAGTGCTCCGTGACGTCGCGATGCAAGGTTTTCATGAGCGGCCGGATCATGAACAGGTAGATGAGCACCGCTCCGAGAATCAGCAGGCCATACCGGATAAACGGCAGGTACTGATACAGGAGGTTGGCGGCCATACCTTCTTGTCCACCATCTTCCGCGGATTCAAGGAACGGCATGGACGTCACCTCAATCTTGTCGCCGCGGGCCGTGTCAATCCCCAGGGCGGAGGCCACCATGGTTTGCAGGGTCTTGAGTTCGGTCTCCGACCTCGGCTCGGTCTTTGCCGGTTCCTTGTCCTTGCCGGGCACCACCTTGTCGGCCACCAGAACGGAAACCGACAGCTTGCTGATCGTGCCCACCGGCTGGGTGGTCTTGGAGACAACCTTGCTGATCTCGTAATTAGTGGTCCGCTGTGACCGGCTGGAAGGCGGCGTGGCCCCGGCCGTCTGGGCCGTGTTGCCTTCCAGGTTCGACTGCACGCCCGGCACCCCGCCGGTGATCTCCGAACCGGATTTTTCCTCGCTCAGCTGTTCGCTGCGGATGACCGGTTCTTCCGGATCAAAAGTCTCTTCGGTCTTTTCGGTCTGGGCAAAATCCAAGGTGGCGCTCACCCGGACCATGGCATTCTTGGCCCCAAGAGATTTGTCGAGCAGGGCTTGCGCCCGGTCCTCCAACCGCTGTTCCACCTGCATCTGAAACTCCAGCATGTCGGGGGAAAGGTTGCCGGACAGTCCTTTCTCGCCGATCCTGGAAAGAACGTTGCCGTTTTGATCGATCACCGTCACCTGTCCGGGGTCAAGCCCCTCGATGGAGCTGGAAACCAGGTGGACAACCCCTTCGATCTGCGCCTCGCTCAGCCGCTTGCCTGGGGCAAGCTTGATAATCACCGAGGCGGTGGCCGGTTTCTGCTGGTCCTTGAACAGCCGTTTTTCCGGTAGGGCCAGATGGACCCGAGCCGTTTCCACTGGACCGAGCGAGGCGATGGTGCGGGCCAATTCTCCTTGAAGCGCACGGGAATAGTTGACCTTCTGGACGAAATCCGTCAGGGCGAAGGATTGCTTGTCAAAAATCTCAAACCCAACGCCCCCGCCCTGCGGCAGACCCAACGAGGCCAGGCTCAACCGTGTTTCATACACATCCTTTGCCGGAATCAGGATATTGTGGCCATTGTTGGCCAGCTTGTAGGGAATGTTCTGCCCTTTCAGCCATTCGACCACGGATGAGGCATCGGATTCGGCGAGATTGCCGTACAGGAGTTGATAATCGGCGGTGCGCGCCTGGACGATGATGAAGGCAAAGAGGCCAAGGGTGATGGCCGTGACTGCGGCCAAGGCGATTTTGCGCGGCATCGGCCAGGCTTTGACTGTTTCGACCAGCGTCTTCCATCCACTCTGTGTTTGCTGGGGGGCAGCGTCCGTTTGTTCCGCCATGATGCTCCCTGCTCCTGGTTAGTGCTCAATGATCATTGGCTGTTGATGTGCTGATGCCGGGGGCTGCGGGGTTACACCTGCATCTGCATGATTTCCTGATAGGCGCTGATCGCCTTGTTACGAACCTGCACCATGTATCTGAGGGAAACATCGGCCTTTTCCAGGGCGATCATTGCCTCGTGCAGGTTTTTTTCTCCGCCGGCATGGACCTGTTGCAGGGCCTGGTCAGCGTTTTGCTGCTGCTCGTTGGTTTGGGCCACCATGGTTTTCAGCATGTCGCCAAAAGAGGTTTCTGCTTGCGCGACCGCGGAACGCGCCGGCAGGGCCGGGGTCAGTGACGGCGTGACAGCTTGAATCGGTTCCATTTATCAGCTCCCTATGTCGAGGGCCCGCATCGCCATGCGCTTGGCCGACTTGATGGTGGTGGTGTTGGCTTCATACGAGCGGGTCGTCGACATCATATCCACCATTTCCTTGAGAACATTGACATTGGGCATCTCCACATAGCCGTCTTCCTTGGCGTCCGGATGGGTGGGGTCATAAACCCGTTGCGGTTCGCTGGTATCCTCGATGATTTTGGCCACCTTCACCCCTTGGGCTTGTCCCTGGGCAAGCAGGGAGTTGTTGAGGTGTTGCTTGAAGGGAAGGTTTTCCGTCTGAAAAACCACCGATTTCTTCTTGTACGGTCCACCCTCGGGGGTGGAGGTTGTTTCCGAATTGGCGAGATTGGCGCTGATGGTGTTCAGCCTCATCGTCTGCGCCTTTAGTCCCGAGGCGGCGATGTCAAACGTGGTGAAAATATCCATGGGAACCTCGATGCGTTAGTGTTGCAGTAGTTATGCAAATCATGCGCCACCATTGATGGCGTATTTGAGCAGGGACAATTTTTTCTTGAGCATGGCGGCGGCCGCTTCGTATAGGATTTCGTTTTGCGAGAGCTTGATCATCTCCTGGTCGACGCTGACGCTGTTTTCATCGCCGATCCCGGTGGTGTCGCGCTTGCGGCTGACGGTTCCCGCCACTTGCTCAAGGCTGGAGGGCGCCAGGGGAATATGGTCGGGCCGAGTGGCCACGGGGTGCAATCCCTGGCCGGTCATGGCACTTTTCAGCTGATCCTCAAAGGAAAACGCCTGCGCCGAATACCCCGGCGTCTCCGCGTTGGCGATGTTGGAGCCGATCACCTCCTGATTCTTGGCGCGCAGGTCAAGCACCTTGTGCAAAAGTTTCATGGTGGGGTCGAACTGTTGGATTCCCGACATGATGTGTCTCCGTTGGTTTGTGGCCCTCGCCAAGGGTGGGGGCGTGGTTCGTTTGCCGTGTCAGCGCTGTTGCATGTCCAGGATTGCCGCTGCCTCGCGGGCGAGTTTGGTCCACAGAGGGTCTTTTCCTTTTTCGGCCAACTCCTTGAAGAGATTAAGCGCCTGCTGTTTGTTCTCTTTTTTCGCTTCAATTTGCGCCAAACGGTACCGCGCCTGCTCGCCGCCGTTTTCGCCGCTGGCGAGCTGCTGAAAGAGGGGCGCGGCCTGTTCGTCCTTGCCATCCTGGAAATAGGCCTCGGCCAACGCAAGGAGCATCGAGTGTTGCGCGAGCATCCGCCGGACATCGGGTTGCTCGAGAGTCTCGATCGCCTTTCGCCATTGTCCGGATTCAAAGAAGATCCGCCCCTTGAGGAGCTCAAGCTCCGGCAGACGCGGACTGTTGGCCGCAGTCATCACCTTGATCGCCTTGTCGGCCTGACCGCTCGCGTACAGGGCCCGGGCCTTGATGAGCAGGACCGGGGCCCTGTTCGGCCCATTGGGATAGCGCAGGTGATAGCGGTCCGCATACTCCTGGATCTGGAGATAGCCGCCGGCGGCGAACAGGGACTGGAGCAGGGGCAGGTAGATTTTTTCCTTGTGGCCCTCGTCGGTCACTTCAAAGAGATATTGATAGGTCTGGGCGGCCTGGTCGGCCATGTCGAGGTGTTCGTAGGCGCGGGCCAGGTCAAACAGCAGATTGGGGTCGAGCCAGCCGCGGGCAAAGATTTTTTTGTTCTGCTTGGCCAGCACCAGGGCTTTGATGTACTCGCCCTCCTTGACCAGCTGCTGGATGACGCTGGGTAATTGTTGAATGAGCAAGGCCGTGGCCTCGGTGCGCAGGTTGCCGGATTGAAATCCGCGCAGCAGCTCCATGCACTGGGAGACGCTGGGCGCATGCTCCTCGGACAGGGCGTTCACCAGTGCCTGCTTGAACAAGGCTTCCTCGCGAAGGGCGATTGCATCGCCTGCGGCGGCATACTTACCGTACACGGAAAGCGCTTCCTGCGGTGGGATTCTTTTGGCGGCAAAGTCGAGATCCGTCTGCTTGATCAGCGCGCGTACCCCTCCTTCGCTTTGGCCAAAGGCATCTTGAATCTGTTGAAAATCGATCCGCGCCTTTTTTTCCGTGGCCGGGGTGCGTAAATGAGCCATGGCCGCGCGAAACAGGGCCATATCCTGATCCGGCCGATTGTTGAGCAGATCGGCGAGGAGCATGTAGCGTTTTGCCGCTTCCGGGAAGCGTTTGGCGGCATAGAGGCAGTCGCTGAAAAAGGCCAGCGACATGGGATCGGCGGCAAGCATCGGGGTTCGAGCCGCCAGATTAAGATAGGCTGTCAAGGCTTTGACTTTTTCGTTTGTTACATAGAGCAGGTCAGCCTGTCGCATCAAGCGGAGAAACCAAAGCGGCGTGTCTTGAGCAGGGTGCATCCCGGCCAGTTGTTTTTCCGCATCCACGGTTCGGCCGGCCACCAGCGCCAGTTCCGCCAGCAAGAGGGGAAGGGAGTCGGTGAACGGTGCTTTTTGCCCCATTTTCTTCAACAGGCCGTCGAGCTCATAGTAGGCGTTGATCTGATCACCGCGCGTGGCCTGTTGATAGATGAGAAGAACATGCGCCAAATCGGCCAACAGCGAATCGGGGTACTGAATCATGATGCGCTGCAGCAGAAAGTAGGGTTCCCGATACACCTCGGCCCTAACCAGGGCTTCGGCATAAGTCAGCACCAGCCGCTCCTTGAGCCGTTCATCGGGCTGTAGGGCCACCTGCTCGCGCAGCAGTTGGCTCACCTGGTTCCATTTGCCGTTGCTGGCCAGGGTTTGAATCTCTTCCGGGAGCCACGCTGTCAACGGGCCATCGGGCGCAAGGGCCGAAGCCAGGGGGAAAGGAGGAAGATGGAACGCGGGAGGCGGTTTGATGGAGAGTGGTGCTTCGTAGTCGGTAAAAAAGGACGGCCAGTTGTTCGCATAGGGGGAAATGTTGACCGGATTGAGTGCATCGCCACCGGCTCGCTTCACCACGCTGACTCCTTGAAGTTTGGTGCTGAGTTCAGGGTAAGAGGCCGAAAGCTGGTTGCCCAGAAGAACATCGAGCAGGAGCATCGCTGTTTCTTTGTTGCTTTCAGCGGTCACCTTTTGTGGGGGGTAACGGAAGTACAGGGAGAGGATGGTCTTTGTTTTCAGCGTGTTGCTTGTCGCCTTGATCATCTTGTCGTCAACGGCAAGGGAGGGCAGGAACGGGTCAGGGGTGGTGTCGAGCAATTCCACATCGACTCGTCGACCATTGGTGGACAATTGGAATCCCGGCAACTGATCAAAATGGAGGTAGAGTTGCCAATAGGTTGATTCATCGCTTCGGTTGATGGCCTTGAGGACCGAGGCGGCCCAGACGCTGGCCTCGGTAAACGGATTGACCGCCAGCAGCAGGAGGAAGAGGATGAGCGATCGGATTGTCATGGCAATGGGTCGGGCAACAAAATCGAACCGGGAGCTGTCATCTGGAAAAGGAGGAATACATGTTGTTCGTTCTCAAGCAATATGTATTCCATCCTCACCGACAGCGACTGATTGGGAACAGGCTACCGGCGACAGGTCCATGTCGAGGTGTGGTTGGGTGCGCAAGGCGGTCCGGGGAGTCATTTTTTTGGCGGCCAGTTTGCTCGGCGCCGGATGGAGTGGTTCCCCGAACCGGTCGATTGGTGTAGCCATATGAAGAAGGGGGACACGCGCTGCCGGACATGTTGCCGGAAACCGCCCTCCTGGATCGAGACAGGCAGATGGATGGCCGCAAACTTGCAAGAGCGTCTGCGTGGTCAAGCAGACGACGTGCTGCCGCGTGCACCTTGAACCCCTTGGAGAGAAACGGCTTTTTGCAAAGAAAAATTTGCTTTCCCGGTTTTCATGTTGATAGAATAGCCCAGACGAAACACTTTCCCGGGTTCCCCAAAAGTTGCCAATACGGGGACTCGCAAGGGGTTGAATTAATTTCTTAGGAAAAACAGAGGAGGTAAGAATGGCAAAGAACGTACTGCTTGTCGATGATTCCAGCACCATGCGCAAGATTATCAGCCGTTCACTGCGGCAGGCAGGGCTTGATTTCGGCGAGATTTATGAAGCGGGTGACGGGCAGGAAGCCCTGGCCGTGCTGGAGAAGGAGTCCATTGATATCGTTCTCAGCGACATCAACATGCCCAATATGAACGGCATTGAATTTCTCAGGGAAAAAGCGAATCGCCCCGGCATGAAAGATATTCCTGTCTTCATGATTTCCACTGAAACCGGAGAAGACATCATCGGCGAGGCCAAGAGTCTCGGAGCGGTTGGCGCCTTGAAAAAACCCTTTACGCCGGACAAGGTCAACGAGGTCCTGGGCCCGCTGATGTAGTCACAGGGGCGCAATGTTTGCTCTGACATTAATTTTTTCCGGATGGTCCCCCGCGATGATCCGGAACCTTCTGGAGGGAGAACAGTGTGAACAGTTTTACCGAGATTAACGACAAGATCATCGAGTCGACCATAGAAATCTTCACCGGCATGGTGATGATGGAAATTGCGGTGGCGGGTGAACCGTTGGAAAAACTGGGGCAGTTGAAAAAATCAATCACCGGCATGGTCGGACTTGCCGGAACCCATAAGGGGGTTTTGGCGGTCCATTTTCCCCAACAGGTGGCGTTGGATGTCACCAGCAGTTTTCTAGGTATGGAAGTTTCCGAAATCAATGAAGATGTGCAGGATGCCATTGGTGAAATCGCCAACATGCTCGGCGGCAATCTGAAGACGATTCTTTCCGACCGGGGAAAGGATATACAACTCTCCTTGCCTTCAACCATCTCCGGCGATGAGTATGCCTTTACCTCTCAGGCGGAGGTGGACCAGGTCATCCTTCCTTTCCAGGCCCCCTCCGGAGCATTTTACGTGGAGGTTGAGTTGGAGCGCTGATGCGTTCCATCGTGTCCGGATCATAACCTTTTCCCAATGGAGCGTTTTTTCTTGGAGCTAGAGAAATACCTCATCGATGCGACACTGGAGGTCTTTGCCTCCATGATTTTCATTGATATCGAACCGGAAGCGTCAACGGACGCGCCGGTTTCGGTTCTTGACCCCAATCTGTCCAGTCTGATCGGCCTGGCCGGCGACCTGAAGGGGATTCTTGCCATTCATTGTCCAGAGCACGTGGCGTTGGGCATCACCACCTCCATGCTTGGCATGGAGGTGACCGAACTGGGCGAGGATGTGAAAGACGCCATCGGCGAGATCGCCAACATGGTTGCCGGTGGACTGAAGGTGGCTCTGGCGGCCAACGACAGAAAAATCGAATTGGCCATCCCCACCACGGTTATCGGGAAATCGATTCGAACCACCGGTCTCACCGGCGCAACCAGGATAATGATTCCTTTCTCCAGCCCAATCGGTCGGTTTGGTGTTGAACTTCGATTTGTCCTGGCCTGAGGCGGTTCCGGTAAACTTTGCCGTGTCAGCCGCCGAAAGAAACAAAGACCTGTTTGAACCTGTTTTCCGTTTGGCCCAAACCGATCATCGCGTCGTGTGATGCCGGAAAAGGTTACTGTTTTTCAATCTTTTTGTTTTGACGATGAAATCTAGAGAACGCTTCAACAAAATTCTGCTTGCCTGCCGTGATCGGATTCAGGATGAGGTTGCCGCCTTGATCGGCAAGCCGTTCAAGATCGGCGAAGCAGAGTTCCGAGTGACCAGCAAGGAGGAATTGTTTGCTGATGTCGACGGCAAGCAGGCGCTTGCCCGCGTTCGTCTGGAAGGAGATGTTCAGGGAAGCGGTTGTCTGCTGGTGAGTGTCAAGGATGCCATCTATATCGGCGGCACGCTGATCATGCTGCCTGAATCGGAATTAGCCAGCGTTCTTGCCGAGCAGCAATACTCCGAAGAGTTGCAGGATTCCTACGGCGAGGTCGCCAATATAATCTGCGGCGCCGCCACGGTCACCTTTGAGGAGATGTATCCCAAAAGTGTCCGTCTGATCAGGACAGAGCAGGAGGTCGTCGTTCCGCTCAAGGTGGAGGTCGAATCCGACCAACCGATTGTCGATGTGCCCTATTATCTCATGACCGCGCCCATGCAGCTCGGAAGCCATGAGCTGGGCAACGTGCATCTTGCCCTCCCTGCGGGACCGTTTGGGCTGGTGGCTGAAGCGCCGAAGGAGCACTTGTCGCCACAATCGGCGGAAGAAAAAATCGCTGAACAGGCCGTCACTGGCGTCCAGGCGGAAACGGGTGAGGCGCCTGAGCGCCAAGCGGCGGACTCGGCCGCTGCTGAGGCTGGTGCTGACGACCGGCCCGAGAACAGGGCTGCGGCGGCAGGGGAGCACGCCGCGCCGAGTCAGCCCAAGCGCGATATAGGCAAACAGAAGAAGCTCATCGATGGTTTGCTCAAAAGCTGCATGACCAAGATGGGCAGTGAGGTCAGCGCCTTGCTTGGCGGTGTTTTGGAGGTAACACCGACAGAGAATCTGGCTGTGACCAAGGAAGGGTTCATCGAGCAGGCCGGTGGCAAGCAGATCATGACCCGGATGGAACTGCGCGGCGGCGGGCAAGGAGAGGCTTATCTGTTTGTCGATCTTAAAACAGCGGTGTATTTGGGCGGTTGCCTGATCATGCTGCCAGAGAGCGAACTGGAGGAAACGGTCCGCAACGAGGATTTCAGCGAGGATGCCCGCGACGCCTACGGTGAGGTGACCAATATCGTAGCCGGCGTTTTCACCTCTGTGTTTGAGGAGCAGTCCCGCCTCAAGTTGGGGTTTGTCAAAACAGCCGTTGAGCCGGTGTCGCCGGCCAAGATCGATCCCGAAGCGGATGAGGTCTTTGCCAATCAGGCCTATTACCTTTCCCTTGGCGAGATGCGCTATAATGAGCGCGACTTGGGGCGGCTACAGCTTCTTGTCCCAGCCCGCGTCCTGGAATTGGAAGGATTGCTGGCCCACGGAGAGGAAGAAGCGCCTTCCGGCGGTGAAACCGCAACCACGGCAACAGCAACCGCTCCGTCCGGAAAAGCCCCTGCCGCTCCTTCGGGACCGGCTCCGCTTCGGGAAAAAACAGCGGAAAGTGTCGATGTTCTCATCTTCACCGACGATGACCCCGAGGCCGGCCGCATTGCCAATGCCTTGGAAGTGGCCGGATACGCGTGCCGCATCCTCCATTTCAAGGATCCGGTCAATACGATGCTGACCTCTCGTATTCAAATGATATTTTTGGTGATGCAGGAGGTCAGCGAGCAGGGATTTGGCATGGCCATCAAAATAAGCAGCGCCGGCTTGCCGGTGCCGCTGGTGGCCGCGGGTCCGGCCTGGACACGAACGCTGGTGTTGAAAGCGGTTAAATATGGGGCGTGCGATATCTTGATTACTCCTTCATCGCCCGGCGATATTCGGGAGAAAATCGAAAACAATCTGGTAAAAAAAGCGGCCTAGGCCGCCTCATTCATCCTCTTCTTCCTCCAGCCAGGTTCCAGCCAGTTCTTTCTTTTTGATTTTTTCCAGCAAAGTGGTCCTTTTCAAGTTAAGTAGGCGCGCCGCCTCTTTTTTATTGCCCTGCGTCAGCTTGAGGGCCTGGACGATCAGCTGGGTTTCGAAATCGTTCACCAGAGCATTGAAATCGACCCCTTTTTCCGGCCAGGATTCACGGGGAATCGACGTGGTGGAGGAACACAGTAGGGCCTGTTCCGAGCGGCTGACGGTGTCTGCTTCCCGCAGCGGTTCTTTTTCCGGAGAAAGCGGGATGGGCGGCGGGCCGACGCGATATTTTTCCGGCAGGTCATGATAGCCGACTCGGGAACCGCCGTGCAAGATGGTCATGTGCTGGACCAAATTCTCCAGCTCCCTGACGTTGCCCCGCCAGGGAACTTGCGACAGGGCCTGCATGGCGACCGAATCAAAGCCCAGAAGAGGTTTCTTTTTGTTTTTGCCGATGCTGTTGATGAAATGCTCAATCAACAGGGGGATGTCGTCCGTCCGTTCACGCAACGGAGGAATGGAAACCGGGATGACGCTGAGACGGTAGAAGAGATCTTCGCGAAATCGGCCTTCGGTCACCATCTGTTCGAGATTGCAGTGGGTGGCGGCGATGATTCGAACGTCCACCGGGATGGGTTTCAGCCCGCCCACCGGTTCAAATTCGCGTTCCTGGAGGACGCGGAGCAGTTTTGCCTGCAACGCAGGCTTCATGTCACCGATTTCGTCAAGGAACAGGGAACCGTTGTTGGCGTATTCAATCCGCCCGATCTTGGGGCCGGCGGCACCGGTAAAGGCCCCTTTGGTATAGCCGAACAACTCGCTCTCCAGCAGGTCATCGGGGATGGCGGCGCAGTTGACCGGCACAAAGTGATGGGATGCCCGTGGACTGTGGGCATGGATTGCCTTGGCCACCAGTTCCTTGCCGGTTCCCGATTCTCCCTGGATCAGCACGGTGCTCAGGTCATCTTCGGCGAGTTTGCCGATCAGCCTGAACAGCCGCCGCATGGATTCGCTTCGCCCAATTATGCCGTAAAATCCATCAGCTGTCATACGCTTGCGTCGGGAAGTTTTCTGCCAGCTTGATGGTGGTGAGGCGCATGTTGAGGCTCAGCAAGCGCATGATCTTTTTTAAAAGGGTCACACCCAAGGCGGGGTAGAGTTCGGTGAGAATGTCGAAACCCTTTTTGGTCAAGATTATGACAACCGAAGGCTGCCGGGCAATCACCGTGGCCGAACGGGGGGATTTGTCGATGATCGACATTTCGCCGATGGTGTTGCCCTTGCCGAGGCGGGCAATCACGCGGTAATCACCTATGTTCGATTTTTTGAGGACATCAAGCAGCCCCCGAACGACGAAGCACATGAAATCCCCTTTGTCACCTTCAATAAACAGGTGTTCGCCGCGCATGATTTCCGCAAAATTCATGTGGCGGGCAAGAATGTCGAGCTCGTCGGATTTAAAGGCATCAAACAAGGGCAAGGTCAGCATCAAATCCCTTGTCTTTTCTTCATTTTCCGTCAAGGGCTGTTCGGGGGCGACAGTCTCTTTCATTCCGATTCAGATACGGTTTGCTGGAGTGGCTGGCGAAGAGTCTCGGGTTGTGCCGTCAATTCCGGGCCATTGTCAAAAAGACTACCACAGGTGAATCTGGGAACACAAGGGACTTTGCATGCAAAGTGTCATTTCCTTGACAAGAAGAACACAAAAGGCAAAAAACAGCCTACTGATCGATCGACAAAAAAGGAGGCAAGAGGATGCGCTGGAGCAAAGCAGGCTGGGTATTCGTTGGCGTATGTATCGTTCTGCAACTGAGCGGCTTGGATGTTTTCGCCTGGGAAGGAACCGTCACCCGGGTTCTTGACGGCGATTCGCTTCGGGTGAAAACCCGCGGCAGGGTTGAAACCATCCGTCTTTTCGGTATTGATTGTCCCGAACATGGGCAGGCGGGCTGGGCGGAGGCGAAGCGTCGCGCCACTGTTTTGATGACGGGAAAGGAGGTATCCATCGTCCCCGTGGACGTTGATAGGTACGGACGAACGGTTGCGGTGGTGAAGCGGCCTGGTCTTGTGGTCAATGCCGAGTTGGTGCGCACCGGCATGGCGTGGGTGCACCCCTTCTACTGCAAGAGCGAGCCGTTTTGTCAAGAACTGGAACAGCTGGAACGGTCCGCACGCCAACTGCGCCTGGGGGTCTGGCGGGATGAGAGGCCCGTGCCGCCCTGGAAATGGAAACAGCGGCATCGTTGACCATCTGTTTCGTCGGCCTCATTTGCTTTCCGCGTCACGGGGCATTCGATCAATGATTGCCTGAATATCGGCGCCCGAGATCGTTTCCCGTTCCAGCAGGGCATTGGTCATGGCATCCAGCAGGGCGCGGTGCCGGGTAAGAAGGCTGTGTGCGTGGTCATAGGCTGACTGTACCAGCTTTTTCACTTCCGCATCGATCAGCATGGCCGTCTGTTCGCTGATGATTTGCGCCGGTTGGCCACCCAGGGGATTGGGCGCCCTGAAGGTCAGCGGGCCGATCGACTCGCTCATTCCCCATTCGCAAACCATCCGCCGGGCGATGTCCGAAACCCGTTCGATGTCGTTGCCGGCGCCGGTGGTCATCTGGTTGAAGACGATTTCCTCGGCTATCCGTCCGCCAAGCAGCGTGCAGAGATTGTGAAACAAAAAAGTGCGATCATGGGAAGAGCGTTCTTCAGCGGGAAGTTGCATGGTCAGGCCCAGGGCTCGCCCGCGGGGGATGATCGTCACCTTGTGCACCGGGTCGGCACCGGGCAGCATCCACGCCACCAAGGCGTGGCCGGCCTCGTGGCAGGCGGTGATCCGTTTTTCCTTGTCGGTGATGATCAGGCTGCGCCGCTCCGCCCCCATCAATACCTTGTCCTTGGCCGCCTCCAGAATTTCCATGGTAATGGTTTGGCTGTTTTTTCTGGTCATCAGCAGAGCGGCCTCGTTGACCAGGCTGGCCAATTGCGCGCCAGAAAAACCGGGCGTGCCCTTGGCGATCACCTGCCAATCCACATCTGGTCCGATCTTGGTGTTGCGGGCATGGACCTTGAGAATCTTCTCCCGCCCACCCACGTCGGGCAATGGCACCATGACCTGACGATCAAAACGACCCGGTCGCAGCAGGGCCGGATCAAGAATGTCCTGGCGGTTGGTGGCCGCGATGACGATCACGTGGTCGTTGGCCTCAAACCCGTCCATCTCCACCAGCAGTTGGTTGAGGGTCTGTTCCCGTTCATCGTTGCCTCCAGAACCGGTACCGGCACTACGATGGCGGCCAACCGCATCGATTTCGTCGATGAAGATGATGCATGGGGCTTTTTTCTTACCTTCGTTGAACAGATCACGCACCCGGGAGGCGCCGATTCCAACATACATTTCGACGAAGTGAGAGCCGCTGATGGAGAAAAAAGGCACGCCTGCTTCACCGGCAATGGCCTTGGCCAGCAGGGTTTTACCGGTTCCCGGTTCTCCGTAGAGGAGCACGCCGGTGGGAATTCGGGCGCCAGCTGCAACGAATTTGCCGGGATTTTTTAAAAAATCAACGATTTCCTCTACTTCTTCCTTCGCTTCGTCGATGCCAGCCACGTCGGCAAGTTTGACTTTCGATTCCTCTGGGTTGATCAGGCGGGCCCTGCTTTTGCCAAATGCCATGGCCCTGCCGGAACCACTTCCCCCTTGGCTGCCTCCTTTTTGGAAATAAAAGAACCAGAGAACAGCAAAAAGTAAAATGGGCAGCCAGGATAGGAGCGTTTGCACAAACCACGGGGTCTGGGGCGGGATTTCAGCGCGGATCGTGACGTTTTTGCGCAGCAGGTGGTCAACGGTGGCCTGGGCTTGCGGCACAACCGTTTTGAAACGCTCACCGTCCGCGGTTTCCCAAAGTATGGTTTGGTCGATCATGGTGACCGTGGAGAGTACGCCGCTGTCCGCCTTTTTCAGGAATTCGGTATAGGCAACGGTATGGTGGCGATCCGGTGATTTCTTGCAGTAATGCAACAGCAGCAGGGCGGAAAGAGCGATGATCAGCCAGATGGAAAGATTCTTGTAGAATTTTTGCACGCAAGGCTCCTGGGGAATGAACAAGACGATGGAAAAAATGCGCCCAAAGTTGACGATGGCGCGGGCGGGAGGCCCAAGGCCACGGCCGCCCAAGCAAGCGGCATGTCTGATCAGGGCTACCATAAATCGCGGTAAAGGTAAAGCCGGAGGAAGGGGAGGGGAAAAGAAATCCCCTCCAAGGCCGCCACCTTGAAGGGGAAAAAGGAAGCTCGCTCGTCATCTGGATGAAGGCGAGTAGCTAAAAATATCATTTGCAGTATTTGTTCCATAGTCAAGCATTACCTGCTGCTCGGGTGTTCTTTTCTATCAGGTCGATATTCTGCCCCTTTGGTCCGGTTCTGAGGGATACCGGGAACCTGCGGTTGCGGAGAGGGTGAACAGTGTGGGCGCATTTTGATCATAATGTTATTTTTTAGACGCATAATGAGAACCGCGAGTTGGATTGCTATTTCGGGGAAAGGGTAGTGGTGTCTTGATTAATTATTGAATAAAAATGCCTAAAAATAAATATATACAAATAATTGCGGTGGATAATATCGAAAATATTTATTTCGCATGCAAGTTGAAATCTTTTTATCGGGCGAATATTGATCTATTTATTTACATATTTTTTAACAATCGACCGTTGTTTTTCTTGACAGCGTATTCGCCGCTGGATAAAAAAGCAGCAAGGAAATATTCGAGGACCAGATCCGGCAGCCGCAGAATGGTGCCGGGTCGCATCGCAAGGAGGTGCCGCGCAAAAGACAATCAACCGGGTGTTTATCCGCCAATAAATCCTGGTGCACAACAACTGTCCGGAGATCCGGAACAAGGAGAAGCAAATGGAAGCTCTTATTTTTTTCGTTATCTGGTTGGGTGGTGCTGTTCTCCATACGCTGTTTGATCTGAGAATCAAGCCGGTTCTTCAGTCTTTGCGAGAAGAAAGCGATTTGCCCTGACCAAATTGTTCGTCCCGATGTGGTTTGATTCAACGGTTATTAATCAGCCGGAATAACGACGATTGGGGTCGTTGATTCCGTAAAGGAGAAGGTGCCATGGAAAATATATTAACCAAGGTTCTGCCCCAGGAAGGGGGGCTTGAAGGGAGCCGGTCCAGCGTGTACAACGGCGTGATCGGTCTGTTGGGTCTGTTCACCCTGGTGGGAATCGCCTTTGGCGTGCACGCCATGTTTGCCGGCCATGAACATGTGTATGGTGTCACCCGCGAAGTCCCATGGGGGCTGATGCTGGGCGCTTACGTCTTTTTTGTCGTGACCTCGACAGGGCTGTGTCTGGTTTCGTCCATTGGCCATGTGTTCGGCTTCGAGGCCTTCAAGCCCATTGCCAAACGTTCGGTCTATCTGGCCATTGCCACCATTGTGGCGGGTTTTCTGGTCATCGCCTTTGAGATTGAAAATCCCTGGCGCATGGCTATCTACAACATCATCTCCCCGAATCTCAGTTCCAACATTTGGTGGATGGGCACGTTGTACGGCGCCTACCTGTTCTTCATGCTGATCGAGTTTGCCCTGTTGCAGGCCGGCAGGCATAAGATTGCCGGCATGTGCGGTCTATTGGGCGTTATTTCGGGTGTTGCCGCTCATTCCAATCTCGGGGCGGTATTTGGACTCCTGAATGGCCGTGAGTTCTGGCATGGCCCCTATATGCCGATCTACTTCATCACCTCGGCCATGATGTCCGGGTGCGCCACGGTGATTTTCTTTCATTGGCTGGGGTATAAGATCAACGGCTGGAAGATGAGCGAGCAGCTGCAGGAGTCCCTGCGTTCTGTGGCCAAACTGGGAGCGTTGCTGTACCTCATCATCATGTTCTTCACCACCTGGAAATTGATCTCCGGTATCTCCGGTCATCCGCCGGGAAAATACGAGGCGATCATGGCCCTGATCAACGGTCCCTTTGCCAAGAATTTCTGGTATGGCGAGGTTGCTCTGGGGCTGGTCATCCCCTTCCTGATCATCCTTGCGGTTCGGGCCAAGAACCTGACGGCCATGGCGCTCGGCTCGCTGGCCAGCATCATCGGCATCTTCGTCATGCGCTACGATCTGGTGATCGTTGGGCAAATCATTCCCGGGTTTCATCAATTCAATATTGTTGATCTGCCGCATATTTTGCCCTATGCGCCGACCTTGCACGAGTGGATGGTGACCCTGTCCGGCTTTACCTTCTGCGGAATCCTCTTCATGATGGGCGAACGGCTGTTCCGCGGTCATCTGTCCGAAGAGCACTGATGGATTGTGTGTCGAACGACGGAGCGGCAGGCGCTGACAGCTTGCCGCTCCGTCCCGGCGCCCCGCACTGACAGAGGAGGCCGGCATGGCAAGAAAGAAAACGGAAATACAGGCGATACGGTCCGATGTGCCTATCTATCCGATCGGAGTCGCCGCCAAGTTGCTGAATGTGCATCCGCGGACGTTGCGGATTTATGAACAGGAAGGATTGATCAAGCCGACCCTTGTCGGCAACCGGCGGATGTTTTCCGCCGATGATATTCAATGGATAACCTGTCTGCGCACCTTTATCCATGAAGAGGGGATCAGTATTCCGGGGCTGAAAAAGCTGCTCGATTTGGTTCCCTGCTGGGAAGTGGCTGGATGTCCAGCAGAAATCCAGCAACAGTGCACGGCCAAGGTCGATCGGGCCGTGCCGCGGACGCTGCATCCGGTAGGTGATGCGGCCGCCCGGCTGGAGGCCAAGGAAAAGGATCGGCAGAGTCGGGGCGAACCCGGGCAAAAAAAAAAGCACCAATCGTCCGGTTGATCGATTTTCGAATCGGTTGTTCCTCGATCCCCGGCAACCGGCAAAGATCGTGTGCCTAAGGCCGTGTCGAGTTGGCTCAGGAGTACCGTTCGACCAACAGTCGGTGGTGCACGGTTGAGACGATGAGGAAAACGAAAAAGCGTTCCGAGCAAAGTTCGGAACGCTTTTTTTGTGCCGGATGAACGTGCCGGATTTATTCTTCCTGTTCGGCTTCGCCCGTCAGCGGATTGTGGATACCATAGCGTTCGATCTTGCGGCGCAGAGTGTCCTTGGAGATCGCCAGTTCCCGGCAGGTGGCCATCTTGCGCCAACGGTTGCGCTCCAGACTGAGAATGATCGCCTGTTTTTCGATCTCCTCAAGCGTCTGCGGCCCGTCATCCTGCACGGCGCGGGAGGCGGGTTGCTCGAAACCGGCGGCAAAGGGTTCGGGCAGATGTTGGGGTTGGATATAGCCGCCTTCGCAGAGGATAAAGGAATATTCGACAATATTTTCCAATTCACGGATGTTGCCGGGATAGTCGTAGCGCATGAGGATGGCCAAGGCGCCGCTGGATATACCGACGATGTCCTTACCCTGTTGGGCACTGTATTTTTTAATGAAGTGATCGATCAACAACGGGATGTCCTCCTTGCGTTCACGCAACGGCGGCAGGTTGATTTTGACCACATTGAGGCGGTAGAAGAGGTCGTCGCGGAAAGCTCCTTCCTTGACCAGGGCCTGGAGGTTGCGGTTGGTGGCGGTGATGATGCGCACATCGGCCTTGACCGGCGTGTTGGAGCCCAGCGGCTCGTAGACCTTTTCCTGGAGAACGCGCAGCAGTTTGACCTGAACGGCGCCGGGAATGTCGCCGATCTCGTCGAGGAACAGTGTGCCGCCCTCGGCGGCGGCAAAACGGCCGATCTTGTCCTTGCGGGCATCGGTGAAGGCGCCGGCCTTGTAACCGAACAGTTCGGATTCAAGCAGAGTTTCCGGCAGGGCCGCGCAGTTGACCACCACAAAGGGCTTGTCCTTGCGTTCGCTAGCATTGTAGAGCGCCCTGGCGACCAATTCCTTGCCGGTGCCGGATTCCCCGAGAATGAGCACGGTGCTGGGGCTGCGGGCGATTTCCGGAAGAATGTTGAACAGCCGCTGCATGGCGGCTGACTTGGAGATGATCGCGTCAAAGGTATATTTCTGGCTCAATTGCTGGCGCAGGCTGGTGATCGCGGTCAGATCGCGGAAGGTCTCCACCCCGCCGATAATGTTGCCTTCATGATCGGTGAGCGGGGCGGCGCTGATACTGATCGGCACCTTTTCCCCCTGACTGTTGCGGATGGTGATCGAGCGGTTGGCCACCGGTTTGCCGCTGTAGAGGCTTTCGGCGATGGCGCAGTTTTTGCCGCAGATCGACGAGTGGAAGATGTCTGAGCAGGACATGCCCATGGCATCCTCCCGTGACCAGCCGGTGATCTCCTCGGCGGCCCTGTTGAACGAGGTGATGTTCCAGTTGCGGTCCACGGTGAACACGCCATCGGCTATGGAATCAAGGATCAGGCTTTCACGGATGGAGGAGGTGTTGTCGCGGAACGTTTCGATGCCGCCGATGATATTGCCGAAATCGTCGAACAACGGCGCCGAGCTGATGGTCACCGGGATGGAATTGCCCGCCTTGCCCTTGATGAAGATGGACCGGTCGATGTACATGTTGTTGCGGTCGATAGCCTTCATCAGCATGCAGTCGCTGCCGCAGACGCTGGAATGGAAAATTTCGTTGCAGGGTTTACCGATCACCTCTTCCTGTTTCCAGCCGGTGATCGATTCCGCCGCTCGATTGAAGGAGGTGATGGTCCGGTTGCGGTCGATGGTGAACACGCCGTCGGCCACCGAAGCCAGGATCAAGGCATTGTTGAGGCTGTCGGAGCAATCATGAAAGGTCTGTACTCCGCCGATGACCTTGCCGTTGAGATCGTAGAGCGGCGAGGAGGTTAGCGACAGGGGGAAAAACCGACCGTCCTTATGGGTCATGAATACGGTCTGGGCCGCAAACGACTGCTCCCGCTCGATCGAGGAGCGAATCAGACAGCCGTTTTCGCACAGTTCTTCCGGAAAGACATCCTGACAGTTCTTGCCGAGAATTTCCTCGGTCTTCCAACCGGTGATCGCTTCCGCTGCGCGGTTGAACGAGATGATTTCCATGTCGCGGTTGACGGTTAGCACGCCTTCGGAGACGCTGTCCAGAAGCAGTTGGTGATAGAGCGATTCATTGGTGCTGTCCAGGGTGACAAGCGCGCCGCAGAGCGCGCGGTGGCGATCCCATAATGGGGTCACCGTGGCCAGGACGTCGATGGGACGGATTTCCTGGTCAGTCTGCAGCAAGAGGGACTGGCGGGAAAGCGATTGTTCCCAATCCGCCTGGGAGAAGAGTTCGGCCAAATTGACGGTTTGTCCTTTGAACAGCAGGAGCTCATCCATTGATTTGCCAAACAATTCGCCTAAGGGCCGACCGGTGAGCAGTTCTGCATTTTTATTCAACCCGATGATCCGGCAGTCGCGGTCAAGGGAGAATACCGCCAATGTGTTCTGGAACACAGGGTGTTCCCGGGAAAGATTTTTATTCATGGTCAGCCGCCGCTTGGTGGAGGGAAGCGCGAACCGGTCAACAGTTCACATTCCGGGATAAAAAGATTCAGCCGTGCGAGAAACGAAACACTGATTTCGATTGCATCAGCGGCACTCCGCCGCAACGGGTGCCAGGAGTGAAAATTGGCTGTGCGAAGTTGCCTTACTATAGCATATATTTGAAAACTTGCTCTTCTCTTGGTTTTGGGTTATGTTCCCTCGTTGCATTTTTTAATTAATGAGTGGCTATTCATTCTAGGGCTTTTTTTTTCGGGCCATAACAACACATTGTAGCACAAGGTGCCGATGTCGTCTTCGTTACTTTTTATCTTGAGGGTATGGAATGAACATTAATGAGCTGGAAAAATTAAACAATGAAGGTGTGGAACACCTGCCTTCACTTGAGCGCCGAACCTTTTTGCGCGCCGGACTCGCCATTACCGGATTGTTCATGGGGGGGACGATACTGTCGCTGACCAGCGTTCGCAACGCCGAAAGTGCTGTGGGCGCTCCGCCAAAGACCGAGAAATACCCCTACAGCCCTCATTACAGCATGGTCATGCGCCAGAATCTCTGCGTCGATTGCGAACGCTGCATGGAGGCCTGTGTCCAAACCAACCATGTGCCTCCCTATGGTTGGCGGACCATGATCCTGGAAAGAGTCCGGGAGATCGGACCCAAAGAAAAAGAGACAATATTCATGCCCGTGCTCTGCAACCAGTGCAACGAGCCGCCCTGTGTCCGCGTTTGCCCCACCGTGGCCACCTACAAGGATAAAACCACCGGTATCGTGGTCATGGATAGCAAGAAATGCATCGGCTGCAAGACCTGTATGGCCGCTTGTCCCTATAATGCACGGTACTTCAATGAAGAAATTCGCGCGGTCGATAAATGCAATTTCTGCTATGACACCCGCTTGTCCAAAGGGAAAAAAGACACAGCCTGCGTGGAAGCCTGTCCGGCTAAGGTCCGGGTGTTCGGCGATCTCAGCGATCCAAACAGCGAGGTCTATAAACTGGTGCATCGGCCGGAAACAACGGTCTGGGTCCTGCGGCCGGAAACCGGCGCCTTGCCCAATGTCTTTTATATGAATGCCTAAACAGCGGAAGGAGAGGGGACTATGAACACAAAAACGAAAATACTCGCAGCCCTTGGTCTTCTTGTCGCCGCAGGGGTATTGTGCACCGCCGATATTCAGGCAACTGCCCCGACCGCAGCACAGCCGCCCGCCCAGGACAAGCAATTTGAATCCTATGGCCAAACCCAGGTGATCGCTGTGGAACCGGTCAAGGAGATGTTCAGCCACAAATCCCATGTGGTGACCGCTGGCTTGAGTTGTGACAGCTGTCACCCCGATCTCTTTGAGCGCAAACGCGGATCAACCAAGGCCAAGGGCGATTATAACATGGCTTCCCTGGATGCCGGCAAATACTGCGGTGCCTGCCATGATGGCAAAATGGCGTTCAACACCACCGGACCAGAAACCTGCAAGGTCTGCCATGGTAGCGATATGAAGCAGCCGGAGACCATTGTGTTTAATGTTCCCGTGAAATCGGTCATATTCGAGCACAAGGGGCATGTTGACATGGGGCTTGACTGTGCCAGCTGCCATGATAAGGCCTTTGAAATGCGCAAAGGTGCAGCCGAAGAACATCCAGAAAAATTTACCATGGAGGCGCTCTATGCGGGCAAATACTGTGGTGTCTGCCATAACGGCACCGACGCCTTTGCCTCCAACACCCGTTGTACCACCTGTCACATTGGCGTAAAGGGATTCGAGCGCAAATTTGCCGGCGCGGCCCAAGTCGAAGGCAAGGACCACGGGAAAAAAGAACACTGATCGTCCGCTCAGCATATCGGGACGGGTGTCCTGCCCGTCCCGCCCTTTCAGCTCTCCACCGCTATTGACAACTTTCCTGACAATAGCGGTTCCAACTCTTTCCGCGACACCTAGCATGGCTTGTCACTCTCTCCCCCCTCCCTTCCTGTTTGATTAACTCATTGGTTCGTGGAGTATCGATGACGGTACCCCTCTACCGTTCCCTTGAAGCGGTCCCCTGTCGTTGCGTGGTTTCTTGTCTGGATGGACTTGAAATGCGCCGCTCGTGTGGCTGGCTTTTTATAATACATTGAATTTATAGATATTTTTTTGAAGCCGTTCTTTTGTTATCGGAAGCGGTAAAGAAAGGCATGGGTTGGTAGTTTTGGCCTTGCTGGACGATATCGTTTGAAATTATTGACGTTTTTTTCCTGGGAGTATGCATGCGTCCCCTTGGTGTCACGGAAAAGATCAGGCGTATTTTGATCAATCGTAGTGTGGCATGTGGGCTAATTTTGATCGTGTACCAGTAAAATATTGACAATCGTAGATGGACTGAAAACTTAAAAACAAATTGTTGTAGATTGTAAAACAAACGTAACTTCAAGTCGTTATGTCATTCTTTCGTGAAAAGAAGGCGCTCGCATATCCAGGTGGCATATCCCTTGCGTTGTCAAAGGCATCGAAACGCTTCATCGGCAGATAACGAAAAGGGGGAAACCAATGAATATCCTACCGTACAGTCAAACCAAACAGTCGGGAAATGATGGCGGTCATTCTCTCGCCTTGTGGATGCGGGCACATGTCACGCAAATTGTCGAGTCTTTCTGGTTCTGTCTCACCTTTGTTCTTTTTCTTCTTTTAGGGCCCTTTTCAGCCATCGTCGTCTTGATTGGCCTCGGGTCCCTTGCCAGCGAAGAGAACAGGGAGAAGATGATTGAGCCAGCGCGGTTATAATCAGCATCATTGTCATTATTGAACAAGCACAAAAGGAGGTTAGGCCCATGGCAAACGGATTTTCACTGACTGCAACAGCTGAACCGGAGGTGGCGAGTCCCCTGGTAAAAACCTTATCCGGTATTTTCGGGTTACTTTTGATCGTCGGCGTTGGTGTCGGCCTAGTTGGTTTTTTTATTGGTCATGAACATATATTCAACAACACACGTGAAGTTCCCTGGGGGCTTTTGATTTCCACGTACGCTTTTTTTGCCATCACCTCCACGGGATTGTGTTTGTTGGCGGCGATCAGCCATGTGTTCGGCGGCAACAAACTGGCTCCCCTGGCCAACAGAATGGTGTGGATCTCCTTGATCACCATCCTCAGCGGGTTCACGGTCATCGGCATGGAAATCGAAAGTCCATGGCGCATGGCGATCTACAATATCATTTCGCCAAACATCACTTCCAACATTTGGTGGATGGGCACGCTGTACGGTTTGGCGCTTGGTTTCATTCTTCTTGAGTTCTGGCTTATCCTCACCCGCCATTACACCTTGGCCCTGGTGCTTGGCATTCTCGGCGCCTTGGCCGAGGTTGCGGCCAACACCTGTTTGGGTGGGGTGTTCGCCACCCTAGCCGCTCGACCGTTTTGGTATGGGGCCCAATTGCCGGTGTATTTCCTCGCCTGCGCCTTTCTATCCGGGGCGGCTGCAGCCATTCTTTTCACCCACTATGCCTATGTCATTCGTGGCCGCAAGATGGAACAGCATGTTTTTGAAGGTGTGCACGCTGCCGGCAAGGTATTGCTGCTGATGCTGATCCTGGTTGCTGTCTCCACCTTCTGGAGAATGGCTTCGTTCTATGTCGGAGGCGTCAATGACGGAAAAATCGCTGCCAATGCTCTTTATATCGGTCCGCTGTCATTCAATTTCTGGGCACTTGAGGTCGGAGTCGGACTGGCGGCGCCAGTCGTTCTGCTTCTTCTCAGCCGTTTAAAGAGCGTGGCGGCCATGTCGACCGCGGCGTTGATGACCTTGGTTGGCATGTTTGTCTCCCGGCTCAACATGGTGGTTGGTGGGCAGATCGTGCCTCAATATGCCGGTTATGATAATTTACCCACCTATCTTACCTACACACCATCTGGATATGAGTGGCTTGTGGTCATGGCGGGTATCGGTTTGACCGGCATAGCCTTCCTTCAGGGCGAACGATTCTTTGGCAAGAGTTTCACCGAGCACGAGGCGCATTGATCCTGGGAATCGATCCGATTCATGACCGTTCCCTTGGGGAACGGTCATGAATTTACCATTGCGAGGGTTGAAATGGTTGATGAACAAAAAGCGATATTTACCATCGGGGTAGCGGCGCAGATGCTTGGGGTGCATCCCCGGACCTTGCGGATTTATGAGGAAGAGGGGCTGGTTGCTCCCTTGCGCAAGGGGAAGTGGCGGTACTACACCATGAACGATATCAAATGGATCGAGTGTCTGCGGGAGATGATCCACGAACATGGTGTATCCATTGCCGCCGTGAAAAAGTTGCTCCAGTACACACCTTGCTGGAATATCACCGATTGTCCTTTTGAAAAACGCAAACAGTGCACAGCGTTCATGGCCAATGCCCTGGTCCCCAAGAAAATCGACAAGCAGAAAATCAAAAAAGTGCAGAAGGCCGATTCGAAGGCGGCTTGATGATCCTGTCGAAGAGGTTCCAGCCAAGCCGATGGAAACCAGGGCGATAACTGGTTTTCTCGGCTTTTTTTTGACCTTTCGAATCCGTGGAGAAATCCTGCTGTTCGACGCGTTACCGGCGGTCACAGGCGGACGTTGCATGCCCCTGTTGATGAACGGGTGTCAAGGGGTGGTGCAATTGATGATAGCCGGCCACTGCCGCCGCAGAGAGTCGCTGTCGGGAAATTGCAGACGAACTTCCAGGCTTTCGTCTTCAAAAGAAAGGCAGTGTTCAATCGTTATTCGGTCAGGTGGTTGCAGCTCTTGAATGAGCTGCCTGAATTTTTTTTCTGCCGCATTTTTTCCCGGTGAAGAGCGGTGGTCCAGGTAGCGTAAAAGCTGTTGCAGCTGTTGCGGGATATTGTCTTGATCGATCTCCTTTTCTGTCCTGAACCATTCCTCTGCAAGATCACTCACGGACTTGCCCTCTCGCAAAGAGATCTCGATTATCATCTCTACCAGTTTCTGCTGCTTTGAGCCTCCTGGGCGATAAGTATCGATCAATTTCATCAGATAACGTTGATCTCCTTCGGAAAGACGAGCGAATTGTTTGCCAACTTTTAAGGATAGGGTCCCATTATGCAGGGCAAATACGACCAATGATTCTAATTGTAGCACACCAAGAAGTTCTTGCAGCTTGTACCGTTGAGGTTTGTGTCCCATGGCCGACAACAATTTCATTACTTCATGGTCGGCAAGGATTTGCTGCGCTTCTTGCAAAAGATGGGCTTGCAAGACCGGACTGTTGCGGACCGTTGACAAGCTATGAACGATTTGCAGGTACGTGATATTGAACAATGGGGTGGCAGGGGAAACGAGTTGGCAATAAACCTCATCGATCCCTAGATCCCTGATCGCTGGCAGATAGGGATAACCGGCCAGGAGTTGATAGCGTGAAGGTGCAATCTGCCGGACAGGCAATGGTTGCGTCAGGCCAACTTTTTGCAAGCTCTCAACGATCAACGCATCCGTGCATTCGTGATACAGAAAATCGATGAAGTGATCGGGAAAGTCGAGTTGCGACGTGCCAAGGAGTGTGAAGGTGAAGTCGAATGTCGCCGGAAGGTTCGTATCCATTGTTCTTTGCTACGGGTGACTGCCAGGCAATAAAAAAGGGCGCCAATGGGAAGGCGCCCTGATATAGCCTGGTAAGGGTTCTTTGTTCGATTATTACACAGGGTTAATCACTGTTGATTCTGGATCGCAGAATGCCCGATGGTTTAAACGTTACCACGCGTCGGGCGTCAAGGGTCAACTCGTTTCCTGTTTGCGGGTTTCGACCCCTCCGGGACTTTTTATCTTTGATGTTGAATTTGCCGAATCCGCTCAGCAACAAGTCCTCGCCGGTGATCAACGAGGATTTGGAGAGCGCTAAAAAGGTTTCGACGGACTCCGTGGATTGTGATTTGGTCAAATTGGGATGGGTCTTGTAGACCTGCTGGACTAAATCAGCTTTGGTCAGCGTCATTTTGTACCTCCTTGATGGAACACACAGAAAAAATCAATTCAACCAATTTTTCCTATCATAGGAATAGAAGCGGCAAGCTGTCAACCGGTTCAGGCAAGAAACGGAAAGGCTGAAATGCCGGCAAACTGAGCAGCTTGTCCTAACTCTTCCTCGATGCGGAGCAATTGATTGTATTTTGCCACTCTGTCGCTTCGCGAGGGGGCGCCTGTCTTGATTTGTCCAGTGTTGAGAGCCACAGCCAAATCAGCGATGGTCGCGTCTTCCGTCTCTCCGGAACGGTGGGAAATAACCGCCGTATAGGATGCCCGGTGCGCCATGTCCACTGCGTCGATGGTTTCCGTGACTGAGCCAATCTGGTTGAGTTTGATCAGAATCGAGTTGGCGATTTGTTGCGCTATACCTTTTTTCAATATGCTGGTATTGGTGACGAAAATATCATCGCCAACCAGTTGGATTCGGCCTCCCAATGCTTTGGTGAGTTGTTTCCAGCCCTCCCAGTCCGATTCGTCCAGGCCGTCTTCTATGGTGATCAGCGGGTATTTGTTGACCCAGTCAGTATAGAAGGCGATCATCTCTTCCGCTGATTTTTTGGGATTTTTTTCAGCGCTCAGCACATATTTCTTCTCTTGAGCCGAATAGAATTCACTGGCTGCGGCATCGATGCCGATAAAAATGTCCTTTCCGGGGGTGTAGCCGGCTTGCACAATTCCTTCGAGGATCGCTTCCATCGCTTCCTCATTGGAACGCAAATTGGGGGCAAAGCCGCCTTCATCACCTCCAGCTGTCTGCAAACCGCGCTTTTTTAAAACGGACTTGAGGGCATGAAAGGTTTCCGCCCCCATGCGTAGTGCCTCGGCAAAGGATGGCGCGCCCGCAGGGAGGATCATGAATTCCTGAATGTCGACGTTATTGTCGGCGTGCGCTCCGCCATTGAGGATGTTCATCATGGGTACTGGCAGCACCTTGGCATTGACGCCGCCGAGGTAATTGTAAAGAGGCAGCTCCAACTCCATGGCGGTTGCCTTGGCAATAGCCATGGAGACGCCAAGGATGGCGTTGGCGCCAAATTTCTCCTTGTTGGCTGTTCCGTCAAGTTGCAGCATGATGTGGTCGATCACGACTTGCTGCGAAGATTCGAAACCAACAATGGCGGGCGCAATCTGCTCGTTGACATTGTGCACTGCCTGCAGGACACCTTTTCCGCCGTAGCGTTTATTTTCCTTGTCTCGCAACTCCAACGCTTCCCGCGTCCCGGTGGATGCGCCGGAGGGCACGGCGGCCCGGCCAATGGCCCCGCTTTCGAGCTGTACTTCCACCTCAACGGTGGGGTTTCCCCGAGAATCAAGTATTTCTCTGGCCAGAACACCTGTAATTTCACTCATAGGAATCTATCTCCTGCAATTAGTAAGACGAAGTTTAAATTTTGCCCGCCATTTGGAAAATGGGTAGGTACATTGCTACTACAAGTCCACCGATCATGCCACCAAGAAAAACCATCATGAAGGGTTCGATCATTGCTGTCAGGTTTTCGACGGCCTGATCCACTTCTTCATCATAGAAATCGGCTATTTTTTCCAGCATGGTGTCAAGTGCGCCCACCGATTCACCAACATTAATCATCTGGACAACCATGTTCGGAAAAACACCCGACTCCTCCAGGGGTTCGGCAATCGGCCGGCCCTCGGCAATGCTTTCAGATACCCGTAGAACCGCCCGCTCGACAATTTTGTTGCCCGAGGTCCGGGCAACGACTTGAAGGGCGTCCAATATGGGCACACCGCTTTGCAGCATAGTGCTCAAGGTTCGGGTGAATTTTGATACCGCTACTTTTCTGGTGAGTTGCCCTATGACCGGGGCTTTGAGGATGAACGCATCGATTTTGAGCCGCCCTTTTTCCGTGTTGTAGATTTTTTTAATCCCGTAGAATAACAAGATGCCGAACATCAGAATATAAATGATATTCCCTTTGACAAAATCACTCATGTCAACGACCAGTTGGGTGACTGCCGGCAAGGCGGAATCCATGCTGGCAAACATTTCGACAAAAACGGGAATGACAAACACCAGGATGACGATCAGGATGAGAATGGAAATGGCCAGACAGATAACAGGGTAGGTCATGGCACCCTTGATCTTTTTCTGCAGAGCCATGGCTTTTTCCTTGAAACTGGCCAACCGCGAGAGGATTGTATCCAGGATACCTCCTAGTTCACCGGCTTCAATCATGTTGCTGTAGAGGTTGTCAAACACCTTTGGGTGCTTGCGCATGGAGTCGGCGAGAGTGGTTCCTGTTTCAACGTCGTTTTGAATGGAAAGCAATACCTTCTTGAACGTGGCGTTGCTCTGCTGTTTGCCAAGTATCTGAAGGCATTGGACCAGTGGCAGGCCGGCATCGATCATGGTCGACAACTGCCGAGTGAAAATGACAATGTCCTTGCCCGTTACCTTGGGTTTGAAAAAATCTATGTTCTCAAAAATATCTTTGGGCTTTTCCTTGACCGTCGGATTGTCAATGCGCAACCGCCTGAGCTGCGCGCGAGCGCCGGCTTCATCGAGCGCTTCGATTTCGCCTTTGCGCTTTTCGCCAAAGCTGTTTTTTCCTTTCCAGACGTAGATGGGCATAAAGAAATCTCCAGACAGTTGCCAACAATTTTATATCAACAAGAAAGAGTTGGTATTGACAGACGGCGCAATAGCCTTTATAAAAGTTATCTTTTGGACGACGAGAGCGTTGAGCTCTCATATTACGTTTTAATTGTATGGAAGATTTTTTTCTGATTCAAGAAAAAGTTTATATTTTTTCAGGAGTTGGCAATATGCAAACAAGCGACGTGGCAAAATTCAGCGAAGGAGCATTTCTCCCGGTTATCGAGCAGTGCGAAGGGTGCGAGCGTATCGTTGAGGCAAGCGGCAATAAATTTTGTGAAACTTATATGAATCCGGCCGCGAAATGGCGGTTGGGCATTTGCAACTTTGCTACCCATGCAAAACCCGAGGTAAAGGTCGCAAAAATCCGGGTCAACCCGTTGAAGGCGGCCAAGCGAGCTTCCCGTCGCAAGTAACTGATTGCGCTGTTCCTTGCTTCTAGCGGGTGGTGCAAGCACAGTGGATCATTTCAGTGTCCGCTCGGCACGCAACTGCTTTTTCTCCTTCCTCAGCACTTTGCAGCTCCCTTTAGGTCTTGTTGTCCCTAAAGGGAGCTGTTTTGTTTCCAACTATTTCCTGCCGACCCCCGTATACTGAAATCCGGCTTCTTTCATGCTGGCCGGATCGTAGACATTGCGTAAATCGATAAAGATCGGGGTCTTCATCCGTGTTTTGAGCTGGCGCAGATCCAGGGCACGATATTGATTCCATTCTGTCATCAGCACGATGCAGTCCGCCCCTGTTGCGGCCTCATAGGGGGTGTCGACGTATTCAATGGCGGCGGGAAGGTATTTTTTTGCCTCTTCCATGCCCTTGGGATCATGGGCCCGGATGCGCGCTCCTTTTTCTATCAGGGCGGGAAGAATGGTCGTGGATGGCGCATCCCGCATGTCATCGGTTTCTGGCTTGAAGGTTAGGCCAAGGATGGCGATGGTTTTCCCGGCCTCGATACCTCCGAGCATCTCTCTGATTTTTTTTACCATTCTTGCCTTTTGCGCCGCATTGACCTCGACCGCGGCTTCAACGATGCGCACATTTTCCCCATGTTCCTGCACGATGCGCATCAGGGCCAGGGTATCCTTGGGAAAGCAGGAACCGCCGTAACCTGGACCGGGGTGGAGAAATTTGCTGCCGATTCGTCCATCCATGCCGATTGCTTTGGCCAGATCAATGACATTGGCGTTGACTGATTCGCACACCATGGCAATTTCGTTGATAAAGCTGATTTTCACCGCGAGAAAGGCGTTGGCGGCATACTTGGTCAGCTCAGCTGTTTCGATCGTGGTGTGGACGATCGGTGTATCGCGTAGATAGAGGGGCTTATAAATTTCCTTGAGCACTTTTCCCGCTCGTTCCGTCTCGACCCCAATGACGATGCGATCCGGGCGCATGAAATCGCTGATCGCAGCTCCCTCCCGCAAAAATTCCGGATTGGAGGCAACATCGAATTCAGCCTGCGGATTGGTTTCTCGGATAATTCGCTCGACCTGCCGGGCCGTGCCCACCGGTACAGTGCTCTTGTCGACAACCACGGTATACTTACGCAGCTGGACGGCCAGTTCCCGCGCAGCCGCATAAATATAGGTTAGGTCGGCATAGCCGTCACCGCGACGGGAACTGGGCGTGCCCACGGCGATGAAGACTGCATCCGCCTCGGGGATCGCCTGGGCGAGGTCGGTGGTGAAACGTAACCGGCCCTCGGCGGTATTTTTTTTGACCAACACGTCGAGGCCGGGTTCGTAAATGGGAATAATCCCTTGGTTTAATTGCATGATCTTTTCTTCCATGTTGTCAACACAGGTGACAATATGGCCAAATTCGGCAAAACAGGTACCGGTGACCAAGCCTACGTAACCGGTTCCGATCATGGTAATATTCATTTTTTTTCAACTCCTTCTTTCATTCTGCTGCCAAACAGCGCTGTTCCGACGCGGACAATGGTTGCCCCTTCCTCGATCGCCACAGGATAATCGTTGGACATCCCCATGGAAAGTTCAATAGCGTCGTTGTCATGGAATAATTTTTTTACGGCCAGCTGTTGGGCGAGTTCTCTGAGCGCGCGAAAATAGGGACGGCTTTTTTCTGGATCGGAGAAAAAGGGGGGCAGCGCCATCAGACCGCGAACACGAAGATTGGTTTCCGCGCTGATGGCGTGCAGAAGCTCTGTTGTTTCCTCGGGCATTACCCCGGATTTCTGTTTTTCCCGGCCGATATTGACCTGGATGAGGATGGACAGGTGCTTGTCTAATCGCTTGGCATGCAGATCGAGCGCCTTGGCGACTTTGAAGCGATCGACCGTCTCCACCATGGTAAAGAGTTCCGCCACTTGTGCCGCTTTATTGCTTTGCAGATGACCGATGAAATGCCACTGAACCGTGGGCGGCAATTGAGGGATTTTGTCCGCTGCCTCCTGGAGATAGTTTTCTCCGAACAGCATTTGCCCGCCCGCGACCGCCTCGCAAATGGCTTCTACTCCGACTTGTTTACTGACCGCTACCAACTGGACGGTATCTGGATGCCTTCCTGATCTGCGCGCTGCTGTCGCGATGGTGGTCAA
Organism: Desulfobulbus propionicus DSM 2032; assembly: GCF_000186885.1. Lineage (GTDB taxonomy): Bacteria > Desulfobacterota > Desulfobulbia > Desulfobulbales > Desulfobulbaceae > Desulfobulbus > Desulfobulbus propionicus. Next base: position 2,504,814 of record NC_014972.1, on the reverse strand, counting down.
AATTCGGGTAAGATTATCGACAATCATGGCGAACCTCGGGCAGGTGAAAAAGGCGGACCGCGTTGGTCGTGGTTGCCCTGGCCACTTCCTCCAGGGAAACCTGCTTGAGCGATGCGACCATTTGCGCGGTGTAAAGCATCAATTTCGGTTCATTTCTTTTGCCTCGATAGGGCACGGGGGCAAGGAAGGGTCCATCGGTTTCCAGCAGCAGGTGATCGAGGTCAATCGCCCGGATGACGTCGTGCAACGTTGCCGCATTGGCAAAGGTGACAATGCCTGGAATGGAGAGGAAAAAACCGCAATCAACCATCTCCTCCGCCAATCGTCTGTCTCCGGAGAAGCAGTGCATCACGCCTCCCCGGGGAAAGGGGCCTGCAGATCGAATCAAACGGGCCACATCTTGATGGGCGTCCCGGTCGTGAATCACCACCGGCAGATCAAGTGTCTTGGCCAGTTGAAGTTGCGCAGCGAAGGCCTTGCGCTGGACCTCCGCGGGCGCATATTTCTTGGCATAATCCAGGCCGATCTCGCCGTAACCGACCACGCGGGCATTTTTTGCCAGATCGGCAAGCTGCTTGAGCGTCTCCCGGTTCGCCTGGTCGGCGTCATGGGGATGAATGCCCACGGTGGCAAAGACTCCGGCATGTTGCTGAGCAAGGGAGACCGCCCGGCAGGAACTGGCAAGATCAATCCCTATGGTGATGATTCGGCGGATGCCGTGTTGCGCCGCCGCCTGAATCACTGTTTCGAGATCGGCTTGGTACTCTTCCATGTCAAGATGGCAATGGGTGTCGATGAGTTCGGCGGAACTGTCGAGTTGGGGCAAGGGGGTGTTGTTGAGCTTCATGGGAACCGCTGTGCGTGGAATGCTGTTTTTTAGAATATTGAGTGGGTTGGGTCGTTGAACGTCCGATCGGGATGCCTCTTTTTGTCGAGGCAAGACATTTGCCCTGTATCATAGTGAATGTTTATTGACATTAAAACCTTATTTTTTTACAACTGGTTATCTTGGGTCGCCTGTCCGCTGCCGTGGCAGGGGATATCTTTTTTTCTCCCTGATTTTTGAAGGAAAACAATGGGAGAACCCATGAGGACAGGAAGGCGCATGACCGAGCTCAGCGGATTCCGTTCAACGGGCTTTTCTACACAGACGTTTAAAGAAAGCCGCCTGAACAACTCTTTTCAGAACTGGAGGATGACTCGCATGAAAACAAATAATGGAATGAAATTGGTGCTCTTCCTGGGGATGGCATTCATGCTCCTTTGCGCTGGTTGCGCCTCCTCGGGCAGTAAAATGGCGACCGACGCTTCCGGATTGCCACAAATGACCAATTTCGCCGACGATATCAAGGATATTACCCTGCCAACAGAACTTCAGTGGGACCGAAAGAACTCGATGGTCATCAAGACCGAGTCCTTCAGAGGGGGTGTTTTTACGTACAAAGGGCGGGCCGAGATCATGTCCTTGAAAGATTACATGATCGCCTCCATGCAGGATAATAAGTGGCGGCTTGTCGGGGAAACGGCCTCGAAGAACATCATGCTGGCCTTTATCAAGCCCAACAAGACATGCATGATGGTCATCGCCGAGGGCGTCCTTGGTAAAACCGAGTTGAAACTGTATGTGGCCATTGACAAGACAGGGGGCGGCGGCGCCGGTTCGGTTGGCGATTCATCCGGCTCCTTTGGTGAATCCTTTTCCCAATAAACATTTCCCAATTTTCCATCATGTCGGGTCTGCAAGGAAAGAATATTCTGCTGGGAGTGACCGGGTCGATCGCCGCCTATAAGGCGGCCCAGTGGGTGCGGGAACTGGTCAAGGAAGAAGCGGTGGTGACCGTGCTCATGACCGGGGCCGCCGAGAAGTTTGTCGCCCCATTGACCTTTTCGGCTCTCTCCGGTAATCCCGTCTACCGCGACATGTTTGATGAATCACCCGATCGGGTCATGGCGCACATCAATCTGTCCCGGGAAGCGGATGCGCTTGTCATCGCGCCAGCAACCGCGCAGACTATCGCCCGGCTTGCCGGTGGTTGGGCTGATACCCTGTTGGCGGCCGTGGTCCTTGCTGCCCAGGTTCCGGTGGTGATCTGTCCGGCAATGAATTCCTCGATGCTGGCCCACCCCGCCACCCAGGAAAACATGAACCGCTTGCGGCAATTTGGCTATCATCTGGTGCAACCGGGGAGTGGCGCCTTGGCTTGCGGGGAAACCGGAGACGGACGGTTGGCCGAATGGGAGGCCGCGCGGGAGGCCCTGCTTTTTCTTTTGGGGCCAGCCGATCTCAAAGGCAAGAGCGTTTTGATCACTGCAGGGCCAACCCGTGAACCTATCGATCCCGTACGCTTCCTCAGCAACCGTTCCAGCGGCAAGATGGGGTTTGCCCTGGCGCAAGCCGCGCAACGCAGGGGAGCGGCGGTGACCTTGGTCACCGGGCCGGTGGCGCTTGCCGATCCATGGGGCATTGACGTGATTCGGGTAACGACCGCAGAGGAAATGGCAGCCGCAGTGCTCGGACAGGCTCCTGCCATGGATGTGATCATCAAATCCGCAGCGGTCGCTGATTTTCGGCCAGCAAGCTGCCAATCCTTGAAAATCAAGAAAACGAACCAAGGGTTGCGGCTCGATTTGATCAAGAACAGGGATATACTGGCCGAGCTCGGCCATCGTCGCCAACCGCATCAGGTTCTTGTCGGCTTCGCTGCCGAGAGCCACGATCACCTGTCCGAAGGACAGCGAAAACTCCGGGAAAAAAACCTGGATCTGATCGTGGTCAATGATATTCTTGGTTCGGAAACCGGGTTCGATGTGGCAACCAATCAGGTTACGTTGATCGGACGGAAGGAAATCCATCCCTTGCCGCTGCTGAGCAAGGAAGCCACAGCCGATCGCATTTTGGACAGGGTTGTCACCCTGCTCGGCGAAAAGGCCATCAAGGAGTAACTCTTTTCAACAACGGGGCGTTTCGTGATGCAGGTAAGCCGGTCGGAACAAAAAAGGCGAATCAAGGAAATTGAACAACTGGTGGCCGAACTGGTTCGGTTGCCGCCCCAGGTGCTTGATCACGTGGCTGGTCTGGAGGAATTGAAACCCATTTTTCGGGAAACCGCTGGGCTGAAAGGAAGTGCCAGGCAGCGTCAAATCAAGTATCTCACCAAACTGCTTCAGGAGCATTCGCTTGAACCCCTGTATGCCGTGGTCGGCCGACATCGCGGCAAGTTCTTGGCAGAACGGAAGCAGTTGCACACTCTCGAGTTTTTCCGCGACACGCTCATCAACGAAGCCTTGGAAACACAGCGGGCATGTCAAGAGCGCAACATGGAATGGGGAGAAAATTGGTCAAGCCGGACCTTGGTGGAACTCAAGGCGCAGTTGCCTGAAATCGATGTGCTGACGTTGTCACGGCTGTCCTACCTGTTTGCCCGCACGAGAAACCCCCGGCATAGCCGGGAGATTTTCCGTTATCTCAAATCCATTCACGAGTCGCGCCAGCGTGCGAACGAGTCGCTGGTGAAGGAATGATTTTTTTTTATCCCATAGTCTCACGCAGTTTCCGCGCATAGGTGGCCGCCTCCATGCCGGCGACGCATCCCTCGCCGACGGCCTTGGCCATCTGATAAGGGGGGCCGACAATGTCTCCCGCCGCGTAAATTCCAGGGATGTTGGTTTCCTGCTTCCGGTTGACTTCGATATATTTGCAGGATTCGCTATCGAGCTGCACTCCGATCTGTGTGGCGAGTTCCAATGCGCCCTTGGAGCCAAGCTCGATGAAGAGCCCTTCTGTTTCCAGGGTTTCTCCGTTGGTCAGCACGAGCGACTGCACAACGCGTTCGCCATTGACCTGCTTGACGGTACTTGCAATCCATTCTACCGTGCTTGCCTTGAGACGGGCGAGCAATTCCTTGGAGACATTCAACGTGTCCGTGACCAGGTAGACCTTTGAGGCGTAATCAAGCAAGGTCAACGCCCCATCAACGGCGGCGCTCCGGTCACCGGTTACGGTCACGACCGCTCCGCGATAGAAATTGGCATCGCAATCGACACAATAGGAAACGCCTCGACCCAGCAGTTCCTTCTCGCCGGGAACTCCGAGCTTTTTCTTGGAAACCCCCATGCAGAAAATCAGCGTCCTCGTAGCGATTTCTCGGCCATTTTCCAGCTTAAGATGAAATTGCTCGTTGATATTGGAGATTTTGAGCACATCCTCGCAAGAAATTTCGGCGCCAAAATTTTTTGCCTGCTCGACACCAATATGCAGCAACTCGGCCCCGGTATGAATGCCGCCGACAAAGGCATAATTTTCAATATGGGCGCCATAGAGGGCCGAGTTTTCCGCCCGACCCAAGACCAATACGCGGGTTTTTTTTCTTGTGGCATGAATGGCCGCCTGAAGGCCTGCCGGTCCGGCACCTATAATAACCACATCATACAGTTGTTCTGCCATATGCTGCTCCTTAGATGAGAGAAACGATAAAACTGAAGGGTCGTTTTTCCTAAAGGTGTAAACAAACACGAATCCTTCCTGAAGATTTGTACCTCATCTCCATATCAAGGTCGACAGATTTATTGGATTCGTATATAATTCAAATTTATTGTGATCACAGATTGCCGGACGGTGCGATTTCTGCATCGAATTCAGGCCAAATGTGGTACATTCCATGTTTTTTGGCCCGCTTGCAGATTCTGTCATAACCGGCAGGAGATACGCTGCAGAGCGGGTCACGTTTTTGTGCGCCTGTTTTCGCATGGCGTCAACATTGACAGGCAACCCCCTGTCGCTTAACGACAGGGACAAAAGAAAACAATTTCAACGAGAAGGAACGTCGTGAGTTTGTCTATTTTTGAAATAATGAAGCATGCCGGGATGATGGGCAAATTGATCATGCTCATTTTGCTCATTTTTTCAGTTGCTTCCTGGTCGATTGTCATTATGAAATTTCTCATGTTTCGCAAAGCGCGAAACGCTTCCCTCGATTTTCTCGATGCCTTTTGGGACAGTAAAACCCTGAACGAAGCCTATGACGCTGCTCGGGAATATCCGCTCAGCCCCGAGGCGACCGTTTTTGTCACCGGGTATAACGAGTTGAAAAAAATCAGCGCCGCACGAAGCGCCGGGCAAGCCCTCGCGACATTGGAAACACAGCTGGCGACCATGGACAACCTGAAGCGAGCGGTGCGGAAGGCTCAGTTTCTTGAATCCGACCGCTTGGCGAGTTATATTAGTGTCCTTGCCACCACTGGCAGTGCAACCCCGTTCATCGGTCTGTTCGGTACGGTATGGGGAATCATGGCTTCATTTCAAAGCATCGGCGAGCGGGGATCAGCCTCGCTCGCCGTTGTCGCGCCGGGTATTTCCGAGGCGCTCGTCGCCACAGCAGCCGGTCTTGCCGTTGCTATTCCCGCAGTCATTTTCTACAATTACTTTTCCAATAAGGTGGCTGAATTCGACTCCAACGTCGAGAGTTTCAGTACCGATTTCATCAACCTCATTGAAAGGGACATTCTCACCAGGACGTGATTGTATGGGACCGCTAGGAAACAACAAGGGCAAGCGGAGCATTGTTGCTGAAATCAACGTGACCCCCCTTGTCGATGTCATGCTTGTTCTTCTGATCATTTTCATGGTCACGGCGCCGATGATGACCCAGGGGCTCGAGGTGGAACTTCCGGAAGCCACCACCAAGGCCCTGCGCCAGCAGGAAGAACCGTTGGTGGTCACGATCCGTAAGGAAGGGGATGTGTACCTGAAAAAAGATAAAGTTACCTCGGAAAGTCTCCAGCAACAATTGCGCGATATGCCGCCCGAGGTGAAAAAAGAGGGCATTTATCTGCGGGCGGATAAAAATGTGCCGTACGGCGTGGTCACCTCGACCATGGCGGACATTCATGCCGCGGGTTTTGAAAAGCTGGGAATGATCACTGTTCCAGCTGAAAACGAGAAGTAAAAGGAACGAGTTGTATAGCTGTGCAGTATACCGAGACGGAATTCTATCTCCTTCAGCAGGAAACCGACAGACGTTGGTGGCTGGCCACATTGCTCGCTCTTGGCGTTCATGTGGCTGTTGTTTTGTCTGTTGTGTTCATGCCTTCACTGTTTTCCTCTAAGCCGATCGTCGAGGAGGTCGTTTCCGTCAGCCTCGTCTCGCTACCGGATGTTGGAGGCGGCGGCGCGCCGCCAGCGGCTGCTCCTTCCGCCAAGCCGAGCAAGCCAGCCGTTGAGAAAAAAGTAGAACCACCATCTCCACCGCCCCCTCCACCAGAACCGGCGGCTCCCCCGGAACCGGCATCTCCGCCACAAACCGTTGCTCCAACCCCCAAGGAAAAGGTGGCTGTGGAGCCCGAAACAACCGCACCAGAGCCGGTGGAAACAAAGGATCCTATTTCGCTTGCGCCCGAAAAACGCAAAATAAAGAAGGCACAGGATACACGGCTGGAAGAGGAGAAAGTCAAGGAGCGCGAGCAGGAAGAACGCAAACAGGAAGAGCAGGAGCTGCAGAAGAAGATCGAAGAGCGCAAGCGCGAGGCTGAGCAGCGTAAACAAGAAGAGCAGGAGCTGCAGAAGAAGATTGAAGAGCGCAAGCGTGAGGCCGAGCGGAAGGAGGTGCAGCGTCGCGAGGACGAACGCAAAAAAGCCCTTGCTCAAGCTCGGCTGGACCAGATTCGGGCGGAAAACGAAGCTCGTGAGGCTGCTGCGGAAGCCAGGGAGCTGGCGGCCCAGGCCAATGCCGCCAATGCCGCTTTGGCTGCGGCGCGAGCGGATGCAGCCCGCAAGGCGGCCTCCATGCAAGGTGCTGCCACTGGTACCACGACCGGTCGGGCCGCAGCCAGTGGTATTGTGGCGCAAACCTACGGCAAAACAGCGGCGTCCCGGATCAATGAATTCTGGCAACTGCCGGACACCCGCAGCTGGGACAACAGTCTGGCCTCCAATGTCGTGATTACCATCAATAAAAAGGGTGAGGTCGTCCGCATTCAATTCGAACGACGTTCGGGAGACCCCCAATTCGATCAGCTGGTGGAAAAGGCGATCAACCGGGCCGTGCCCATGCCGCCATTCCCCGCCCTGATGACCGAGGAGACCACGGAAGTGCCCTGTAATTTTAATGTTCGTGAACTTGGCAAGTTGCGATAGATTGTGTATACAAAATGTCTTGCCGGGCTGAACAAGAATACACCATTACCCACATCTTACTATGAAACGCAGACACTCTCTTTTCACAGTCGTTATCTTGGCGGTAAGTTTTCTTTCCTGCCTGTCGGCGCGGAATCTTCAAGCGGAAGAACGGACCTATTACGACATCAGTGCGTCCGATGTCCGCAAGATCATGGTCGCAGTGCCCAATTTCAGCGGCAGTGGAGGCAATCAAGGTGCCGCCGTCGCGCAGTTGCTCACCAAGGGGCTTGAGCTGCACGGCTTTATCGGCGTCATCGATTCAAGCCGGTATGGCGGCAGTCGCGATGCGGACTGGAAATCCCTGGGTGCCGACTACGTGGTCCTGGGCCAGGTCAGCGGCGACCCTGCCGGGATTGCAGTCGAAGGACAGATTCTTGACGTGGCCAGCAATGCGTCACTGGCCGGTCGTCGATTCAAAGGGTCCGCCGCCCAACTCGAAGACATGACGTTGCGCTTGTGCGACACCCTGATCCAGGACTTCACTGGAGAGATGGGCGTGGCGCGAACCAGGATAGCCTATGTTTCCGACGCGACAGGACGGAAAGAAGTGTACATTTCCGATATCCTCGGACGACATCCTCGTCAGGTCACTCGTCATCGGGCGCTTTGTGTTTCCCCTCGTTTTACTCCGGATGGCAATTACCTCGCTTACTCGACCTATCATCGGGGAAATCAGGATCTGTACATCACCGATCTGCGGCAGAATACAGCGACCAATGCCCTGTCACGACGTAACGGCTTGAATCTGGCGCCAACCTTTTCCCCCGATGGCCGTACCATGGTTGTCACCTTGAGCAAAGGCGGTAACCCTGATTTGTATTCCATGGATCGTCAAGGCAACATCATCAGGCAATTGACTTCTGGCGCCGGTATCAACGTGTCGGCTTCTTATTCTCCCGACGGCCAAACTCTTGCCTTTGTGTCCGATCGGAGCGGCAAACCCAACGTCTATGTGATGAGTGCCGGAGGTGGCCAAGCCAAACGCCTGACTTTCAAATGTCCTGAAAACAGCGAACCCGTCTGGTCGCCCAAGGGAGATGAGATTGCCTTTACCGGCCTGCAAGGAGGGATCTACCAGCTTTTCGTCATGGACCGCAACGGAGGGAATGTCCGCCAGTTGAGTACCGGCGGCGGCAACTACGAGTCGCCAACATGGTCCCCCGATGGCCGGCTGCTCGCGGTGACTCGAAAGAGTGGCAGCCGATCGGAAATTTGCGTGGTCAGCAAGAGCGGCAAGGATGTTCGATCGCTTTTTGCCATGAAGGGCAATCAATCCTATCCCCAATGGTCGGGCCGATTGCCTTGACGAAACGTTTGTTGATGCACATCTGAATCGGAACGGAGAACTATTTTCCAGGTGATGAAAACCGTTAACGTTCTCTGAGAGCAAGGGAGCCCTAGAGTATGAAAACCATAAGAAATATCGCGGTGGCGGGTTGCTCGCTGATGCTGTTGACCCAATGTGCCTCACAGGATGAAGTGCAAAATTTGCAGTACCAGCTTCGAGCGATGAATCAAAAGCTTGAAGACGTGAAAAGCAACACGGTTAACCAAATGCAGAAGAAGCAGGCCAGTTCGGTAAGCAAGATTGATCAGGTCGAGGACGAAACCTTGCGGATCAAGTCAAGCATCGAGGAGAACGCCTCCCAGACCAGCCAGTTCCGTGAACAGGTCAATCAGAATATCGCCAATCTGCAGTCCTCCATGGAGAATGCGCGGACAGATCAGGATGCCAAAATCTCTGAGCTCAGTCAAAAGGTAGCAGTACTGGAAGAGAAAATTTCGCTCATTAGTGAAAATTTTACAAAAATTCAGCAAGATAAAATTAATGAAGCGGAAAAGCGCGCCCAGGCGGCCGCGCAAAAGGCGGAAGCCGCCAAACAGCGCGCCGCTTCGGCCGCCAGCTCTGCTGCTCCGGTAGCCACGACAGCGGTGTCGCCAGCTTCCGCTCCATCTTCGAGTGCTTTTGTCAAAGTGGAGCCTGGTTCCAAAAAGACCAAGGTTGCCTCAACGGCGTCGTCCCAGACCACGGCCGCAACCACGACCATGCCCACAACCACGAAAAAGGCCGCCGAACAACCTGCAGCGCAGACGGCGGCAGCCGCACCGCCAGCATCCACCAAAGCCGCATCCTCAGCAGCCCCTGAGGAAAAGAGTCAGGCCGCCTCTTCCTCTTCCGATCCTTTTTCCCAGGGGATGAATCAGTATAAAGGAAAGAACTACAAAGAAGCCTACAAATCCTTCGAACAGTCGTTGTCGACCAACCCCAATGGTTCCCAGGCAGCCAAGTCGCTGTATTACATGGGAGAATCCCTGTACAATCAAGGCGAGTATGACCTGGCCATCCTGGACTATCAAAAAGTCATTTCCAATCACGGCAAGGATGCGCTGGCTCCTGCGGCACTGCTCAAACAAGGGATGTCCTTTGAAAAGCTAACCGACCATGAAACCGCTAAGATCATATATAAAAAATTGATCAGTGACCATGGCGGCAGCGCGGAGGCGTCGCAGGCCAAGGAACGGCTGGGTAAACTGTAGCGACAAGGAGCGTTGGCGGGAAAACAGAAACAACGGCTTGATCTCCTGCTCGTCGAGCGGGGGATGGCCGACAATATCGACCACGCCAGGCGGCTAATCGGCGCGGGGCAGGTATTGGTAAACGATCAATGCCTGGACAAGGCCGGCGCGCAGGTCGCGGCCACCTCCCATGTTTCGGTCAAAGGGGGGAAACGCTTTGTCAGTCGCGGTGGCGATAAGTTGGAAACCGGTCTGACCGGTTTGGCGATCACTCCCCACGACTGGGTCTGCGCCGATATCGGCAGTTCCACCGGTGGATTCACCGACTGCCTGCTGCAGCACGGTGCACGCAGGGTCTACTGTGTTGACGTGGGCTATGGACTGCTGGATTGGAAACTGCGCAACGACCAGCGGGTGGTGGTGCTCGAACGGACCAATGCCCGCCATCTGACCACGCACCACATACCGAAATGCCTCGATCTGGCCGTGATCGATGCTTCGTTTATCTCGCTCGAACCGCTTTTGCCTCCCCTCATCCCGCTTTTTAAAGGCGTTGTTCGCATTGTGGCTCTGGTCAAGCCGCAGTTTCAACTGCCCCGCGAGCTGGTGGACGATGGGGGGATTGTCAGCGACGAGCTGTTGCACCGGCAGGCCCTGCACATGGTGCAACAGTTCGGGCAACGGTTGGGGCTGGGGTGTGAACGCATCATCGCCTCCGGCGTCAAGGGGGCCAAGGGCAATCAAGAGTATTTTATGTTATTGACCGGTTCCGCCGTCACAGGGGACAATGGAACGCAAATTTTGGACAAAGGAGATCGTGATGACCTTTCGACCGTTGATTAAGACGATACCATTGAGTTTGCTGGCCTCTGCCTTTGCTGTGAGCACCGTTCTGGGCGCGGAGTATGTCAGCGTCGTCAAGGATGGAGTCAATCTCCGTTCCGGCCCCAACACCAACACCGACATTCTCTATCAGTTGCCTTCGGGCTACCCGCTTGAAATTCTCAGCAAAGAGGGACAGTGGTTGAAGGTCAGCGATTACGAGGGTGACAAGGGTTATATCACCGAATCGTTGGTCAGCAAAACGCCCTACGTGATTGTCAAGGTGAAGGAATGCAATATCCGCAGCGGCCCCAGCGCCAATGACTCGGTGGTGGGTAAGGGGGTCAAGGACGTGATCTTCAAGAAGGTCGAGCAGAAGGGGGACTGGATCAAGATCTCTCACCCCGATCTCACTGGCTGGGTGCAGAAAGATCTTGTCTGGCCCTGAGCATCCGCTCCCTCTGGTCGAGTATTTGCTCGATTGATTGGATGAAGTCCACCGGCAGCCGTACCTCCTGACCCGCCTTGTTCTGGAACAGGAGATACTGCTGCCGGCAGCCGTACAGAAACAAATCCCGAGTGATTTCCACGTCCTTGCGGCAATATGCCGCCAATTTCTCCATTTCTCCCCTTTTGAACCAGCGAAGCGCCTCCAGGCCGTTGCCCTCTTTTTTCACTCGCAATGTTTTTTCCGCCAATCGGTCGAGGCTGAGCCGGTAGCCCAGCAGACCGCTGATCGCCTCCAACAGGTCAAAAGAGGGCAGCAGCCCAAGATCGCGATTGGTATAGGCCGAAAGCACCTTGTTGTCGAAGCGCTTGTTGTTGAATCCGACCACCAGGTCCAAGGCAAAGAGACGTTCAATGAGTGCGCCGACAGTGGCTTCGGTGTAGGTGGTGAATCGTTGGCCGCAACTTTCGTACAGCACGGCGACACTAACGCGCATCAATTCCGCCCGGTGCCAGCCGCCGACTTCTTCGGCTGATCGCTGGGTCTCGATATCGAATACCCCAAAATTTCGCGGAAGATCGGCCGGTCGTTGCCGCTCCTTGACAGCCTGTGGCAGGGGACGGGGGTGCTTGGCGACTTCCCGCACCGCCGGCATGGCGGGATGCATCAGCTGCTCAAGCAGAAACCCACAGGCCTGCTTGTCGATGGGCCGGTTGCCGGAGCCGCATTTGGGGGAATGGACGCAGGACGGGCATCCAAGGTCGCACGGACAATCGGCCACCAACTGCCGGGTTTGTTGAAGGAGGCGCTGCATGGCGCCAAAGGCGCGGGCGGTCAGCCCCATGCCACCGGCGTGACCGTCGTAGACAAAGACCGCCGGACCAGCCACCTGATCGTGCCATGGATGGGAAATTCCGCCCAAGTCGTTGCGGTCGCAGAGAACCATCAGCGGCATCAGGCCGATCATCGCATGTTCCAGGGCATGGATGCCGCCCATGAAGTGCAGCTTGGCCTCCTCCGTCCTTCTTTGCAGCCAGTCGGGAATTTCCACCCAGAATCCTTCGGTTTCAAACCGTTGCGGCGGCAGATCAAGCGGTACCCGGTTGATGATCCGCAAGCTGCCGTGGGCGATGCGGTGATAGCCGGTAATGCGTTCGGTCACCCGCAGCGTGCCGTAACGTACTTGGGCGGCCCCGCAACGGGTCGTCTCAATGATCGCCATGATTTCCGTGCTCTTCTCGGTCAGTACCCGGGTGAAATAGGCGGGTTTGGCCTCGGTGACCAGGATTTCCCCTCCTTCCAGATCGAGGCTGTCGACATGATAGGTCCGGGCCATGTGGAGGTAGATGGCTCCGGGATGACATTCGCGCAGGGCCCGATGGGCATCGATGATCCCCAGCAGCTGACGCCGTGGTTGGTTAACCAGAATCGACAGGGTGGTGCCGCCGCCCCGCAGATTGACATGGCGCTGCGGATAGCGTTGTGGTGAAAACCAGGTGTTGCCGTCTGCGGATTGCAACAGCGTTGCCTGCCTGGTGAGCCGCTCGATCATCGCCCTCATTTCCGGTGTGGCCAGCAACGGGTCGGTGGCGGAGAACGGGATTTCCGCAGCGGCACAGACCAGTTGCGGACCAGCGATATGAGGATTGCCGACATGCATGGTCACCGGTTCCACCGGCCGGGAAAAAAAATCCTCCGGATGGCGCATGAAGTGCTGATCCAGGGCATCCTCGTGGCCAATCAGCACCACCAGCGATTCCTGTTGCTTGCGTCCGACCCGTCCGGCCCGTTGCCAGGTGGCCATCATCGAGCCGGGGTAGCCGACAAGAATGCAGAGGTCCAAGTGGCCGATATCGATTCCCAGTTCCAGGGCCGAGGTGGAGATTACCCCCAGCAAACTGCCGGAGGCCAGCCGGTCCTCGATACCCCGCCGTTCCTCTGGGAGGAAACCTGAGCGGTAGGAGGCGATCAATCCCTTGCGCTCCTTGAGCCGCTTCTCGGTCCAAACGGTGATCAGCTCGGTCATCTTGCGCGACTGACAGTAAACGATGGTGCGCAGTTCACGGCTGATCGCCGCCTCCAGCAACCGAGTGGCGCTGGTGGCGGCGCTTTCGAGCGGATTGAGCAGCAGGGTGTGGCGCGCCGCGCTGCCGGCTCCGGATTGGGTGATTTCGGTCACCGGCGCGTCGATCAGCAACCGCCCGTGTTCACCGGGGTTGCCGATGGTCGCCGAGGCAAGGATGAAAAGGGGACTGGAGCCATAGAGGGCGCAGATTCGTTTGAGCCGCCGTATCACCCAGGCCACGTGCGAACCGAAGACCCCACGATAGGTGTGGATCTCGTCGATCACCACATACCGCAGGTTGGCCCAAAAATGGGCCCAGCGGTCATGGTAGGGCAACAGCGACAGATGCAGCATGTCCGGATTGGTGATCATGATCGGTGGTGGAACATCGCGAATCTTCTTGCGTCGGTAGCCACTGGTGTCGCCGTCGTAGATGGCCCCAACCGGTAATTCGCCCCGCAGGGTTGCCGGCAGCAGGTGCCAGAGCTGCTCCACGGTTTTGAGTTGATCCTGGGCCAGGGCCTTAAGGGGAAAGAGGTAGAGGGCCTTGGCCGCCGGATAATGCAACAGCGTCTGGAAAACCGGCAGGGTATAGATCAGGCTCTTGCCCGAGGCGGTGGGGGTGGCCACCACCGTGTTGCCGCCGGCGAGGATGTGGCCAATGGCCTGGTGCTGGTGGGCATAGAGTCCAGCCATTCGCCGGAGCTCAAGCAGCTGCCGCAGTGCCGGCATCAGCATGTCAGGGGGGAGGGTGACGGCCTCGCGAGGAGCAGTCACCCGATGCGCCACTACCTGCGGTCCGAATGTGCTCGAACTCTTGAGGGCGGCGAGATACTCTGCCACCGTTCCCCGAATGGGTTGCATTGTCACGGCCTTCACCTTCATCGTCCGCTATTGCCAAAAATAGCTTTACTCCGCGGCACTAACCTTGTATTGCACCCTGTTGGAGTGATTGTTCGGCGCCGCCCGGCCACCGCACGCCCACCCTTTGTCGGATGTCCCATCGCGTGCCCCGCATGCGGCCCGAACGCCGCCTCGTTTTTTACCCCAACCGGTCCTCCGCCATCCGCCGCTGATCGCCGCGCGAGAGGCCCCCGCAGGACTGGTCAATATGTACCCAGGAACACCCCAACATGAAAACGATCGCAACCCTTGGCCCGGAACACTCGCCGTCATGGCAGGCCGCCGTACAGTACGACGGCGAGGCGGAGATCCGGCCGTATCCCCATGTCAAGGCCCTGCTCGATGCCTTTGCCGCCCGCGAGACCGAGTATGCCGTCCTGCCGGTGTATAATACCCGGGAAGGGGAAAAGAAACAGTATTTCCGTTTTTTCGATCAGATCAAGAGCGGCTACTGGGTCGGCAACATCATTCTCAGTTCCAATCTGTCCCTGGGCGTGTTCGACGAGAACGAAACCGTGGCTGGGCTGCGGATACTGGTGGGCAAGCGCGAGGTGTTCAACCAGTGCGAAGAGTTCATCGACAACCAACTCCCCGGTATCACCGAGGTGAGCGTGCAGGATGTCAGCCAAGCCATTGCCGAGATCCGCGAAAGCGGCCAGGTCAAGGGCAGGGCGGTGGTCGACAGCGCCGAAACCTTGACCGCCCACGGCCTGCGGATCATCGAACGCGAGGTGGCCCCGCACAACCGGACCCGCTATGCGGTGCTCGGCCATGAACTGGCACCGGCCACGGGCTATGACGCCACCACCCTGATCACCGAACCCCTGGATGACCGGGTGGGCATTCTGGTCGACATCCTCAACGAGTTCTCCCGGCGCGGCATCAACATCGTCGACATGCGCACGGAAAACGATATCAAATCGCAGAAACTGCGTATCTATCTGGAAGCGGAGGGCCATGTGGGCAGTGAGCGCATGGCCAGCGCCATCGCCCATATCGAATCGCGGGTTATCCAACAGCAAGGCATGATTCGTCTCCTGGGCAGCTTTCCCCGGGTCGACATGCGCACCAAGTACATCAAGTCGTTTGGCTTCATCGGCACCGGTGCCATGAGCCGATGGTTTGCCGACCGGCTGGCGAGCGAGGGCTATGAGGTGATGCTGACCGGGCGGACCACCACCCTTCGCCCGGAACAGATGATCGAGCGGGTGGATGTGGTGGTGGTCTGCGTGCCCATTTCGGTCACCTCGGCCACGGTCCGGCAGTATGGCCCGCTGCTCGCGCCGGGCAAGGCCCTGATCCTGCTCGCCGGCGAGTCCGAGGAAACGATCAAGAGCGCCCTGGAAGCCACCCAGGAAGAGGTCGAGGTCATGCTGGTGCACAACCTCTGGGGGCCGCAGGCCGCCACCATGAAGGACAAGAACGCCATCGTGGTCCGCACCTCGCGCAGCGGCATGTTCTGCAGCGAATTCGAGGCCTTCCTCTACAAGCACGGTGCCGACATCTTTCACGATTCGCCCTCCAAGCATGACTTGCTCATGGGGGTTGGGCAAAAACTGCCCACCATGATTTCGGTTGCCCTGGCTATGACCCTGAACGAGAACCACATCACCAGCGAGGATATCGCCAGCCACTGCACCCTGACCTCGCTCTATCCCATTCTGGCCATGTCAAGGGTCCATTCGCAAAATCCGCGGACCTATGCGGAGATCATGTCCACCTCGGGGGACAGCCGCAAAATCGTCAGCGATTTCGCCAAAAACCTGGAACGGGTGATCCGCATGGCGGATGCGGCCACCATCAACGGCCTGTGCAGCCTGATCGACGAAAACGCCCAACACCTTACCGAGACCTTTCTCCAGGCGCGAATGCGTCAGGCCAAGGCGGTTGACGAGGTCCTGGGACGGATGCTATGAGGCACCTGGTTGACCGCGGGGACGCCAATGGTTATTTTTGCCGCATTATGAAAAACAATCGTCATCAACATCTGTTCCTGCTGGCCCTTTTTGCCCTGTGGTGCGCTGTTCTGCTTTTCCGGCCGGAGTTACGGCCGGGTAGCGGGTGAGCTGGTCTGAAGGCCCCGCCGGTCGGCGGTCCGCCCTGTCCCTTGCCGCAGACAACGATCACCCCTCAACCCTAAGGAGTGCATGACCCATTATGTTATCGACCGTTCTGAAATATCTTGAAGAGAAACACTACTGTCCGCATTGCAGCGGCGATCTCGTTCTATGCCACGCGCCGGCCGTGCATGTTGGTGATGGTTTGGGTTGGGGGTCGGAATACCTGTTCATCTGCCTCAACGACCGATGCCCGCTTTTTGTCAAAGGGTGGGATTACATCGCCAACCAATATGGCCATGTAGGGTCGTATCGCTACATGGAAATCCCCAATTCCAAGGAGAGCTACAGTATGATGGTGGTCGGCAAGGAAGCCTTTACCGGCTCCATTGTCGACATCGAGGCCCTCAAGCGGCAGAGCGAACGCTATCAGCGGCAGCAGGAGGCGTTGGCCTGCCTGGACACCTGTGTTGAGCAGAACGATCTGGCGCCGGCGTTGACCATCCTCCTCGATGACTCCGCGCGCATCGATGACCGCAAGCGGGCGGTCGGGATGGTGACCAAGTTGAACGATCTGGCCTGTATCGAACCGTTGCGCAACCATGTGTTCAAGGATCCGCATCTGCAACAGGAGGTCAACCTGGCCATCGCGCAGGTGCTCGCCGGCAACTTCGTCAAGGAATGCCCTTACTGCTCGGAACTGATCAAAGCCCGGGCCATGGTCTGCAAACACTGCCAGCGTGAGCTGGCGGCCTGACTTTCTCCTTGCCAAAACGACACCGTGCGTGTATATAAGCGCACGTTTGCGTGGTGAACGTAGCTCAGCTGGTGGCAGCACCGGGTTGTGGCCTCGGAGGTCGTGGGTTCAAGTCCCATCGTTCACCCCATTCATTTGTCTAAAGCAGTCCAAAGAAATCAATAAACCCGCTTTCTCACAAGGAAAGCGGGTTTTTTGTTGTCTAGTAGTGTCTATGCAAATCCATTGACAGCAAGGAATATGTGGGGGTAACTTAATATATTGGTGATATGGTTACCCCCATGAAGCTTACAAATATCACAATTTCAAAGGCTAAGCCGACCGAAAAACGCAAAAGCTCTTCGATGGTGGGGGGCTTTTTTTGGAGGTTACCCCCAAAGGGGCGAAGCGTTGGCGGTTCAAATATCGATTTGGGGGAAAGGAGAAACTCTTTGCCCTTGGTGTATTTCCTGAAATTTCGCTCAAAGATGCCAGGGCCAGGCATCAGGAGGCAAGAAAACATCTTGCCCAGGGAATTGATCCCAGCGAGGTGAAAAAGGTCATCAAGTCCAATCTCGCAGGGGAACATAGCTTCAAAAATATTGCCCTTGAATGGATAGCTTTAAAATCCCCTGGGTGGTCACCATCTCACAGAGAGAAAACTTTGACCATTTTGGAGAAGGACATTTTTCCGTTCATTGGTGACAGGCAAATTGACGAAATTACATCCGCAGAGCTGTTAATCGTATTGAAGCGTATCGATTCAAGATCCAGCGCTACAGCAAGAAAAGCCTATTCGTCATGTAAGCAAGTTTTCAGTCATGCCATCCCATCTGGCAAGATTGTTGTCTCTCCGGCCGAGGGGCTCCACATCATCTTGCGCCGAGAATCGTCAAGCACATGGCAGCGCCAACAACCCAGGAGGAAACGGCGCGATTGCTGCGAGCTATTGACAGTTATCACGGAAGCTTCATTTGTTCCGCCTCAGTTGGAAATGGACAATCTTGCCGTTTGCAGTAAGGACTCCGAAGGAGCCGTATTGTCTTTTTGAGAGAGCATCGGGTTTGCCGACGGCGCCCGAAGCCGTTTTGTCTTCCTCAGTTCTCTGGCCGCTTCCAGTTTCCGGTCCCGCTCTTTGAAAATTTCCTGCTCCCTGCCACTGAGCTTGTCCACTGGAGCCACGTAGCCAATGGCGCTATGCAGCCGGACGTTGTTGTAGTGGGCAATGAACTTCTCCACCATCCTCGGGGCGTCGTCAAGGGAAAGCGGTACGCCGGGGCGAATGCACTCTCCCTTGATGGTGGCATGAAATCGCTCCAACTTGCCGTTGGACTGCGGATAGTACGGTGATGTCCGCACGTGCGTCATGCCGGAGAGCCGGATGAATTCCTTGAAATCCTTGGCAATGAATTGCGGGCCGTTATCGGAGATGATCCGAGGCCGGGCTTCGGGGTATTTCTCCTTGGCCCGTTGGACAATGATCTCCACATCCTGCTCCGTCATCTGCTCCCGGATCTCCCAATGAACGATGAAACGGCTGCAGCCGTCGAGCAGGCTGCATAGATAATAAAAGGTGCCGCAGATATTGAGATGTGACACATCGATATGCCAATGTTCATGAGGACGAAGCGGTTGCACGAAGCCATTTCCCTTGGCGCTGTTTTTTCGGTTCCACTTCTTGAGCAAACCGGCCTTGGCCAAGACTCGCCAGGTACTACTCGGACTGACGGCAACAATGTCCCGATCAAGCATCATGAACGTCAACCGCCGATACCCTTCCAGGGGATGATCGAGCGCAAACCGGATGATGGCCTCCTGCTCCCAGGACTCCAGCCAGAAGTCACGAGGGATTAGACCGTTATGTTCGTTTGCCTTGCCGCAACGGCCAATCCAGGCGTAAAATTTACTCCGCGCCACGCCAAGCCAGACGATGAGCCTGTTGGTGGGTATTTCTGCTTTTGCACTCCACCGGCGACTGAAATCAACCACGGCATCGCGGGTGTCATGGGGAACCCAACCGCCATTCAGAGCTCCCCAAGTTCTTTTTTTAACTGGATATGCTCCTCCAGCAGTTCCGAAAGCACTTCATGTTTCCGGCGCAATTTCTCCTCAAGCTCACGAATGCGCTTCTCCTCCGCCTGCTGTTTGCTCTTTCCTTCACGGGCAAACGCTGAAGCCCCTTTTTCAAAGAACTGCTTCTGCCAATCGTAAAAAATCTTCGGCTGCAATTGGTATTCGTCGCACAAATCCGAAACCGCCTCTCGGCCAACCAAGTGCCGTTTCAGGATAAAGACCTTCTCTTCAGGGCTGTAGTTGTGACGCTTCTTTCGCATGGACTTCCCTCCGTTCATGATGGTTTATCATAAACGGCAGGATTGTCCTATTCCTGTTGAACCAAGACAAATTCCGTTCCAGTTTGCTTGAACCGCCTTTTTCTTTGCCTTATTTTGTCCCCATGATTTGGGGACAAATCACCATGTGTGGGGACACGGTTTTGCCCTCAGCGATTCCCGCATATTTTCTGATCGGGCGGTGGATCTGGCCTACGGCCGCCGCGATTTCAAGTCCGAGGCCGAACGAGTCGGCTTTCTGTTCGCCTGCTCCCAGCGCATCGTCGGCCGCAATCTTGACCAGACATTCCCGGAAAGGCGTGGTATGGTGCGCATCTGCACCCGGCCGATCGTTCCGGCTGACATGTTCAACATGCACGCTGTGCGAGCCGCTCATTGCCCGGCCCGTGCGTCCACCATCATTGAAGGAGGTTATATGAACTTTCGTTGTTTGCTGATGATGCTCCTCGTTGTCGTGCTCACCCTGCCTGCCGCGGCGCATGCCGATCTGGACGGATTTCTCGCCGGCCTCAACGGCCAGGCCCGGACAGATATCGATGGTTATGGGGTGCGTCTGAGCGCCCAATTCGGTGTGCCCGAGACGCGGGTCCATTCCCTGCTCAGATCGGTTGCCGTACCCGCCGACGCCTTCATGTGTCTACAACTTGGCCAGATGCTGGGTCTTCCGCCCGAGCAGGTGCTGCGGACGTATAGCGCCAACAGGGGCAGAGGGTGGGGCGTGGTTGCCAAGGAGTTGGGCATCAAGCCGGGTTCGGCCGAATTTCATGCGCTCAAACGCGGCGATTTCGTGCTCATGGATGCTCCTGGCAGGGAACCCGGCGCACCTAGCCATGCACGGGGCAAGGGAAAAGAAGGCGGTCAAGGGCATGGTAAAGAAGCTGGCCAGGGACAGGGAAAAGGCAAAGGGCACAACAAGTAAGCCGGCACCCAACGCATGTCTTCTTCTTCCCGTGAACCGGCACCGCAGGTCTCGTCCCTGGAACGTTCAGCGCTGTTTGTCGCCACCCTGACCTCGTTTCTTGGGCCGTTCATGATTTCCTCGGTGAATGTGGCCCTGCCGGCCATTCAGGCCGATCTGAGCATGAACGCGGTGCAGCTGAGCTGGATCGCCACCGCCTATCTGCTGGCGGTCGCTGTTGTCCTGCTGCCGGTCGGCAAGATCGCCGATATGCGCGGCAGGAAAAAGGTGTTCACCAGCGGATTGGCCACGTACACCCTGGCTTCGACCCTGGCCGCCTTTGCCGGCAACGTCACCTGGCTGTTGGTGTTCCGGGCCATGCAGGGGCTGGGCGCCGGCATGTTCATCACCACCGGCATGGCTATCCTGACCTCGATCTTTCCTCCGCACCGACGTGGCCGGGCGATCGGCATCTATGTGGCGGCGGTGTACGTCGGGCTTTCGGTCGGTCCATTTGTCGGCGGCATCCTCACCCAGCAGTTTGGCTGGCGCTCCATTTTTCTGATCATGCTGCCCCTGGGCGCCGTCTCCATTACCGTGACCCTAACCTTTCTCAAGGGAGAATGGGCCGATCCGCGCGAGCAACGCCTCGACGTGCTCGGCAGCGTGATCTATGCGGCGGCAATCCTTGCCCTGATCTACGGCGCCTCCATTCTGCCAAGTTTGCCTGGCGGCATCCTGGTGCTGACCGGCGTGGGCGCGTTGGCCTTTTTTTTCCACCAGCAGCGGCAGAGCGCGCATCCGGTGTTCGACGTGTCGCTGTTCCGCGAAAACCGGGTGTTTGCCTTTTCCAGCCTGGCGGCCCTGCTCAACTACTCGGCCACCTTCGCGGTCACCTTTCTCCTCAGTCTGTACCTGCAGTATCTCAAGGGCATGCCGCCGCAGACGGCCGGCACGATTCTCATGGCTCAACCGGTGGTCATGGCCCTCTTCTCGCCCATTGCCGGCCGGCTTTCGGACCGGGTCGAACCCCGCTTGCTGGCCTCCGCCGGCATGGCGATCACCGTGGCCGGAATGCTGGTGTTCACCCAGTTGCACGCCGCCACGCCCACGCCGGCCATTGCCGCCACCCTGCTACTGCTCGGTTTTGGCTTTGCCCTGTTCTCCTCGCCGAACATGAGCGCCATCATGGGATCGGTGGCCAAGGAACAGTACGGCATTGCCTCGGGCGTGGTGGCCACCATGCGTCTGATGGGGCAGATGGTGAGCATGGCTATCGCCACCGTGGTCCTGGCCCTCATGGTCGGACGCGAGACTCTCACCCCGGATAACTATCCCCATTTTCTGCTCAGTATCCGCACCGTCTTCGCTCTTTCGGCCGTGCTGTGCGGGGCAGGGGTCTATTTTTCCATGTTTCGTGGCCGGCTGCGCCGCTCTTGAGCGCTGCCGGCGCGTGCTACACGTTGTGAAAACGGAACGATATGACAAAAGTCGATTGGAAACCCGGCACCATGATCTATCCGCTGCCTGCGGTCATGGTCAGCCTGGGAGAGACGGCCGAGGAGTACAATATCATCACCATCGCCTGGACCGGCACCCTCTGTTCCGACCCGCCGATGTGCTACATCTCGGTTCGACCGCAGCGGCATTCGTACGAGATTCTGCGGCGGACCCGCGAGTTTGTCATCAACCTCACCACCCGGCCCCTGGCCTTCGCCACCGACTGGTGTGGGGTGAGGTCGGGGCGTCAGTATCAAAAATTCGAGGAAATGCATTTGACCCCTGGCCCGGCCACGGTGATCAAGGCACCGATCATCGTCGAGGCGCCGATCAATATCGAGTGCCGGGTCACCGAGATCAAGCGGTTGGGGACCCATGACATGTTCATTGCCGAGGTGGTCAACGTCAAGGCCGATGAGCGCTACCTCGATCCCCGCACCGGCGCCTTTGATCTGACCAAGGCGGAACCGCTGGTGTTTGCCCACGGCCAATATTTTTCCCTGGGAAAAAAGATCGGAAAATTCGGATTTTCCGTGGAAAAGAAACGGAAAAAAAGAAAGGTCGGATTATCGCGGAGCAAAAAATAAGGGACATCGTGCTCGATGTCCCTGTTGGCAGCCACCCGCGGAAGAACATCGGCGGATGGAACGGTTGGTGTTCCTATTGGCCGCAGACCAATTTTTTCGGTTCCTTGGTGGTGGTCAAACAGGTCACGACCGTGTCCTGCACCTCCTGGCTGAGATTGCCTTTTTGTCCCATGTTGGCGACGATCTTCTTCCAGTCCGCATCCTGTTGATCGAGCTTGTTGCAGATTTTTTTCAGGCCGTGGCAGGTGGTGCAGTTGGCTTGCAGGGTCTGCCGGCAGCCTTGTTCGGTCGCCTCCTGGCCCGTGCCGAGCGAGACAACGGTGAGGGTAAAGAGGGATACTGCGCCAAAGATAAGCATCTTTCTCATCGGACGTTCCTCCTTGTGGATGGATGATTGACCGTTTCCCGCCACGGGGAAAACGGTTGAACAGCGAAATGGCGGGGCAGGGACAGCGTGTTTTTGCCGAGCAACCGATGCAGTCTATTGCCCCTGTTGCGTCGTCGGGTTGCTTTTGTTTTTGTAGGTACCGTTGACCGAATAGACAAAGGCCAGGACTTCGGCGATGGTCTGGTAGAGTTCAACCGGAATTTCCTGGCCAAGGGGGATTTTCGCCAACAATTCGACCAAATCCTTGTCTTCGCGGATATGTACCCCGGCTTCCATCGCCGTGGCGATGATCTTCTCGGCGATCAGGTTGGAGCCGCTGGCGATAACCTTCGGAGCCGTTCCCTTGTCCTGGTCATAGAGCAGGGCAACCGCCTTTTTTGCCGTGCGCTGGTCGTCGGCCATGCAATCCTTCCTTCTCGCGTTTCAGGCCGTGGTGTCAACCATGCCGGTGAGCCCATGGACCAGTTTTTCCAGGAGCAGTTTGGTCGGTTCCTTGGCCCCGACCAGGAACTGTACCGAATCCAGGCGGCCGGCGGTCAGCCATTGTTCGAGTTCTCCCCGGAATCCCTGGATATATTTCGCGCGCTCCACATCCTCGGCTAGGAATTTCAAGGCGATCCGGTCCTGTTCGCAAAGAATGTCAATTTCCAGGTTACCCAGCCCCTCGAGTTGCAGATGGAGCGTGACATGATGCGCGTCGGTCGATGCTAGGCCCCCTTTTTTCGATGCCTGATTTCCCGGCTGTTCGCTGTCAATCAGCAGATAGCCTTGGGTGAGAAAGGAAAAGGGCAGGGGCATGAAAAAGAGCGATTCCCCGGCCAAACGGATCTGGAGCATCTGATACAGTTCGATTGTTTTAACCAGCTGATCCGCGTGCAGGGCGCTCGCCTCCGTTGCGTTTGCCTGCTGCGACATTTCCAGCAAGGCGTACTTCAGGGTTTGCACGGCCTCGTGCGGTCGGTTCTCCGCGAACAGGCGCTCCATCTGCAATCCGAGGCGCTTGAGCACGGTTTCGACTTGCTGCCCGCTCAGGTCGAGGCGTGCGGCTGCCGCCGGTTCCTTGCCGCTTTCCGCGGCCAGGAAGGCGAACAGCTGCCGCAAGGGATGGTTCTCGGCGAGTGCTTGCCCCGATTGGGGCGACAGCGGAGCCTGGGACAGCAGCGCGGCAAGCCCGGGATCCTGAGGCGGGATGGTGGTCCATTTTCCCAGGAATTGCTCGGCGATCGCGGGGGGAAGCGCGGCGAGCGTCGCCGTTTCCAGGGAAGAAAACGGTGACGCCGCTTGCGGGGCGGCGGCGCGCGCGAACAAGGCGGCGAGATTGACCGCCCGTTCGACAGCTTGCGGCGAGAGCGAGCCGCTGCCCGCCAGCTGAAGCAGGATGCGGCTGATCTCATTGAATTGGGTTGGCGTGTCGGTGCGTGTGCCAGGGGGTGCCGTGGCGGTTGTCAGCGCGGTGTCGAACAGCTGGGCGGCGAGGGGGAGGGGGGGAGAGGCGTGCTGTTCCGCACGACTGATGAGGCTGTCGCTGAACAATTGCAGCGTTTCACGGGCGGTTGGACTGAGTTGAGGCAACTGCCGGGCCTCCTGGGCCAGGTTGTCGAGCTGCGGCACCGTTGTGGCCACCTGCCCCAGCAGGTGGAGAGCGCTGCTGATTTGCTGGGTGAGCGGATTGCTGGGGATGATCCGCAGTTCCACCTGCGGCACCAGCGACGTAACCTGCAAGTCAAGTTTCTGCCCGACCTGCAGGGGCGCGGATGATTCGGTGGCCAGTTGCCGTCCACCAATATCGAGCGTGAAGTGGTGAGGCCCCTGTTGAGCGGTGATGGTCCCCTGGAGAAATTGGCCTGAGGTGAACGGAGGGCGCTGGTGCTGACCACCAAATTGATCAACCGGCGAGAGAGAGTGTATTTCAGTGATCAGCGTCAATGGCTCCACAATTCCTCGCGCGTGTTGATCCGGTTACTTTGCTTCCACCACGGTGGCAGCCATGTACCAGAGCTCGTTGCATCCGGGCGAAGCCGGGAACAATGGGGCGCTGCGGTCAGGCCACGCGAGCATTTTCCCTCAGCTGCCGCCGTTGCTCGTGAAGACAGCAGGAGATGATCTGATCCCTGGTTTTGGTGGAAATGGTTTCAAAGTGAAAGGCCACTTGATAGCGGTTCTTGCGAATTCTGTAGGTCCTGACCACGTTTGCCAGGCAGACGATAGGCGGCGCGTCCTCGGGAGCGGTTATGACGAGCTGGATGCGGTGGTTGCTGGGCGGTTTCTGATCAAACACCGCCAAGATGCCGCTCCCGCTGAGGTCAATGGTCGTGCCGACCAATTTCCAGGTACGGCCTTTTATCTCCTTGATATTGGCGATATAGCTCGCTTCCACGGGCGTATTGATCGACACCCGGAAATATTCTCGCAACGATTCCGGCGAGACGGGTGCCCGTGCCGTGAGATGCAGGCGCCGATCGCCGACAATGCTGTCAAGCCGTGCGATCAGGTTGACCGTCTTCCCGTTGTGCTCGACGGCCAGGTTGCAGTCAGCCCCGAGTTTGAGCGCATCGGCCTCCCACGAGTGGGGAGGGCATACCAGTTCAATCACTTGCCCTTGTTTCTTGATCAACAGGGCCTTGCAACGGAAACTTTCCTCACGGTTTCCTGGGAGATCGACAATCGTCGGGGAATGGTCATCGATTGCCTGTAAGATTTCTTCGATGCTTTTCACGGAGACGTTACACGATGTAAAAGAAGTGGTTGACCGGCTATTCTTGCTGAGAAGGAGGTTGGCTTTCCAACTGTACCCGCATGCGCAGATACCGGCGTTGCAATTCAAAGCAGCAGGCCATTATCTTGTCCTGGCTTTCGGGATCGATCTGGTCGAAATGCAAGGCGACATGATACAGGTTTTCCTCGATTTTCCGACAACGGACCACATGACCGAGGGCCCGGATGACTTCCATGTTCCTGGTCGGAAGAATGAGTTCGATGTTGACCGGTTTATCCTTCTCCAGTGGGTCGCTAAAACTGCACAACAGTCCGCTGCCGCTGAGATCGATGGTGTCACCGAGCAACCGCCAGCTTTCCCCTTCCTTGGCCATTTCCGGTGGAACGACCGAAGAGGCGGCAACACGGGTGGCTGCGTCAACCCTGAAGTAGTTGCGGGTTTGGGTATGGGTGACGGATTCACGTGCCACGAGTTCCAGGGTGGACGGGTCGGCTATCCGTTCGATGTCCGCGGAGACGGTGACCGTCTGATCGGTCAAATCAACGATGACCATACAGGTTCTGCTGATGTCGACCTGATCCATCGCCAAAGAACCGTGCGGGAAGGAAAGGGTAAATCTCGGCGGCTCCGCGTTTGCCAAAAAGCAATTGAGCCGTGCTTTTTCAAGAACACCCACAAGTGGAATCGCGGCGCGCAACGCCGTTCCCTCTTTGAGGTTAAGAAAAAAACTATTGAGTAGTGGCAAGATGTTACCTTCTCTCGAATTGAAAAAATAATTTCTTTCTAAATTGCCACAAGCGAGGCAAGAAAGGAAGAAATATTTGGCGGGAGAGAAGGTCGAAGTGAAAAACGTTGGCCCGGGCCAACGCGGGGGACGGCTAGTTGGAAACGGATATCCTCTTGCCGGTGTGGTCGGATGCGGGCCGGTATCCCTGGAGAACGGTGCTGCCCTGTTGTAATTTCTGGAGTTCGCTGCGTTGAACCGCCATGATGTTTTTCAACTGAACGGTCAAGCGGTTGTTCTGGCCGCGTATCTTGTCCATCAATGCCACCAACTCCCGCATCCGTTCGTCTTTCTTCAACGCGGGGGATTGTCGGAGCAGGTCGAGCATTGCCGCGTCGTTGCCCTTGATCTCCTCCTGCAGGATGTTCATGTCGGCGCACAGTGAGGCAAGTGTGTCCATTTGCCTGTTCTGCAGGGCTTGCTCGATTTGCCCATACATCTCGGCAATCCGACGATACTGGGTCAGCGATTGTTCAATCAGTGCGTTGTCCATTTCACATTGCCGCCACAAGCGGTCTGTAGGCCATGGTTCCAGGAGCTGCCGGGGTGGTTGCCCCCATGGCTTCCCGTTTTTCCGTTTTGTTCATTTCTATGGCCTGCGCCCAGGTGGCCCGCAGGTCAGCCAGCAGTTTCTTGACTTCATGCAGTGGCGCGGCATCGTTTTTCAGGTTGGCGTCCAACATCCGGTTCAGCATATATCCATACAGGGCATCGAGATCTTCCGCCAGCTTGGGGTTCAACGAATGGTCGAGGGTGGCGGCAAACTCGGAGACAATGGCCGACGTCTTGTTGATATAGTAGGCCCGTTTATCAATTTGACCGTTTTCGATCGCCTGGATGCCAAGGGAGATAAAACGGATGGCGCCATCGTAGAGCATCAGCATCAGTTGTTCCGGCGATGCCGATGTGACCGTATTGACCATGTATTGATTCGTGTAGCCATTCATTAGTTGCTCCCGCTCATCATGTTGCTGAGGATGGTCATTTGTTGAGAGAGATAGGACCCCTGCGAATTGAGCCCGCTAACCAGGGTTTCCATGGCGCTGAACTGCGATTCCAAGGTCAGCTGCCGTTTCTCCAGCCTCGTCTCCATGTTGGTAATTTGATTGTCGATGCGTTTTATATTGTTGTTGATACTTTGCTTTCGGCCCTGCAACATACCGCTGGACGAGTTGGTCATCGATTGCAGATAGTCCTGGAATTCGGCAATCAGGCCGTCCTTGCCGTTTTCTCCGGTCAACAGGCTGACAACACTGTCCAGGTTGTTGCTGACTGCGGCCGACAGGGTCGTATCGTTGACCTTCAGGGTGCCGTCTTTTTGCGTCTCGAACCCCAGCTGGGACAGCGAGCTGAAAACGCCACTGTTGGCAAACGGCTTGGTCAGCATGCTTTGCAGGTGGCGCTTGATCGAGTTGATTCCCGAATCGCCACCAAGCACGCCGCCGCCCTTTTCGTTGATGATCGATTGGCCGGTGACAAAACTGACCACCTCGTTGTACCCCTTGGCAAAGGCTTCGATGGTCGATTTGATGCTCTTGGTATCCAGACTGATGGACAGACTGGTGGTTTTGCCGACTTCCGCTTGCAGGAGATCGAGCGTCACCCCGGGAATCGCCTCGGTCAGCGTGTTGGAACTGCTGTATATGTCAACGGTATCCACCCGGATATGGGCCTGGGTGGCTGCTTGCACCGGTGGATTGGTGATCGTGCCGCTGCCGTCGTCAACGTTGAAGTCGCCAAGGGTATCGGTTCCTCCGCTCAAGCCGCTGGTACCCAGGGAAAAGGTTTTTCCCACATCCTCTCCCGTGAGCACCAGGCGATAGGGCGACCCGCTGCCATCGTTGATGATCGCTGCGGAAACCCCGAGATCCGCATCGTTGATGGCCCGCATGATCCCTTCAAGCGACCCGTTGTCGGCCGTGATGTCGATACTGTGACTGGTGCCGTCAATGGTGAGATCAAGGCTGCCCGTGCCAAAGGAGAGACTGGTCTTGCTCGCGAAACCGGTGGCGGAAATCGATTTTTGTACCTGCGCCAGGGAGACGACTTCCACCTGATAGCTGGTTCCAGCCAGCGCTTCGCTGGAAACGGTGGCGGAGAGGTAGTCTTCCGAGCTCTGTTTGACCGAACGCTTGAGCAGGGTGTCGGCGTCGTTGAGGTTCTTGATGGAATCGGCAAAGGACTTGAGCTTGCTGTCCAGCTGGGTAAACGCGGCCAAGCGATTGTTGAGCCACGTCTTATCTGCTTCGAGACGGGTGATCGGCTGCCGTTCAAGCGACATCAATTGGTTGATGATGCTGCTGGTGTCCAATCCTGTTGCCAGGCCGCCGAATTGAATAGTCATGGCTCGGTTCTCCGATGGTGCGGGTCAGCTGACGGTGTTGACCAAGTTGCCGCTGAGTTCCTTGAGGTGTTTGCTGAGATTGATCAATTCTTCCGGCGGAATCTGCCGTATCACTTCATCGGTATCGCTGTCGACAATCTTTACGATCAATTCCTCGGTGCCGCTGTCGCGCTCGAAACGGACGCTGTACAATCCATTTTCGGTGATGGATTTGATCTGGTTCAACAGCTCCTCGGGGTGCAGTTTGCTTTCCTTCTCCGAGCCGAGCGGGGATTGCTGCTGGCTGTCCTGCCGCCTGCGCTCCACCTGCTGGGCCGATTCGTTGACCCGTGGCGGACTGGCGCCGGTTGTGCCGAGTGCCTCGATATTCATCCGGTTACCTCCGTGTAATGAGAAAAATATCAGGGCCTGAGGAGACCGCAGGCGGTCTCCTCAGGAAAGGGGGTTTTTACTGGAGCAGACTCAAAGCCAGCTGCGGGGTCTGGTTGGCCTGGGCCAGGATCGAGACACCGGCTTGCTGCAGGATGTTCTGCTTGGTCATGTTGGAGGTCTCCTGGGCGATATCCGCATCCAGGATCCGCGACCGGGCAGCCGAGACGTTCTCGGAGATGTTCTGCAGGTTGGAAATGGTTGATTCAAACCGGTTCTGGATCGCACCCAGATTGGCCCGTTCGGTATCGATGAAGCTGATGGCGCTGTCGATCACCGAGAGGGCGTCGTTGGCCCCGGAACGGGTGCTGATGTCCACCGAACCGACCGAGGTGAGGGCGCTGCCCTTGCTTGCCGCATCCAGCACCGTGGTCGTGCTGGTGGAGGCGACCGAGTAGGATTTTTCCGCATTGAAGGTAATGTTGCCGCCCACCGAGGCCGAACCCGCGCTGGTCATCGCCACCGCCGAGCCGGCTGCGGTGGTGCCGTCGGCCGCCAAACCTTGCAGGCTTTGGTTTCCAGATGCCCAGGTCATCTGGATATCCTCGCCCTCGGTGTTCTTCAGGGTGATCGACGCCTTGTCCGCCGCCAGCTCCGCCGTGACGCCGGTCTCTGCCGCCTTGGAATTGATGGCGTCGGCCAGTTCGGTCAGGTCGGAGAGGTTGGTGATATTGGCGGAAATGGTCTCGCCGGTGGTGTTCTTGCCGAAGAGCTGGAAGCTCTGGGCACCTGTCGCTCCCACCGTCAGTTTGGCGTTGGTGACCGCAGTGGCATTGACACCGGTGTCGTTGCTGATGTTGTTGATCTTCTCGGCAATGGTCTTGGCGGTGGCGCCAGCGGCCACGGTGATCGACTCGGTGCCCAGGGAACCGGAGACGGTCATGGTCTGGGCGGCCACGGTGTTTGCGGTGCCCGCGGTGGCTTGATTGATCGTGCCGGCGACCTTGAGCTGATGGGCGCCGATCTGGGTCGAGGAAGCTCCACCGACGGAAAAGGAAATGGTCTCGCCGGCATTGGCGCCCACCTGGAAGGATTGGGCGGTAAAGGTGCCGTCAAGAACATTCTTGCCGTTGAAGGAGGTGGTGGTGGCGATCCGGTCCAGTTCCTGCTGCAGCTGGGCTACTTCTTTCTGCAGAGAAGCACGGTCGGAACCGGTGTTGGAGTCGTTGGCCGACTGCACGGCCAGTTCGCGCATCCGCTGCAGGATGTTGGTGCTTTCCTGCATCGCGCCTTCAGCGGTCTGCGCCAGAGAAATACCGTCGTTTGCGTTCCGGACAGCCTGATTGAGGCCGCGGATCTGAGAGGTCATCCGGTCGGAAATAGCCAGACCGGCGGCATCATCCTTCGCAGAGTTGATCCGAAGACCACTTGAGAGACGCTGCATGGATTTTGCCAAATTGGATTGGGTTGCACCCAGGTTGCGTTGCGCGTTGAGAGAAGCTACGTTTGTGTTGATTGAAAGTGCCATGATATTCCTCCATGAATATTGTAGTGGCGTATTCGTATAGTTGGCATCCTTGCCGGTTGTTCAAACTGTACTGCTTGTCCTGCGATCGTTGTGGGTTGTGGCCTCCTGTTCGTTGGGTTCCTTGAGTATTTATTCCAAATGAATTTCTTGGTTAATTTTCTTATCGGTGCCGGCCCTTCTTTCCTTTAGAAAAAAAAGCAGGGTGAAATCTTTTTTGGGGCAATGGGCGTTTTTTTTTGTTAACAGTCTGTAATTTCATTTAAAAAAGTTTGCGACGCTGGGAAACCGTGATGGGCAGGCAAAAAAAACAGACAAAAAAACAGGCAGGAGCCGCGGGGCAGCCAAGGAAACCGTTCGCGGCGAAACAAGCTGCCCAGGATTCGGATGCCGTCTTGTCCAGGGTAAAGAAGCTAGAAAAATCAGGACAATTCGAGGCGGCGGCGGATCTGTTGCAGTCTGTGTTCAGGGCGTGGCCGCACCATCCCGAGGCCCTGTGCGCCATGGCCCGCATCCTGGCAGCCCAGAAACAAGTGGCGGAGGCCGCCACTCTGATGGCCCAGGCATTGGAGCAGGGGGCAGGCAATGCGGAACTGCTCTATAGCGCCGGCTTTGTGCAGTACCGGGCAGGGAATGTCTCCTTTGCCGTTGAGTCCCTGTTGGCGGCATTGAACGTCCAGCCGCGCCATCTGGAGTCCCTTCTCCTGTTGACCAATATTTTTATAGAAGAAAAACGATGGGAGGATGTGCTGACGTTTTCCTTGCGGCTGCTGGAGATGCTGCCGGAGAACGGGGACGTGCTGCTGGCGGCCGGGACGGCGCATCTCCGGCTCAATAATTTTCGCGAGGCGCACGATTTTTTATCGCGGGCGGTGCAGCTGGATGGCCAGTGCACCAAGAAGTTGTTGAATCTTGGCACGGTCTGCCGATTTTTGCGGGACTATGACCAGGCGGTGCACTGGTATACCCGAGTCCTGGGACGCGATCCCGACAACGTCGAGACGCTGAACGCGCTTTCTTCGCTCTATGTGGACAGGCACCTGTTCGACAAGGCCAGGCACTGTCTGGATCGCTCCCTGGCCCTTGACCCGGGCAATGCCGACAGTTTGGCCGCCTTGGCCTATTTCCAGGTGAAGCTGCGGAAGATCGAGGAGGCCGAGCGCACCTATCAATCGTTGCTGCGCATCAACCCCGATCACCATGAGGCCCGTTTCGCATACGGCTCCCTGCTCCTGCTCAAAGGGGATTTCCGCCGCGGCCTGCCGTACTATGAATCGCGATTCGCGGTCATGGGAACGTTTCTAGACGGTCCATGGCCGATTTGGGATGGGCGGTCGGCGGCGGGGAAACGGCTTTTGGTCCGCGCCGAACAGGGAGCGGGGGATACCATCCAATTCTGTCGCCTGCTGCCGCTGTTGAAAAAGCTCGGCGCGGAGATCGTGTTTTCCTGCCAGCCCTCGCTGGGGCGCTTGATGTCCAGCGTGCCGGCAATCGACACACTTTTGCCGGTCACCGAGTTTCCCATCGACAAGGTTTCGGTCGATGCACAGGTGGCCTTGATGAGTCTCATGGGGGTGTTGGGGATCACCCTTGACACCTTGCCCGGCCACTGCCCCTATCTGGCGGTCGCGCCCGAGCGCATCGAGCACGCCCGCTCCCGGATGGTGCCGTCGGCCAAAGTGAAGGTCGCCCTGATCTGGGCGGGAAATCCACGGCAGACGGATGACCACAACCGGTCCATGACCCTGGCCCAGTTGGCGCCGCTGGGCGAACTGGCCGACGAGATCGACTTCTATTCCCTTCAGGTCGGGCCGGCGCAGCAGCAGGTGGCCGGTGACGGCGGCGTGTTGCGATTGAAGGATGTGTCCGCCGAGCTCCATGACTATGCCGACACGGCCGCCTTCATGGCGTGCATGGATCTCGTGGTCAGCGTCTGCACCTCCACCGTGCATTTGGCTGGAGCGCTCGCCCTGCCCACCGTCGCGCTGCTTCCATTTGCCGCCGACTGGCGATGGTTCACGGATCGGGATGATTCGCCCTGGTACCCCACCGTCCGCCTGCTGCGCCAGCCCGGTCCGGGGGAATGGCAGCCTGTCATCCAAACATTGCATCAGGTTCTTCGCCAGACGGCACGGAGGTGACCATGGAACAGCACGAGGTGGAACAGAAGCTCGACCGGGCCGAGGCCCTCTATGGCGAGCGGAACGTGGAAGCGGCGGCCGAACTGCTGGTGGACATTCTCAATGCCCATCCCAATCATTCGCGAGCCCTGGCCGATCTCGGCGTTGTCTGCTATGCGGTGGAGCACTACGAAGACGCGGTCATGCTGTTTGCCCGGTCCGTGAGTGCCGATAACACCAATTTCGAGGCCCTGAACAGCCTGATGCAGATGTTTGTCGCCGGTGGTCTGCCGGATCAGGCCCTGTTGCTGTGGGATGAGTTCGGCGCCTTCCTGCCGCGACCGCAGCAACAGCAGCTGCGCCGGCTTCTGCCCCGGAAGGGCAAGGAACGCATCAAGCCCACGCGGGTACAGGTCGGGAAGGTCCATTTTTCGTTGTTCCTTGATCCCCACGAGTTCAGCCATCGGCACATGCTGGACCATTTCCAGCGCGGTCTGACCTACGAGGAGGAAACAACCTGCCTTTTTCTGCAGCAGCTGGCGCGGGGCGACACGGTGATCGACGTCGGCGGCCATGTGGGGTATTTCACCCTGCTGGCGGCACACCTGGTCGGAAAGCCGGGCCGGGTGCTGACTTTTGAACCTTCCACCAAGAATTACCGCAAGATTCTCCTGCATCTGCGGAAAAATCGCCTGGTCAACGCCCAGGTGTTCAACCATGCGCTTGGCAGCACCCGTGGCACGGGCCGGTTTTTCATCAACCTCGACAACTACGGCGGCCATGCGCTGTGGGATATTGCCACCCATGAGTTCAACCAGCGGTCGAGTTGGTGTCCGTTGGTCAAACAGATCGGCATCCAGCGGCTGGACGATCTGATTTCCATCGAGGAGGCGAGGAACGTCAAACTGATCAAAATCGATACCGAAGGTTCCGAGCTTGCCGTTCTGCAGGGAGCTCGCGCCACGCTTGGCGAGGGGCGCGTTCCGTTCGTGGTTTGCGAGATCAACAGGTTTGCCCTGGAGCACATGGGGGGCAGCGAACAGGCTTTGCGTGCGGAGATGGCCGCCTTGGGCTACAGCACCTATGCCTTTGTCGGACAGGGGGCGGAGGTGCGGCAGCTTAGCCCGAGCGAGACCGTGCTTTCGGAGCATGTGTTCAACCTGCTTTTCAGTCGAGAGCGGTTCTAGGCCGCTTGGCCGGAACCATGGTGGCCTTGAAGGAGGCGAGCATGAAGGGATTGCAGCGATTGGGCTGTTTTATCGATACGTTGAAAGCGGATGTCTATCCGGAAATTCCATCTGAACCGCACCTGTCCATTACCCGGCAGATGATCGAGCGGCTGTTGGCCAAACAGGGGGTCGAGCCGGGGCAACAGGTCCTGGATATCGGGTGCGGCCAAGGCTTGGCCTTGCGCCACTTTCTTGCCGCCGGCCTGAAGCCGGTCGGCATCGCCCTGGGCGAGGATGTGCTGATCTGTCAGCAGCAAGGGCTGGATGTTCGCTCCATGGATCAGTCCTTCCTGGAGTTCGACGACAACTCATTTGACATCATCTGGTGCCGGCATGCCCTGGAACATTCCATCTTTCCTTATTTCACCCTTGCGGAATTCAAACGAGTGTTGAGGTCGGGCGGCCGTCTGTATATCGAGGTGCCGGCTCCCGACACCAGCTGCCACCACGAAACCAACCCCAACCATTACAGTGTGCTGGGAAAAAGCATGTGGCGCAGCCTATTCGTGCGGGCGGGGTTCGCGGTGGAGGAGGAGATCGATATCGATTTTACCGTTCCGGCCGGGCCGGACCAGTATTGGAGCTTTTTTCTCAGCCTGCCGGCTTAATGGCCGGGAAGAATATCCTCGCGGCCTATCCCGTCGTAGCGGAGGAGGGTGTTCAGCAGGGACCGCGCGCTCTGTGTCCAGGTAAGCCGCTGCAAATCCTGACCGGCCCGTTCGCCCAGGCGACGGAGTTCCTGACGGTGGTGATAGGCATATTCGATGAGCGCGACCAGCTGATCCACCGAGGGCTCTTCCCAGTCCGCCCAGAGATTGCCCGCTGCGTCATACAGTTGATAGGGGTGGAGCTCGTCGAGGAGCAGGGCGTTCTCCCTGGTCACCACATCCTTGTGCCCGCTGGTGCAGGAGGCAATCACCGGTTTGGCGCAGGCCATGTATTCCATCAGCACCAGATTGGTGCCGCCCTCGCAGCGATTGGGGAAAACGGCGAGATCGGTTTTGGCGTAGAGCTCCCGCAGCGATTGATTGTCGACTAGGTCAAGGGTGATGATCCGATCCGGATCCAGGTCGTTTTTGCGATAGATGTGGAGCATGAATTCCTTCCAGCTTTCTCCCTTGGCTTCGAACTGGATGTGCCGCGAGTGCTGAAAGAGAGCGATGGTCTGGGGCCAGGAGTTGTACCAGCAGTTGATCAGGACCATGTCCTGATATTTCTTCTGGAGTATCTTGAATGCACTCAGGACCAGGTCCTGTCCCTTGCGCAGCTCGAATTTGCCTCCGGAAAAAATGATGAACAGGTTGTTCTCTTCTTTGGGCGGCAGGGGGAAAAAACGGCTTGTGTCGATCCCCTGGATGAGTAGGTCGCTGTGCTCGACGCCTTTTTCCCGGAGTTTGTCGAGGCACCAGGTGGACCCGGCCAGCACGCACTCGTACTGGGCGCTGTTCTCCACTGACCGGGCGGTGAGTTCGTTTTCAAAAAAGGTGTAGCCGAAGTTCTTTGTTCCCCTCACCTGGTGCAAGGCATTGAACTCCAGGTCGGCCAAGGCGTGGAACACGCTGCCCGTGACATACGGCGGTGTGTGCTCGTCCACCATTCGAACGTCACGGTACATGCCGCCCAGTTCCTGGCGAAGGTAGTGGCTGCAGACGCCCCATCCGAAGTTGGTTCCTTGGGCCAGGGCGAGATAGAGGGGAAGCGGCATGGATGCACCAATAGGTTGTCAAGAGGGGGAGAAGGGGGATCGGGAAAGAGCTTACTGCCAGTTGCCCGGAATTGCAAATTCTTGCGGTTTTTTTGGCTTCAGGGAGGCCGCTTCTTCCCACAGAAGTCTGTCGGCATAGCCATTGGCCAAAAAGCAGTTGGAGACCAACTGGTTGCCCCTGCGGGCACCGGTGCAGGGATCGTTATTTTGCCGGTAGACGGCGGACGCATCTCTGTTATAGTGAAACATGACGATTTTCATGGCTGATCCTTGAACAGTACAGGTATCGGAGGCGGTCAAGGACCGCCTCCGGAAAGGGACGTTGCTCGGGAAGCTCTTATCCCTGGAGCAGTTGCAGGGCCAGCTGCGGGGTTTGGTTGGCCTGGGTGAGGATGGCGACGCCGGCCTGCTGGAGAATGTTGTTCTTGGTCATTTCCGAGGTTTCCTGGGCGATGTCGGCATCCCGGATTCGCGATCGGGCCGCGGTCAGGTTTTCGGACACGTTCTGCAGGTTGGCGATGGTCGCTTCAAAGCGATTCTGAATGGCGCCGAGATCGCCCCGCTGAGCATCGATTTTTCCCAGGGCCGCGTCAACGATCTTCAACGCGTCATTGGCTCCCTCGACATCGCTGATGTCGATGGCGGTAACCTCCTCGAAACTGGCGATCACGGTGGCGTTGGCCGCTGTCGAGAGAATGGACCCTGCCGCCACGCCGACATTGGAGGAGAGGGTGTACGAATCCTGCGAGGAGAATTCAATCACGCCCGACACCCGGGTGGAGTCGGTACCGCCGGAAGTGAGTGTTTCGGCGTTGTTGTCGGCGGCCGTGGCTTTAATGGTCGCGCTGGCGGTTGAATGGGAAAAGTTGCTGATTTGAATGTCTTTTCCTTCGGCCTGGACCAGGGTGAGCTTTCCGGCGTCGACGGTGGCCGTCACCCCGGTGGTGCCGCTCTGGTCGTTGATCACCGTTGCCAGCTCGCTCATGTCGGTGGTGGTGACCGAGGCGTTGACGGTCGCGATATTGCCGCCTGAGCCGATGGTCAGATTGACCACGCCGGAGGCCGACAAGCCATCGAGGGTCACTTCGGTTCTCGCGGTGGCGGTCACGCCGGTTTTGGAGGCCGAGTTGGTCACCTGGCTGGCGATCTCCCAGGCGGTGGCGCCGGCGCCGATGATCAGGTTGTCGGTTCCCTTGGAACCGGTGATGGTCAAAGTTTGCGCGGCGATGGTATTGGTGGTCGGGGGCGTGGCATTGGCTGCGGTCGACGAGCCAGCGCCTTGGTTGGCCGTGGTGTTGATGGCATTGTGATAGTACCGGCCCAGATCGTCGGCGGCCATGGACTTGATGGAAAAGCCAATGGTTTCGTTGGGGTTGGGACCAACCTGGAACTGCTGGGAAACAAAGGAGCCGTCGAGGATTTTCAACCCGTTGAAAGTGGTTGAATTGGCGATCCGGTTCATTTCCGTCTTCAGCTGGTTGACCTCGGCCTGGAGGGCGGATCGGTCAGCGGCGGAGTTGGTGGCGTTGGCTGCCTGCACGGCCAGTTCCCGCATGCGTTGCAGGATGTTGGTCGATTCCTGCATCGCGCCTTCAGCGGTCTGGGCGAGCGAGATGCCGTCGTTGGCGTTGCGCGTGGCCTGGTTCAGGCCGCGGATCTGGGAGGTCATCCGGTCGGAGATGGCGAGACCGGCTGCATCGTCCTTGGCGGAGTTGATGCGGAGTCCGGAAGAGAGCCGCTCCATCGAGGTGGCGAGATCGCCTTGGGAGCGGGATAAATTTCTTTGGGCATTCAGGGACGCGACGTTTGTATTGATCGTTAAAGCCATGGTTTCCTCCATGAATTTTTAGCCGTGGTCTTCCAATGACGGACTTTCGGCTAACGATACAAACGTAACTGCTCTCTCAATGCGCTCTGCTGTCTCTCGAAAAACGTTTCGGAGTGTTTCCGATTGGGCTTAAGGTTTTTTTTTACGGCCCTCTTTTTTTCAGAGGCGATGGAGAGGCATCGGTCGGGAGAAATGCGTAAAACATCCTGTTATTAATGGATTCGAGAGAATCGAACGCGTTCAAGAGGTTCGGCAAGGAGGATATATGCGGGTGGCCAACAGGAAAAGAGTACTCGTTACCGGCGGCGCCGGGTTTTTGGGATCGCATCTGTGCGAGCGACTGCTCAACGAAAACTGCGATGTGCTGTGCCTCGATAATTTTTACAGCGGCACCAAGGACAACGTGGCCCATCTGCTCAATAATCCCTTTTTTGAATTGATCCGCCATGACGTCACCTTTCCGCTCTATGTGGAGGTTGACGAGATCTTCAACCTAGCCTGTCCGGCGTCGCCCATTCATTACCAATGGGATCCTGTGCAGACCACCAAAACGAGCGTTCATGGCGCCATCAACATGCTCGGACTGGCCAAGCGAACCAAGGCCAAAATTTTTCAGGCATCGACCAGCGAAGTCTACGGCGATCCGGAAGTGCATCCGCAGCCGGAAAGCTATTGGGGCCGGGTCAACCCTATCGGTATCCGCTCCTGCTACGATGAGGGCAAGCGCTGCGCCGAGACGTTATTTTTCGATTACCGTCGGCAGCACGGCCTGGAGATCAAGGT
The DNA here is from genome assembly GCF_000186885.1 of Desulfobulbus propionicus DSM 2032. GTDB lineage: Bacteria > Desulfobacterota > Desulfobulbia > Desulfobulbales > Desulfobulbaceae > Desulfobulbus > Desulfobulbus propionicus. Next base: position 2,466,965 of record NC_014972.1, on the reverse strand, counting down.
GGTGCGCATTTTCAACACCTACGGTCCCCGCATGCATCCCAATGACGGCCGGGTGGTCAGCAATTTCATTGTCCAGGCCCTGCGCGGCGAGGACATCACCATCTATGGCGATGGTCTGCAAAGCCGCAGTTTCTGCTATGTGGACGATTTGATCGAGGGATTCATGCGCATGATGGCCAGTCCCCAGGAGGTGACCGGACCCATCAACATGGGCAACCCCGATGAATTCACCATTAGGCAACTTGCCGAAACCATCCTCGCCATGGTCGGCGGCACATCCAAACTGGTGTTCAAACCCCTGCCCCAGGACGACCCTCGACAGCGTCAGCCGGATATCACCGTCGCCAGGACCGTGCTGGGGTGGCAGCCGCAGGTCCGGCTTGCTGCTGGATTGGAGCCAACCATTGCCTATTTTCGCGAGGTTCTCGATCTCGGCGGGAAAGGCTGACGCCAGGTTGACGATTTTCTTATGCACAGGGATGAAGGCCGTGTCCGCTGGGTGCCAGTTGTCCGCCCGGGATTTCGACCGTGGACGACCTCCGCGCTTGCGCTGAGTCTTTGAGTGGTATTAGACAGTGAACGGGACGGGCCCGCCGCTGTGACGAACATTGCAACCGTGAGGCAAACCATGCACCATCTTTTCCAACCGCTTCAAATTGGCCCCCTCACCCTTCCCAATCGTATCCTCATGGCGCCGCTGACCCGGTGCCGGGCCGACAGCGCCCACGTGCCCACGGAGCTGATGGCCGAGCAGTATGCCCAGCGGGCGAGCGCTGGCCTGATCATTGCCGAGGCGACCATGGTCATGGAGGGGCACTGTGCCTTCCAGACCGAACCCGGCCTGTACAATCAGGCGCAAATCGACGGTTGGCGTCGGGTGACCAGGGCAGTGCACGACCGGGGCGGGCGGATCTTTGTCCAACTGTGGCACGGCGGCCGGGCCTGCCATCCCCTGCTCAATCACGGGGCCCAGCCGGTGTCGGCCAGCCCGATCGCCATCACCAACGACCTCACCCATACTCCGGAAGGCAAACAAAACTACGTGGTCCCCCGCGAACTGGGCGACGACGAATTGCCGGCCATTGTCGAGGGATTTCGGCAGGCCGCAGTCAACGCTCAGGCCGCCGGGTTTGACGGTATCGAGATCCACGGAGCCAATGGGTATCTGCTCGATCAGTTCCTCCGCGACGGTTGCAACCACCGCACCGGTCCCTACGGCGGCTCGATCGACAACCGGGCCCGGCTGCTGCTGGAGGTGTTGCAAGCGGTCTGTTCGGTCTGGGGCGGCGAGCGGGTCGGCCTGCGGTTGTCGCCGATTTCCAGCTTCAACTCCATGGGCGACAGCGACCCCATCGGCTTGGCCATCTGGCTGGCCAAACGGCTCAACGAGTGCAACCTTGCGTACCTCCACCTGATTCGCGGCGATGTCCTGGGCGAGTTGAAGGGTGATGTGCTGACGCCGGTGCGCGAGCAGTACCGGGGCGTGCTGATCGCCAATCTGCGCTACACCCCCGAGGAAGCCGAGACCGCCATTGCCCAGCGGCAAATCGACGCGGTGGCCTTTGGCACCAGCTATATCGCCAACCCCGACCTGGTGGAGCGCATCCGCAAGGGAGCGCCGCTCAATTCCCCCAACCCGTCGACCTTCTATCGGCCCGGGCCAGAGGGGTACATCGACTATCCCTTCCTCGCTGCCTGAGCATGCGGGACAAAGGCGACCAGGAACACAAAACTGTGGAACCGAGGCCTGATTCCTTCTCCCTGCGGGCCAGGATACGCAGTTTCCGGTTCGCCTTGGCCGGCGGCCGCCTGTTGCTGGTCAGCCAGCACAATGCCTGGATTCACGCCTTGGCGACCATCGCGGTGATCGTTGCCGGACTGTTGGTCCGTCTCGCCGTCCTGGAATGGACCCTGCTGGCCCTGGCCATCGGTCTGGTCTGGGCCATGGAGGCGGTCAACACCGCCGTTGAACTGCTGGCCGACGAGATCACCCTGGAGCGGCGGCCCCGAATTGGTCAAGCCAAGGATGTGGCCGCCTTTGCCGTGCTGGCGGCGGCCATGGCGGCGGTGGCGGTCGGGCTGCTGGTCTTTCTGCCCCATTTTGCGGCCTGAGCGCACGGGGTACACGTCCCATCAACACGCAAGGAGGTTCGTCATGGCCCGAGTCGACGTCAACACCCCGGCGCCCGATTTTACCTTGGTCGATGTGCATGGCCAGACGGTGTCGCTTGCCGATTTTTCCGGACGGAAAAATGTCGTGCTGGTCCTCAATCGCGGTTTTCTCTGACCCTTCTGCCGCCGGCACATGGCGCAGTTGCGCCAGGGATACGAACAGTTCGTCCGGTTGAACACCGAGATCCTGGTCGTCGGTCCGGAAGACGCATCCGCCTTTCGCGCTTACTGGCACAAGGAAAACCTGCCCTTCATCGGCCTGCCCGATCCGGAGCGGGTGGTGCTCGACCGCTATGGTCAAGAAGTGAATCTCTTCAAGCTGGGGCGAATGCCGGCGCAGATGCTGATCGATAAGGCCGGACGACTGCGTTATGTTCACTACGGCCATTCCATGGCCGATATTCCGTCCAACGAGGAGATTCTTGAACTGATCGAACCCTAGGCTCCACGCTGTCCGATCAAAGCGACATGCGGCAAACCGCAAGGAGGTTACACAATGCAACTCGGCATCATCGGCATGGGCAAGATGGGCCTGCCGCTGGCCCTCAATGGCCGCGACAAGGGATTGAACATCGTCGTTTTCACCGACAAGGCGGACAAACGGGCGCAACTGAAACAAGAAGGGATCACTGTCCATGCCGGCCTGGAATCGTTCGTCAGCGCCCTGACCCCGCCTCGAGCGGTATGGCTGATGATACCCGCCGGACCGCCGGTGGATGCGATGATCGCCCGCCTCCGTCCGTTGATGGCCCCTGGAGACATTCTCATTGATGGCGGCAACTCGCGCTACCAGGACAGTCAGCGCCGAAGCGAGGAGCTGCGCCGGGACGGAATCCATTTTCTCGATGTCGGCACCAGCGGCGGCACCGAGGGGGCGCGCAACGGCGCCTGTCTGATGGTCGGCGGCGACGAGGCGGTGTATGGGCGAATGGAGCCGGTGTTCAGGGCGTTGAGCGGCGGCAGTGGGTACGGGCGAATGGGGGCGTCCGGTGCCGGCCATTTCGTCAAGATGATTCACAATGGCATTGAATACGGGATGATGCAGGCCATTGCCGAAGGGCTGGAGATTCTCCGCCACGGGCCGATGCCCTTTGCGCTTGACCGGGTGACCCAGGTATGGCGCAAGGGGTCGATCGTCTCCGGTCTGCTGATGGACATGACCGCTGCCGCCCTGGCACGGGAGCCGGACTTGGGTTCGATCAAGGGCGTGGTCGCCGCCTCCGGCGAGGCCAACTGGACGGTCGAGGAGGCGGTGCGGCTCGGGGTTTCGGCGCCGGTGATCGCCACTTCGCTCTTTTCCCGCTTCAAATCCCAGGACCAGGAAAAATATGCCGAGAAATCACTGGCGGCCATGCGGCGCGAATTCGGCGGCCATGCGGTGATCGCCAAGGGCGAGGACTGAGCCATGGATGCTCTAGGTGGGGTTCTCTGTATTTTCGGCGCCACCGGCGATCTGGCGGCCAAGAAGATCCTGCCCGCCCTGCAGCAGTGGAGCGAAGAGGGGCTGCCCTTTAGCCGCGTTTGGTGTTTGGGCCGCAGAGCCCTGGATGCGGAGGGGTATCTGGCGTTGATCGAGGCCAAGGGGGCTGTTTGTTTGGGCGAACAGCTGCGCAAGCGTATCGAGTACCACCGTTTGGAGTTCGAGGATGCGGCCGCCTACCAAACCCTGGCCGCCCGCATGCATGCCGAGGGCGGTGCGCGAACCGGCCGGCGGCTGTTTTTCCTCGCCGTCAAGCCCGACGCCTTTGTCCCCATCACCACCCAGCTGCACGCGGCCGGGCTGTTGGCCACCGGCAATCCCGAGCACCGGCTGCTGCTGGAAAAACCCTTTGGCGACAGCCTACGGTCGGCCGCAGCCATTCAGGAGCAGTTGTTGCCGCTGGTGAGCGAGGAGCAGTTGTACCGGATCGATCATTACCTGGGCAAGGAGATGATTCGCAATATTCTCACCATCCGTTTCGCCAACCGCCTCTTCAGCGAGAGCTGGCACGGCGGGGCCATCGACCGGGTCGAGGTCACCAGCATCGAGACCGCCGGCGTGGAGGAGCGGCTCGACTATTACGACCGGGCCGGGGCGATCAACGACATGATCCAGAGTCACCTGTTGCAGATGGTGGCCCTGGTGGCCATGGGGGCGCCGAATGATCTGGCGCCGGAATCGATTCGCCGGGCCAAGATCGATGTCCTCGATCACCTGCGGCCCGATCCGTCCTGCCCGCCGGTACTCGGCCAGTACGCGGGCTACCAGGATCAGGTGCCCGGCTCCGCCACCGAGACCGCGGTCGAGGCCACGTTGCGGGTCGATACGCCCCAGTGGCAGGGCGCGCGATTTGTTGTCCGCACCGGCAAGAAACTGGCCGAGAAGCGGACCGAGATCCGCCTGCATTTTCGGCCGACCCGGTTGTGTGTGGACTGCGGCGAAACCGTTGAGGCGGCCGCCAATCAGCTGGTGATTCAGGTCTTTCCCCACGAGGGCGTGGAGCTGCAATTCAACTCCAAGACGCCCGGATACGACTACGACATTGAACAGGTGACCGCCGAGTACTGCCACAGCTGCAGGATGATCGGCAACCGACCCGAGGCGTACGTCAAGTTGCTCAAGGATGCCTGGGAAGGAGATAAAACCCTGTTTGCCGGCTTTGACGAGTTGCAGGCCCAGTGGCGCATTGCCGATGGGCTTCGGGGCGCGGCCGCACAGGGGCGGCTGGTGATCTATGCGCCCGGCAGCGCCACCCTCACCCCGCTGGGAGGTCTCGCATGAAGCACTGGATTGGCCTGTCGCTGCCGATCAGCGAACAGATGATGGTCTACAAGAATGCGCCCGACAAGCGGCCGAGCATCGAGACCACCCGTGATTTCAGCCGCCACGGCATGCACGAATCCACCCTGCACCTGCCCCTGCACACCGGCACCCATGTCGACTATCCGCTCCACGCCATTGCCGGCGGCAAGTGTTCCAGCGATTATCGGCGCTTTCCGGACGAATTCACGGCCCTGGTGGTCGACCTGTGCCCGCAGCCGCCTGCGGCAATCACTCTGGCCGAGGTGCATGATCTGCCCCTCGAGGGGATCGAGGCCGTGTTTTTCCGTACCCTGGAACAGCCGCTGGCCGCGTTCGATCCCCTGTTTCCGGCGGTGAACGCCGAGGCGGCCGCTTGGTTGGCCAGTCGCCCGCTGCGGTTTGTCGGCATTGATCAGCCGGGCATCGAACGGGCGCAACCCGGACATCCGACCCATATCCACTTGCTGGAACAGGATATTCTGATCATCGAGGGGCTCGATCTCTCCCGGCTCGCCGGCGGGCGCTACCGATGCAGGGCCTTTACCCTGGGGATCGAGCGGGTGGAGGCGGAACCGGTACTGGTCTACGCCCGTGAACAGTAGACGGACTGAATGTGGCGGCCCCATACCGAGCAGCGATGCACAGCGTGGCTGGCTTGAACAAGGAAACACCCTTTGGGAGGAATCATCGATCGACATGACAGCGAAAACCGTCAAACTTTACGGATTGTCAACCTGTGCCTACTGTCAGGCCATCAAGAAGATGCTGGACGATCTTGGCGTGGCCCATGACTACGTCGAGGCCGACCTGCTGGCGGATGCGGAGCGCGAGGCCCTGGTGGCCGAGTTGCAGGCGATCAATCCCCAATGTTCGTTTCCCACCACCGTGGTTGGCGAGCAGGTGATTGTCGGCTTCCAGGTGCAGGAGATCAAGGAGGCCATCGGCATCCGCACCGAGGTCGATGAGCTCTATGACCGCCTGAAAACAACACAGGAGGCAAAGGGGTATTGGTTCAACAACGACCGGGAACGCACCTTTGATCTGCTGCGCGGCCTGCTGATCAATCGTGACCGCTACGGCTACATGTCCTGCCCTTGCCGGCTGGCCACGGGAAAGCGCGAGCAGGATGCGGATATCATCTGTCCCTGTGTCTACCGGCAACCCGATGTTGCCGAGTTCGGCGCCTGTTACTGCCAGCTGTATGTATCCGAGGCCTGGAATCGAGGCGCCATCCCCCGCCTGCCGGTGCCGGAGCGCAGGCCGATGCGCCGGGGATAAAAAAAGGCCTGCCCGCTGAGCGGACAGGCCATATAACTCACAGGAGGATGAACGGTTACCAGCGTTCCGTACCGACAATCTGGCTGACGTCCAGGCATTTGGCCTTTTCGTCCTCGCTCAAATCCTCCTTGCGTTTAATGTTTTTGATGTCCTTGAGGTAGCAAGCATATTCTTTGCCATCCTTGTCCCGGATCCAAACCATTGATTCATAACCGCCACCGGAGCTGCTCATCTGTTGATACTCTTTGTTCTCATCAGCCATGGTCGTTCTCCTCAGGTTGAAGTGAAAGGTTTGCTATTTTTTGATAATAGTTATTGTTTGATTGTGCGCAAGGTCGCTTTAAAAAAAAATGGAGAAATGAATGGATATTGATCCAGTCCCCATCAACAGCCAGCTGATCACCCTGTTTGGCCAGCAGCGGCTGGCGGTCGTCGCCACCGACAGCGGCTCCGGCCCCTATACCAGCCTGGTCGCCTTTGCCGTCACTCCCGATCTCGGCCGCCTGATTTTCCTGACCAGCCGCGCCACCCAGAAGTTCCGCAACATCGAGTCGCGCCCGCAGGTCGCGCTGCTCATCGACAATCGGAGCAATCAGCCAGTCGATCTTGCCCGGGGTGTGGCCGTGACCGCGCTCGGTACCGCCGCCGAAGCGCAGGGGGCTGCCAGGGAGGAGTTGTTGCAGCTCTTGCGCAAGCGGCACCCGGAGTTGGGTGGTTTTGCCGATGAGCCGAGCACCGCCGTGATTGCAATCACCGTCAGCCGCTATATCGTGGTCAGCCACTTTCAGGAGGTGCGGGTGCTGGGCATGGACGGCGGCCCAACAAACTTTCAAGAAAAATCCTTGCGGTAGCGTTGCCGATTGCTTGTTTTTTGCGGAGGTCGTCTTATTTTTTTCCCCAACGTTAGCCAAGATGGAGTGGCAGGGGTGTAGAGCTCCCCTTGCTTGATCACGGTCTACCTGAACGCGACATCAGATCTTCATGCACTGGAGAGTACGCCTATGAACGGCTCACTGTGGTTGAAGCTGTACCTGTTGACCGTCCCCGTGTTCTTTGCCATCGACATGCTCTGGCTCGGCGTGGTGGCAAGAAATTTCTACAAACAGCAGCTCCATGCGCTGCTCAGCCCGCAGGTCAACTGGCCGGCCGCCTTGCTCTTTTACGGCTTTTACATCGCCGGTATCCTCTTTTTTGCGGTTCGTCCCGCACTTGAAGCCCATTCCCTGGCCAAGGCCTGCCTACTGGGCGCGCTCTTTGGTTTTTTTACCTACGGCACCTACGATCTGACCAACCTGGCCACTCTGCGCGACTGGCCGCTGCTGGTCACCGTGGTCGACATGGCCTGGGGCACGATCCTCTGCACCCTGGTCAGCGGCGCGGCCTACCTGATCGGCCTGCGGCTGGCGACATAGAACAGCTTCGCTACCAACGGAGACCTGCACATGGACGGACCGTTTTTGACGGCAACCCTGCTGGTGCTGGGCGGCATGTGCTGCATGTATGGGGTGGGTTTGTTGGTCAAGGATAACAGCCTGATCGATATTGCCTACGGCCCGGCCTTTATTCTGGCCGGCTGGGGAGCCTGGCTGACAGTCGTTCCCCCGCCGCTCCATTTCCGGCCGCTGCTGCTGTTGGTCCTGCTTACCCTGTGGGGACTGCGTCTGGGCCTGCATATCGCCCTGCGCCACCGGGGGCGGGGCGAGGATTTTCGCTACCGCTCCTTTCGCGAACAGTGGGGCCGCACTCTGATCTGGCGCAGCTTTCTGCAGATCTACCTACTTCAGGGCATGGTGGTGGTGGTGATTGCCACGCCGGTGCTGCTGACGATCAGCAATCCGGGCACAGCGTTTGCCTGGACCGACGGACTGGGGCTTGCGCTGTTCGCGATCGGGTTTGGGTTCGAGGCGGTTGGCGACTGGCAGCTGACCCGGTTCAAGGCCGATCCCGCCAACCGGGGCCGGATCATCCAGCACGGGTTGTGGCGCTACACCCGCCATCCCAACTATTTCGGTGAGGCCGTGCTCTGGTGGGGGATCTTTCTCATCGGCCTGGGCGCACCGGCCGGCTGGTACGGCCTGATCAGCCCGCTGACCATCTGCTTTCTCCTGCTCAAGGTTTCCGGTATTCCCATGCTGGAGGCCAAATACAGCGGCAACCCCGAGTTTGCGGCCTACAAGGCCAGGACCAACGCCTTTTTCCCCTGGTTGCCACGGCCGGAACATCCCAACAAACCCACCAACCACACCTATGGAGGACTAATGGAGCACGGCAGCGCGGTGAAGGGACAGCAGATAGCGGTGATCGGCGCCGGAGTGGCGGGCATTGTCGCCGCCCATCGGCTGCAGAAGAACTATCGGGTCACCCTGTTTGAACAGGCCGAACGCTTGGGCGGTCATACCCACACGGTGGTCATCGCCGACGGTCCGGACGCCGGCACCCCGGTGGACACCGGTTTCATCGTCTTCAATGAGGCCACCTATCCCATGTTCATCGCCTTCCTCGACGAACTAGGGGTGGCCTCCCGCGAAACCGAGATGTCTTTTGGGCTGTATTGCCGCCAGACCGATCTCATCTACGCCGGCAATACCTTCAACGGCCTCTTTGCCCAGCGCGCCAATCTGCTGCGGCCGCAATTCTACCGCTTTCTGCTCGAAATCGGACGATTCTGCCGCCAGGCCAGCGCCGACCTGACCGATGAGAACGACCTCGGCACCCTGGAGGACTATGTCCGCCGCCACCGCTTCATGCCTTTCATGGTGGACAACTACCTCAAGCCCATGGCAGCGGCCATCTGGTCGACACCCGCCGGTCAGGTCACGGCCTTCCCGGCCCGGCCGTTTCTGCGTTTCTTCAGCAATCACGGTCTGCTCTCCCTCCACAACCGGCCGCGCTGGCGCACCGTCTGCGGGGGCAGCCACAGGTATGTCAAGGCCTTTGCCGACCGGTTCACCGGCACCATCCGCCTCAACAGCGCCATCGAGCGGATCCGCCGCACCGAGGAGGGCGTGCTTCTGGAGTTCGCCGATCAGCATCAGGAACGGTTTGACCGGGTGGTGATCGCCACCCACGCCGACCAGGCCCTGCGGTTGCTGGCCGATCCAACCGCGGAGGAGGCCCGCCTGCTCGGAGCCTGGCAGTACGAGGCCAACACCACGGTGCTCCACACCGACCTGTCCGTGCTGCCGCCGCTGTCCCGCGCCTGGGCCTGCTGGAATTTCCGGCGGGAGGCCGGTCCGGAACAGGGCGTCTACGTGACCTATTCGATGAACATCCTCCAGGGGCTCACCACCCGCAACCACTACCTGGTCACCCTCAACCGGCCAGAGGGCTACGACCCGCGTCAGGTGGTAGCCACCATGGTCTACCATCATCCCACCTACACCACCGGTTCCATGGCCACCCAGCCAGGCCTGCCGTCGCTCAACGGCGTGCGCCAGACCTGGTTTTGCGGCAGCTACTTTGGCTGGGGGTTCCATGAGGACGCGGTCCGCTCCAGTCATCAGGCGGTGGCCCACCTGGAGGCAACACGGTGAACTCCACACTCTATACCGGGCAACTGCGCCACGCCCGCACCCATGCGGTCGAACACAGTTTTGCCTATCTCCTCCATCTGTACGCCCTGGATCTGGACGAGCTCGACCGGTTGGAGCAGCAGTCCAGCTGGTTTGGTCATAACCGACCGCGGCCGTTGGCCCTCTTTGATCGCGACTACCTGTATCCGGGTGAGTCGCCCCTGGTCGACAAGGTGCGGCGGGCCCTGCGCGACAACGGCATGGACCAGATCCCCGGCCGCATCGTCCTGGTCACCGCGCTGCGCCAGTTTCTGTACGTGTTCAACCCGGTCAACTTCTTCTACTGTTACGATGCGACCAACAGGCTCTTTGCCGTGCTCGCCCAGGTCAACAACACCTTTGGCGAAACCCATCTCTACCTGCTCACACCCGAGGAGGACGGTCAATCCTTTCAGGCCGACAAGGCCTTTCACGTCTCTCCGTTTTTCCCGCGCCGGGGACGCTACCAGTTCCGCCTCTCCGAACCGGGGGACAGCCTGTCGCTTGAGATCAGCTATTTTCTTGACGACCAGTTGGCCCTGCGGGCCTCGTTCACCGGAACCGCCAGCCCCCTGACGTCCCAGATCATGGCCCGCACCGTGCTGCTCCATCCGCTGCGGGCAGGCATGACCTTTCCCCGCATTCTCTGGCAGGCAGCCCGCCTGTATCTGCAGAAGCGATTGCCGGTCTTTGCCAAACCCGATCCCTGCTCGCCCTTGACCATTCGCCCCGTGCCGCCCTCGCTGCTGGAACGGCTAGGGAAACGGGTGATGACCCGTTTTTTTGCCCAGCTCGATCACGGCCAGATGACCCTGACCACCCCGGACGGTCAGCAGCATGTCTTTGGCACCTTGGAGGGCACGCCGCAGGTGGCGATGACCGTCCATCGCCACCGCTTTTTTCAGCGGGCCATGCTCGCCGCGGACATCGGCTTTGGTGAATCCTATGTGGAGGGTGACTGGGACAGTCCGGATCTGGCGGCCCTGCTGACTCTGCTCTGCCTGCGGGAAGAGGCGGTCAATGACCGGCGCTTGTGGCCGGCCCTGGCCGGACGGGCGGTGAATTTCCTTCTTCATCTCCGGCGGGACAACACCCCGGCCGGCAGCCGGCGCAACATCAGTGCCCATTATGACCTTGGCAACGAACTCTACGCCCTGTTCCTCGATCCGACCATGTGTTATTCCAGCGGTCTGTTTGTGGACGAACACGACAGCCTGGAACAGGCGCAGCACCACAAGATCCGCCGGGTGCTGGAACTGGCCGGGATCGGCCCGGACGATCGGGTGTTGGAAATCGGCTGCGGCTGGGGCGGTTTTGCCCTGGAGGCGGTACGCGCCACCGGCTGCCATCTGCTGGCCATCACCGTCTCCCGTGAACAGTACGACTGGGTCAGCCGGCGGGTGCGTGAAGAGGGCCTGGACGACCGGATCGAGGTGCAGCTGACCGATTATCGCCATGTGCAGGGACAGTTCAGCGCCATTGTCTCCATCGAGATGATCGAGGCCGTGGGCCACCGGCATCTGCCCCGCTATTTCGCTGAACTCGATCGTCTGCTTCTGCCCGGCGGACGGGTTGTGCTGCAGGCGATCACCATGCCCGACCAGAAATACCGTTCCTACCGCCTGGGTTCGGACTGGATCCGCAAGCACATCTTTCCCGGCGGCCATCTGCCCTCGTTGGGTGCCCTGGTCGAGGCCATGGCCCGCACCACCCGGTTCAACATCACCAGCCTGGAGGATATCGGCCTCCACTATGTCCGCACCCTGGAACTGTGGCGGGAGGCCCTGCGTGCCCAGCGGCAGCGGGTGTTGGATCTTGGCTTTGACGAACGGTTCCTGCGCCAATGGGAGTACTATTTCAGCTACTGCGAGGCGGGTTTCCGCACCCGGTTGGTGCGCAACTATCATCTGGTGCTCTCCCGCATGGGCGAGGCAGCGCCGGAGCCGGGCAGCAGGTGAGCGGCCAGGCCTGGACCAAGCTGATCAACTTCGCTCTGTTCCAGGGCGGCTGGATGGTGTGCGTCCTGGGTGCCGCCGCCGGCTTTCCCTGGCCAGCCACCCTGGCCGGAAGTGCCTTGGTGCTGGCGCATCTGGCCCTGGTTCGGCAACCCGGCCGCGAAGCGCTGCTGCTGGGTGCAAGCGGGCTGCTCGGCCTGCTGGTTGATAGCCTTCATATCGGCACCGGCGTGCTGTTCTTTCCCATCGGCAGCCTGCATCCGGCCGTGCCGCCGCCCTGGATCCTGGTGCTGTGGCTGCAGTTCGCCATGACGCTGCACTATGCGCTGGCCTGGCTTGCCGGACGGTATCTGCTGGCTGCCGTGCTTGGTGGTGTATCCGGAGCCTTGGCCTACGGGGCTGGGGTACGATTGGGTGCGGCTGCGTTCGGCCCGGACATGCTCCGTTGTCTGGTGCAGATTGGCGTGAGCTGGTGCGTGGTCATGGTGGTGCTGTTGTGGATTGCCGCCCGGACCGGGGACGACGATGGCCACCGGACCTATCGGTTGTTCACAGAAGAACAAGGTGCTCCGAACGGTCGGTGAACAAAAGCAACGCGTACCCCTTGTCCACCGGTTTCGCTCGTGCTAAACAGGACGGTTAGGCATGGGGTGTGGTTGCCCGCAGAGGGGCATTCCCGTGGGGCATCCCTTTGGCCCGTCCCCGTGCTTTGACGCAATGCAGCCGATGATGGAGACAACCATGACAAGTGAGAAGCGCGATTTTGACAAGGAAGCAGCCCTGTGGGATGAAAAGCCGCAGCGGGTCAAGCTGGCCACAGAGGTGGCCGAAGCCATGGTCCAGCGGGTGGCCCTCACCCCGACCATGGAGGCGCTCGATTTCGGTTGCGGCACTGGCCTGCTTACGCTGCAGCTGCAGCCGCTGGTTCGCTCCATCACCGGCGTCGACAGCTCGGCGGGCATGCTGGCCGTGCTGGAGGATAAAATCAACCGTCTCCAGCTCGCCAATGTCCGCACCCTGCTGTGCGATCTCGACCAGGGCGAACGCCTGACCGGCAGGTATGACCTGGTGGTCAGCAGCATGACGCTGCATCACATCCGGGAGGTCGATACCTTGTTGCGCCAGTGGCATGACGTCCTTGCTCCCGGCGGCACCCTGGCCGTGGCCGATCTCGACAGCGAGGGCGGCCGCTTCCATGGCGACGACAACACCGGCGTCTTCCATTTCGGCTTTGATCGTGCCGCGCTGAGCCTCTCCGCTGCCCAGACCGGCTTTAATGAGCTCAGCGTCGAAACCGCCACGGAAATCATCAAACCCGATGCCTCCGGGCGACCCTCCCGCTTCACCGTCTTTCTCCTCACCGCCAGGAAAGGGTAGGGGAACCCACCCTGTTGCCGGCGTGTTGTGCGACAGACGCCTCCTGCCGGCAAAGGAAAGTTCTGATTTTCTTGCCCGCGTAACCTGCCGGGAGGGCAGGAACAATTCCCCATTCCCCGAACCTGCAACTTTGCATTTGCCCTTTATGCCGAGCAGGTGGTATCTCCCTCAATCAATTTCGTATCACCAACCTTTTCCAAATAATGAGCGCATGGACCCTGTCGATACATGGCCGGCCATTGAGGGACTGACGGGCTCCGTCACGATGAGCCGGACCACTCTTTACGGCATCGCCCGGCGTGGCGCAATCTCGGCCGCCAAGATCGGCACCCGTGGCGGTTTGACCGGGAGGAGATCGACCAGAAAATGAAAGCGCCCGATAGCGGCAAAGGGGGAGTGCAGGGATGAGCACCCAAGACAATTTTTCCGCCCTGCTTGAAGTGCTGGGCTTTACCAAACATAAATCCGTCTACATCAAATCCATCGGCCAATCCAATATCAACGCCACCGTGATGAAAAACATCAAGGAACCGGTTCCGTCCCTGGTCGAGCAAAAGCAATTCGTCGCCAAGGTCGAAGCCTTGGAAAAACAAATTGCCGAGGCCCAGGTCATCATCGATGCCGCAACCGTCCGCAAAGAGGCGGTGATGAAAAAGTACCTATGAGGGCGGCATGAACGACAAGCCCGTCTCCCTGATCCACCCACCTGAAGGCTACGCCAACTGGCTGGCGGAACTGAAAAACCGCATCCATACCGCCCAGCAACGGGCAACTCTGGCGGTCAACCGCGAACTGGTAACGCTTTACTGGCAGATCGGCCGTGATATTCTGATCCGGCAAGCCGAGCAGGGCTGGGGCGCCAAGGTCATTGACCGGCTGGCCCATGATCTGCGCACCGCCTTTCCCGACATGAAAGGCTTTTCCCGTGCTAAGCTCATGTATATGCGTGCCTTTACCGAGGCCTGGCCGGAAGAGCAAATTGTCCAACAGGCTGTTGGACAATTACCCTGGGGGCATAACCTGGTGCTGCTGACCCGGCTGAAGCAACCGGAACAACGCCTTGCCTATGCCCGGGCCGCCATTGAACACAAGCTGGTCGCAATGTGCTGAATATTCACATCGAAACCCGACTGCTCGAACGCACCGGCAAGGCCGTGACCAACTTCGCCGAACGGTTGCCCGCACGGGGCAGTGATCTGGCTCGGGAATCGCTCAAAGACCCCTACCTGTTCGATTTTCTCGATGTGGGCAAAGAGGCCGGACGAGCGCGCAATTGAATCGGCACTGGTCAGGCACATCACCCAATTCTTGCTGGAACTGGGTGCGGGATTTGCCCTTGTCGGGCGGCAAGTGCATCTGGAAGTCGGTGGCGATGATTTTTTCATCGACCTGCTCTTTTACCACCTCAAACTGCGCTGCTATGTGGTGATTGAACTCAAAGCAGACAAGTTCAAACCGGAACATCTTGGGCAGTTGGGTTTCTATCTCACCGCTGTGGACCGTCAAGTGAAGGCCGAACAGGATAACCCCAGCATCGGCCTGCTGCTGTGCAAGAGCAAGAACAAGGTAGTGGCCGAATATGCCTTGGGCGACAAGACCCAGCCCATGGGGATCGCCGAATACAAGCTGCTGGAATCGCTACCCGAACCTTTACAGACCAGCCTACCGACCATCGAGCAGATCGAGCGCGAACTGGAGGGGGCAATGACTGACTACCAGCCGCCCTACACCATCACCCCGGAGATTTTGAACCGGGTCGCCGCGATCAGCGAAGCCATTGGACGGTTGACCATGCTTGCCGACCAGGCCAGAACGCTGCGACGCATCAACCGCATCCGCACCATCCACGGTTCGCTGGCCATCGAGGCAACAGTCTCAGCGAAGCGCATGATCAGCAGTTGTTCGACAGCGCCCTGGAAATGGTGTTCGCGGCGCTGCTTGATGATGCGGCCGATTTTATCGCCTCCCTGGAGGGCTGAACCTGGCGATGGTGGGATGCTCTCCAGATTCATATCGCAGGCATGGCCTGCTCCTACACTCCCAGGAATTTTGTCCATGCTGGGTAGGAGCGAGCCATGCTCGCGAAAAAGGATCGTAAGAAAAGCCTTGCACGATCTGTTT
Source organism: Desulfobulbus propionicus DSM 2032 (assembly GCF_000186885.1). Classification (GTDB taxonomy): domain Bacteria; phylum Desulfobacterota; class Desulfobulbia; order Desulfobulbales; family Desulfobulbaceae; genus Desulfobulbus; species Desulfobulbus propionicus. The sequence goes on along the minus strand of NC_014972.1, from coordinate 2,451,729 downwards.
GCGGCAGCTATACAGGTCTAGCTGATATAGGGTGTACCCCTATAGTCTATAGAGGTTGGAAAAAGCAAGGAAGGAGGAGCGATGAGTCTGTGCGGAACGGATCAGGACAAGGAGCGGATCGTCAAGCGGTTGCGGCGGATCGAAGGGCAGGTGCGCGGCCTGGCCGCCATGGTGGAGCAGGATCGGGACTGCATCGAGGTGCTGCGCCAGATCAATTCGGTGACCGGTGCCCTGCGCGGGGTCTGGACCCAGGTAATCGGCGACCACCTGCGCGGCTGCATCGCCAAATCGATCGCTGATCACGATGAAAAGCTGATCGACGAGTTGATGGACCACTTGGGCAAGATCCGCTGAACGAAAGAAACACTCTCCGGCACGGTGCTGACCGGCCGACTGCTACATAAGGAGCAAGCAACATGATAGGTCGTTTCACCAAACTGGGCGTCTACGAGGAACTGCTGCAGAGCAGAGATTTCATCAAGGTGGGCTGCGGTGCGCTGCTGGCCTTGGCCGGGTTTCTCCTTGGCCGTTATGTGCCTGAATTTCACCGGCAAACCTTGATCAGTCAGGGGTTGATCCTTGCCTCGGTGGCCATCAACGGCCTGCCGGTGATCGTCGGCGCGGTTCGGGGGTTGTTGGAACGGCGGGTCAATGTCGACGAGCTACTGGCCCTGGCCATCATCGCCTGCCTGCTCAACGGCGAGCTGCTCACCGCTGCCGTGGTCAGCACCATCATGGTACTGGGTGCCCTGATCGAGGAAGCCACCGCCGAATCGGCGCGTCGCTCGATTCAGGCCCTGATCCAGGTGGCGCCGAAAAAGGCCCTGGTGCTCAGGGAGGGGCGGGAACAGCTGGTCCCGATCGAGGCGGTCTGCGCGGGCGATCTCCTCCTGGTCAAACCCGGCGACCAGGTGCCGGTGGATGGCCAGGTGATCGAGGGCAGCTCGGCCATCGACGAATCGGCCGTCACCGGTGAACCCTTGCCCCGGGAGAAAGGGGTGGGCGATACGGTCTTTGCTGGCACCCTCAACCACAACGGCGTGCTCCGGATCCGGGCGGACAAGGTCGGCGCCGATACCACCCTGGGCCGGGTGATCCAGCTGGTTGCCGAGGCCGAAACCCACAAGCCGCAGACCGTCGCCTTCATCGACCGCTTTGCCCGTTTCTTCACGCCGCTGATCCTGGGCTGTGCCCTGTTGGCCTGGATCGTCACCGGTGAGTTCGGCCGGGCGGTGGCGGTACTAATCGTCGGTTGCCCCTGCGCCCTGATCCTGGCCGTGCCCACGGCCACGGTGGCGGCCATCGGGCGGGCGGCCCGCGCCGGCATCCTGGTCAAAGGCGGCCAGCACATCGAAAACGTGGCCCTAGCCGACACCATCCTCTTTGACAAGACCGGCACCCTCACCGAAGGCAATCCACGGGTCGACGCGATCATCCCGGCCGAGGGCATTGACCGCGACGAACTGCTCCACCAAGCGGCCAGCGTCGAGTGCAACGCCTCCCACCCCCTGGCCCGGGCCGTGATGCAGGCGGCCCTTTATGCCCAAATCACCATCGACGCGGCCCGCGATCTGTTCACCGAGATCGGCCTCGGCGTGCGCGGCCGGGTCGATGGCCGTCTGGTCGAGGTCGGCAGCGTCTCTCTCTACGGCGGGCTGGCCGCCGTGCCTGCGGCTCTGCAGCCGCAGCTGAGCGCCATCCAACAGCGCGGCGCCACGCCACTGCTGGTCTACCGTGACCAACAGCCGCTGGGCATGCTCAGCGTCTCCGACCGGGTACGCGGCGGGGCCGGCCGGACCGTGGCCGCGCTCAAGCAGGTGGGGTTGCGGGAAATCGGTATCCTTTCCGGCGATCATCAGCACTCGGTGGATCTGGTCGGCCAGGAGGTGGGCGTTACCCGCCGCTGGTCCGGCCTGAAACCCGACGACAAGCTGGCCATTATCCGTGACATGCAACAGCACAACGCCCGGGTGATCTTTGTTGGCGACGGCATCAACGACGCCCCGGCCCTGGCCATCGCCAACACCGGCATCGCCATGGGCGCCAGGGGCACCGAAGTGGCCCTGGAGACCGCCGATATTGCCCTCATGGGCGACGACATCGGCAAGCTGCCCTTGCTCATCGCCCTGGGACGGCGAATGCTGCTGATCATCAAGCTCAACCTCGCCTTTGGCCTGGTGTTCAATCTCGTTGCCGTGCTGGCTGGGGCCTTTGGCTTGCTCACTCCGATCATGGGCGCGGTGGTCCACAACGTCGGCTCGGTGCTGGTGGTGCTCTCGTCGGCGAGTATCGGCTTTTTTCGGGAGGAGCGATGATGGACGCGGACAATCACTCAGTCAGTCGCAATTCCCTGGTCATCGAACCGGCCACCGTGGCCGATTGCGCAACCATTCTTGCCCTGCAGCGGCTTGCCTTCCGGACCGAGGCCGAGCTGTATGACGACTGGGCCCTGCCGCCCCTGGTGCAGACCCTCGAGGAACTGCAACGGGAATTCGCCGCCAGCCTGGTGCTCAAGGCAACCCTAAGCGGCCAGCTGGTCGGCTCGGTGCGTGCCCGTCAGGAGCAGGAGATCTGGTGCATCGGCCGGTTGATCGTCCATCCCGAGGTCCGCTGTCAAGGGATCGGCTCTGCCCTGATGCGGGCCATCGAGGCCCAATGCACCTCCGCGGCCCGGTTCGAGCTGTTCACCGGCAGCCGCAGTACCGACAACATCCGGCTGTACCGCCAGCTCGGTTACCAGATGCGGCGACGGCAGCAGGCCGGGCCGAAGGTTGAGCTGGTGTTCATGGACAAAACGGTCGGCAGCCAGGGGTGAGGTCGCTGTCGCGCGCTCACCGCTTTGCCTCGTGCTCCCGCATGGTTCGCAGCCGGGGCGGCCGGATGGTGCGCTCCAGTTCCGCCAGCCACACCCCGTCGTTGTGGCGATAGGTTTTGACCACCACCCGGTCCGGATAGAGCAGCAGCGAGTTGGTCCAGATCGTCTCCCGCTTCATGTCCATGTTGTGGATGTTGGTCACTTGGTTGGCGTAGAGGTTGATGGGATCGGCGTAGCTCGTCTCAGTCGGCGGGGTATGGGTGTGGCCGGAGACCCAGAGGAAAATCTGCGGGTTGGCGGTGATGATCGTGTGCAGGATCTCGGCCGGCTGGGCAATGGCCTGGGGCCGGTTGACGTAGTGCTTGAAGGCATGTTGCGTCCCCTTGAGCGGTCCATGGAAAAAGACGATGGTCGGCGTGGTCCGGTGGCGATAGAGTTGGCCGCGCAGCCAGTCAAGCTGGCTTTCCGAGATGCCGGCGGCAAAACTCGGATGGTCGGTGGAAAGAAACAGGACATGGTAGCCACCGATCGTCTTGCTGGAAAAGAGATGCCGCAGGCCGAAGGTTTGGCGAAAGATACGCAGCTTTGCCTGTTGGGATGCGGGCGAGCCGGTGAGGTAGCCGCCGGAAGCGGTTGTGGGGGTTGCATAGATGTAGTCGTGGTTGCCGGCGATGGGTACCAGCGGCTTGCGCAGCCTGGCGAAAAAGGCCCCGGCCGCCGCGTATTCGGCCTCGGTGCCGTACACATCGCAAATATCGCCCACGGCAACCACCAGGTCGACATCCTCCCAGGTGTTGATTGTATCGATAATGTTTTCTTTCTGCGGTAGATTGGTTCCCGGCAGATGCGGATCGCCGAGGACGAGCAGGTGATGATACCCCCTTTCCGGGGTCTGTTGCCTGCACGTGCCGCAACCGGCGAGCAGGCCGAAAAGCAGGAGCAGGAGGAACGGGGTGAAGAGGAAAAGCAGGGGACGATGGAGGGAGGAACTGTTCATGCACAAGACCAAGCAACGAGAGGACGGCATGCACCATCATGTCATGATGCGGTTATTGTTTTGTTTGCTGGCCGCCGTGCTCCTGACCGGTTGTGCCGCCCCTGTTCCGGGCGGCAAATGGGAGATTGATCGGGCCGTGCAGCAGACGTTTGAAGCCGGCCAGCTGTTTCCGGAACACAGCTATTATTATCTCGGTTCCATAACCGCGCCCGAATCGATTATCGCCATCGACAACCGCTTCACCCTCCAGACCCGGGTCTGGGCACACATCGACATGTCCGAACAGCGGTTGAACGGCTGGCTGCAGTGGTACCGGGGCGAACGATACGGCGGTTGCGACTACTACGGCGGCGTCATCCTCGCTCCAGATGGCCGGCGGGCTGGGGTCTGGTATTCTCCGAACATCTTCAACATCATCCGCATGCCTGAACCGAACGTCTTGGAGGTCTTTCAACCCTACTCGTTCATGGGCAGAAGGTGCGGCGAGCCCAATGACGACGGCCCGCTGCCACGGTGATTGTCCCGCGCTGGCCGATGGCCGTGAACGCGGCGTCAGGGGGCGGCGGGAGCAAGGAAACAATCTGGCCGGCGTGGGAAAAATCCGATTGCCCGCCAGGGGCGGATGGGGAACAATGCCAGCCGTGAGCACAGCGTTTCCACCACAACCTCATCGCACCCCACCGCACCCATGATCCTGCTCAACGCCCTTTTTCCGGTCCTGGCCCTGATCGTTTTCGGCTGGATTGTGAAACGCTTCGCCATAACCGACACTGCCTTTCATCGCACCTCGGACCAACTGGTCTATTTTGTCTTCTTTCCCCTGATGCTGTTCTGGAAGATCGGCTCGGCGCCGCTGCTGTTCGATGGCAACTGGCGCTACCTGCCGGCCTCGGCCCTGGCGGTGGTGACGGTATGCGGCCTCAGCCTGCTGATCATCCGCCACTGGCCGGTGCGCGCGTTCCAGGCCGGATCCTTCAATCAGGGCTGCTACCGCTTCAACACCTACATCGGCATGGCGGTCGTTCTCAACGCCTTTGGCGGGCCTGGAGCCCAGCTGTACGGCGTGCTCATCGGCCTGCTCATTCCGCTGATCAATCTGCTCTGTGTGCCGATTCTTATCTGGTATGGCGGTGATGGCGGCCGGCTCGGCGAACGTTTGTTCATCACCCTCAAACACCTGCTGGCCAATCCGCTGATCCTCGCCTGTGTCGGCGGCATTGCCTATTCCCGCCTGGTCGGATTTTTTCCCGGCCCGATCGACAACACCCTCAAGCTGATGTCCCAGGTGACCCTGCCGCTGGCCCTGTTCTCCATCGGCGGCAGCCTGACCAGCCGAAATCTTCGCGACAACATGGGACTGGCCCTGGCCGCTGCCGGATGCAAGCTCTTGGCACTGCCACTGGTGGGACTGTTTTTCCTGTGGCTGTTCGGCGTTACCGGCCTGGCGTGGCAGGTGAGCATGCTCTTTTTTGCCCTGCCCACCTCGACCGCGATCTATATTCTCTCCTCGCAGCTCAACTCCGACACCGAACTGGCCTCGGCGGTGATCGTCCTTTCGACCCTGCTTTCCTTTGCCTCCATGGCCCTGGTGCTGCTGGTCAGCGGTTGAGGCGGCTACCGTTCCAGCACCTCGATCAGGGTGACGTGGGTCAACAGCCAGTCGCCTTCGATCTTGCGCAGCTCGGCGCGCAGTTCCTGGACATCGGCCACCGGCTGCCCCTTGCCCTCGCCGCTTAGACGTATGGTGCAGTTGACCACCGCGTTGTTGTCCCCGGGAATCGCGATGGTCACGTCGTGCAGGCTGACCCGCGCCGTCCGGTAATTGGCGCGCACCAAGTTGATGCGATCCATGATCTCCTTGCGTGAATACAGGCCGTGATACGTGACCGCCTCGACAATCAGTTCGCAGGGATCGTGAAAAAGCGCGGCCAGCTGTTTGGCCTTGAGCAGGGATTCCAGCGGCTGTTCCGAGGCCTCCTTGGAGCCGGCCTCCTCGATCAGGGCCAGTTGCTTGCGGATGGCCCGCTCGTCGCTTGGCCAGAGACGAACAACAAGCACAACGGCCGCGACAACGAGCAACAGGCCAAGAACAATGGTTTTTTTGTTCACCACAGCACACCTCCCATGATCCGTTCCTGGTCCACTTGGCCAAAATGGTGCCGCTCGATGGGCACGCCGCGATTGTCGCCCACCACGTAGACCTTGCCCGCTGCCACGGTGCGCGGTTCCAGGTTCCAGTTCGACCGCATGCGCACGTAGGGTTCGGTCACCGGCTGGCCATTGATCAGCAGCACGCCCTCACGGAAGGCCACGGAATCGCCGGCCAGGGCCACCACCCGTTTGAGCAGCATCACCCGACGGCCGGCGAAGCGGATCACCACCACATCACCGTGCCGGGGCTCGCTCAGCAGGTAGCGCCAGCGCCAGCAGAGGTTGAAGGTCCCGTTGCGGTAGGTGGGTTCCATGCTGTAACCCTCGATCCGCAGGGGGATCAGCACCTGGGTAAAAAAGAGCACGGTCGCCAGGGCGACCGCCGACAGACGGAGGAGAAAAAACCGGTTGGGCTTGGGCAGGAAAAAGCGGCGCAGCAGGGAGTCAGCCATGGGAATATCCGTGTCCGTGTCCGTGCCCTGCGGCATTCCGTTCAGTCCCCGCTGGATCGGTAGCGGAACTGCTTGTTTTTCTGGTCGAGCAGCTGGGTCACCAGATAGTCCTTCGTGCTGCTCTTCTCGAAGGCCTCGTACCCCTCGCGCTCGCAGGCCGGGCAGCAGTCGATGGGCAGCTCCACGCCCAGGCAGGGCAGCAGATGGCTGGAGCTGGTCTTGATCAGCCGCAGGCCCCGGCAGTGATCGCAGTCTTTGAGTTCCTCGCGCTGTTTTTCGAGAATGCCGTCTGTGTCGTAATAGATTTTGCGTTCACGGATGAAGTACGCGCCCTGCTTATCGAAATCGCCTTCGGCCGGATGAAAATAGCCGTCCAACAGATGGGGACAGCTGTTTTTGATGTACTCCATGGTGTCCGGATCTTCCCGCAGGGCGGCCGCGTTGTAATCCGGTTCGCGCACTGCCGAGTAGTCACAGCCGGCCATGGCCAGGCAGATGCCAAGGTTGACGTAGGGCAGGGCACCCTTGATCGAGTAGCCGCCTTCGAGCACGGCGATGTCGGGCTTGAGCAGCTCGTTGAGCCGGGCATAGCCCTGGGCCGAGAACTGCATGTTGGTGATCGGATCCGAGTAGTGGTTGTCCTGGCCGGCGGAGTTGATCACCAAGTCGGGCTTGAAATCGGCCAGGATCGGCAGGACCACGTTTTCGATGGCATGGAGGTAGCCGGCATCCGAGGTGCGCGGCGGCAGGGGGATGTTGATCGTCTTGCCCAGGGCGCGCGGGCCGCCGTTCTCGTGGGGGAAACCGGAGCCAGGATAGAGGGTGCGGCCGTCCTGATGCAGGGAAATGAAGAGCACGTCCGGATCGTGCCAGTAGACGTCCTGGGTGCCATCACCGTGGTGACAGTCGGTGTCGACGATGGCGATTCGTTTGCGGCCGTAGTGCTCGCGGATCCATTCGACCATCACTGCCTCGATGTTGATGTTGCAGAACCCCCGGTTGCCGTGCACCACCTTCATGGCGTGGTGGCCGGGGGGACGGACCAGGGCAAAGGCGCGCCGCGTTTCTCCCTCAAGCACCAGGCGGGCGGCTTGAATGGCGCCGCCGGCGGAGATGCGGTGCGACTCGGTACACACCGCCTCCACCGAGGGGAAGCAGAAGTGGGCGCGCATGATGTCCTGGTCGGTGGCATAGAGGGGACGATATTCGTCGATGCCCTCGATATCAAAGAGGCCTTCCTCACGGAACTGGTCCTGGGTGTAGAGGAGGCGCTCCTCCCGTTCGGGATGGGTGGGGGAGATGGCCCAGTCAAAGGCGGGGAAAAAGATGACGCCGAGCGATGAGGTGGCTTTCAGCATGAGGTGACCTGTGGGGCTGAAGGTTGCGGAGAGAAGGGCATGGCGGCTGTCAGGGCTGGCCGGCAAGGCGGACGGGAACAGAATCGCCGGCCAACCGGGCCACCACCGCGGGCCGCACCTGGGCCACTACCCGGATGTTTTTTCCGGCGGTGTACGAGCCTTCCACCATGTTGAAGGCATCCGCCTGGGTGATCTGAATGTCATCGTCGGCCAGGGACACGCCCGCCTTGTCCAGATCGGCACGCAACAGGCTCTTGGCCTCGCTGGTGGCCTCTTGAAGACTGTAACCGCGAGCGACGGTACGGAAGATGCCGAGCATCGGCACCGACAGCTGCCCGCGGGCGGTGTTGGCGGTCAGGGCCAGGTGGCTGGTGGTGCGGGTCAGGGCCGCGCCGACCGCGTTGGCCACGCCGTGCAGGGGCGGAACCTCAACGGCCATGCCCAGTCGCTTGGCGAGCAGTTCCTGGAATACCGCGGCCGGTCCGCCGATGACGATCAGCTTGCGCGGCTTGATCTCCCGATCCTCGAGAATTTCGTGGATGGTGTAAACCGGCTTGGTATTGACCATGCGCACCAGGGTGTCGATTTTGGCGCCGATGGTGGCCAATGCCGCGTCCACCGCCTGCTCGGCCAGGGCAGTGCTGTCCAGTTGATGGGCCGATGCCAGGGCGTGTATCCCCTCGCGGGAGCGTTCCACCTCGCCAAAGGCCGCCAGTTCGAGGACGTTGAGCGCGTCCATCAGGCTGGGTGCCGACCCGCCGGCGGCCATGCAGGGACCGAGCCGATCCGGCCCAGTTGTGACCACCCCATCGACCACCCGGATCAGCGAATCGCCGCCGATGCCGATCGATTCCACATGAATGGCCCGCACCAGGGTGGGCCGGTCCTCGATGGCGATGCCTTCCCGCTCCAGCAGCGGTTCGCCACCGGCAAACAAGGCGATGTCCGAGGTGGTACCGCCGATATCGAGCATCAACAAATCTTCGGTTGCCGGGCAGGTGGCCAGGATACCCATCACCGAGGCGGCCGGCCCGGAAAAGATCGACTGCACCGGCGCGTCCAAAGCGCGGGCGATCGGCATGGTGCCGCCATCGGCCTTGAGGATGTTGACCTCGGCGTCGAGGGCAAAGCCCTTGAGGCTGGCATTGAGGGCGCCGGCAAAGCTGCGGAAGGTGCGCCACACCGCCGAGTTGTAGTACACGGTGTGGATGCGGCGGCCGAAGTTGAGCTGGCCCGAAACCAGATGGCCGAGGGTGATGAAGTCGGCCTGATCGCCCAGTTCCTCGCGGATGCGGTTTTCAAAGGCCGGATTGCGCGGCGAGAATTTACAGGCCACCCCAAAGCACTTCACCCCCTGATCGCGGCAGGCGGTGATCGCTTCGTCCAGATCCTGTTCATCCAGGCTTGATGTCTCGGTGCCCAGATGGTCGAGGCTGCCGTAGATCTGGTGGTAATGATCGCCGATGCGGTAATGCTTGGCCGCGATTCCCGGGCCACCGACCACCAGCATGCCCACCGGATCGGTCTTGCCGGTGACGATGGCATTGGTGGTCAAGGTGGTGCTCAAGTTGAGGGTTCGTACCCGGGCGGGGTCCTGGCCGGCAAGGACCGTGTGCAGGACCTGGGTGATCGATGCGAGCAGATTGTCGTGGTTGGTGGGGGCCTTGGCCGCGGCGATCAGCCGGCAGCCGTCGATGAGCACGCCATCGGTGTGGGTGCCACCGATATCGATTCCTATGCGCATGGCAACTCCTTGCCTGGAGGGAGGTTGGGCGATCCGGCAACGGCCTTGTACGGCCGGGAACTCAGTCAATCGCCTTGAAACCGCGATACTGCTGGTGAAACTGCTGCTTGCCGTCGTGGAGGAAGGCGGCGAAATCCCACTCGGTCGCGGTCAGCCGGTGGGCGAATTCAGGACGGAACAGATAACAGTCGACCACCGCTTCGCATCCGTCCGCATACCGCACGGTGACGGGTCGGCGGTCGTACATCTCGCCTTCGAAGCGATCCAACCGCTTCCAGTTGTCCGGAGAAATGGTGTGATAGACCATCCCCGCCACCACCCCGGCCGGGTCCACGACCACCCCGGGATATTGCTCATCCTGGACCAGAAACCGGCGGTACCCGGCAAGGGTTGCCGGGGTGGACGGCAAGCGAGAACCGGCCACCTCGGCCATGATCTCCTCGCACATCAGCGAGCCGTAGGTGAACAGATCGCGGGAAAACGGCGTGGGCATGGCGGCGGTGCTCGCGGGGGACGAAAAATTCATTCCTCCAGCCCTCGGATGGCGGCGGCAAAGGCAAATTTTGCCCTGGGCTGGAAGCAGACGATATAGACTTCTGTCGGCTTGCCGTTGCGGTTGAGGAACGACTGAATGGTGTCCACGGCGATGTCGGCCGCCTCATCCAACGGGAAACCGTAGGCGCCGCAACTGATGGCTGGAAAGGCGATCGAGTCGATGTTGTTCCGTACGGCCAGTTCCAGGCAGTTGCGGTAACAGCTCGCCAGCAGGGCCGGTTCGTTGTTGTTGCCGCCCCGCCAGATCGGCCCCACGGTGTGAATCACGTGCTTGGCCGGCAGATCGTAGCCCTTGGTGATCACCGCCTGGCCGGTCTTGCAGCCGCCGATGGCGCGGCACTCTTCCAGCAGTTGCGGTCCGGCGGCCCGGTGGATGGCGCCGTCGACTCCTCCTCCGCCGAGCAGGGTTTCGTTGGCGGCATTGACGATGGCATCGACTTTCAGGGTGGTGATGTCGGCTTCAACCAGATGGATCATCGCAATCTCCTTGTGGACAGTGTTCGGGCAACCTCGGTGTTGGTCGGGCGCACCGGCAGGGTAGCGGATTGCTGGGCGATCGTTGCGGCTGTGTCGGAGCATACGGACACGAACGCGGAAGGTGAACAGTGCAATGCACCGACAGGGAGCGATGGGATCGGCCGCTGTTCAGGAATACAAGCGGAATGTACGCAACCACGCTGACAATGTCAACGTTTTCGGTTTGCTACAGGGAAGGGCGAACAAGAGGACGACGGGCGGCAGCCTGGTTGGATGCCGCCCATGCCCGTTCATCGGGGCGGGTCGCCGCCCATGAGGTAGCGATGGATGTGCAGGGCCGCGGTCTTGCCCTGGCCCATGGCGCTGATCACCGTGGCCGCGCCGGAGACGATGTCGCCGCCGGCAAAGACGCCGGGCTTGGAGGTCATCATGGTGACTGGATCGGCGGTGATGGTGCCCCGCTTGGAGGTCTCGATTTCGGGCGCGGTCTGCGGCACCAGGGGATTGGGCTGGTTGCCGATGGCCACGATCACCGTGTCGGCCGGGACAATGAATTCACTGCCCTTGACCGCCACCGGTCGCCGCCGGCCCGAGGCATCGGGTTCGCCCAGTTCCATGCGCAGACATTCGACGCCGGTCACCCGGTTGCGCGCATCGGTGACGATCCGTACCGGATTGGTGAGCAGGTGGAAGACCACGCCCTCCTCCTCGGCATGATGGACTTCTTCGGCGCGGGCCGGCATCTCCGCCTTGGAACGGCGGTAAACGATGGTCGATTCCGCACCTAACCGCAGGGCGGTGCGGGCCGCGTCCATGGCCACGTTGCCGCCGCCCACGGTCACCGCTCGGTGGGGGCGGATGGGCGAGGTGGCAAAGCGGGGAAAATCGATGGCCCGCATTAGGTTGGCGCGGGTGAGAAACTCGTTGGCCGAGAAAACGCCGATGGCATTCTCGCCGGGAATGCCAAGAAACACCGGCAGACCGGCGCCGGTGGCGATGAACACCGCGTCAAAGCCCTGCTCCATCAACTGGCCCACGGTCTCGGACTTGCCGATCACGTAGTCGGTGTGGATGGTGACGCCCAGCCGCTTGAGGCTGTTGATCTCGAACTGGACGATCTCCTTGGGCAAACGAAACTGGGGAATGCCGTACATCAGCACGCCGCCGGCCAGGTGCAGGGCCTCGAACATCACCACCTCGTGGCCCCAGCGGGCCAGCTCGCCAGCCACGGTGATCCCGGCCGGCCCGGCGCCGACAATCGCCACCCGTTTGCCCGTGGCTGCGGCCTTGACCGGCTCCGGCACGCCGCCGTGCTTGCGGGCGTAATCGGCGGCAAACCGTTCCAGGCGGCCGATGGCCACCGGCTCACCCTTCTTGCCCAGGATGCAGCGCGCCTCGCACTGGCTTTCCTGCGGGCAGACCCGGCCGCAGACCGCCGGTAGGGCCGTCTGTTCTTTCAGTTTGAGCAGGGCGTCGATGAATTTTCCTTCGGCAATCAGCTTAATGAAGGCCGGGATGTGGATGTTGACCGGACAGCCTTCGACGCAGCCTGGCTTCTTGCACTGGATGCAGCGCGAGGCCTCGAGCATGGCGGTTTCCTCGCTGTAGCCGCGGGGCACCTCCTCGAAGTTGTAGCGGCGACGGCGAGGGTCCTGCTCGGGCATGGGTTGGCGCGGGGTCTTTGCCTTGCCTTTCTTGGGGGTTGCTGCTTGCTCGGCCATGGGTTCGTTGGTTGTCATGCTTGCATACTCCGCAAAATCACTCGATTCACTCGAATTATCGGCCGCAGCCGCAGCCACCGCCCTGGGACGGCAGCACCAGCGCGTTCAGATCCACACTCTGCGACAGGGCCTGCACCTCCTGGCGGGCATAGGCGCTGCGCCGCGAGGCCAGCTCATCCCAGTCCACGCTGTGGCCATCAAAGATCGGACCATCCACGCAGGCAAACTGTGTTTTCTCGCCCACGGAAACGCGACAGGCGCCGCACATGCCGGTGCCGTCGACCATGATCGGGTTGAGCGCCACCAGGGTGGGGATATTGAGCGACCGGCTGATCTCGGTGACCATGCGCATCATGAAGGTGCAGCCGATGGCGATGAACTGATTGATCGGCTCGCGCGCGACCGCCTGGGCCAACAGCTCCTGAACGCCACCCTGCACACCTTCGCTGCCGTCCTTGGTGGCCAGGAGCAACTCGTCGCAGACCGTGCGCAGCTCCTCCTGGCGGTAGAGCAGATAGGAAGAGGAGGCCTCGATGGCGCAGATCACCCGGTTGCCGGCCTGACGCAGGGCCCGGGCCAGGGGGAAGATGGCGCCGATGCCGTAGCAGCCACCGCCAAGCAGCACCGTGCCCTTGTTCTCAATGGGCAACGGCAGCCCCAGCGGGCCGCTGACATGGGCGATACAGTCGCCGGCCTTGAGCGAGGCCAGTTCACGGCTGGAACGGCCGACCTCCTCAATCACCAGCGAGATCCAACCCTCACTCGCGTCCCAATCCACCAGGGTAAAGGGCGAACGCTCCGAGGTCTCCTTGGCCATGAGGATAACGAACTGGCCGGGCAGGGCGAACTTGGCCACCTGGGGCGCCCGGATCTTGAAGAAATGCATATTGGGCACGATTTCCCGTTTCTCCAGCAGGGCGAAACCTCCGGCTGGGCACACCTCCAAGGTCGGTACGGCAGGGGTGGCGGGCAGGCCGAAGGCGGCCAGGGCCGGGACAATGTCGGCGAGCAGATGACCACGGAAGCGGGGCAGCAGGTCGCGGACCTGATCGCGGGGATGGCCTTTGACCTGCGGTGGCGCCGGGTCGTCGACGATCAGCGGCGTGACGTTGGCGGCACTGGCGAAATCGAACTCGCCACTGCCCAGGGCCTGACCGAGCGAACAGAGAATCTGCCGCTCCGGCAGGGCATGGCCCGGCGCCTGGCTGGAGGCGGCCATGGTCTTGATGGCGCCGCCGGCAGTGCGGAAGGTGCCTTCAATCTCGCTGAGTACCGCCGCCGGCAGGACCACGCTGGCCGCCTCGGACAGCGGCGAGGGCAGACAGTCGATCACCAGCGAAAAGCCAGCGGCCCGGATGGCCTCCAGGGGCAGGAGGTTGCCGTTGGTGATGATGGCCCGCAGGGTGCCGTTCTTCAAGTCCTGGGCGATCTGTTGGACAGCCGGATCCTCGCCATCGGCGGCAGCGTCGAGGAGCACCAGCGGAGCCTGCAGATGGCTGGCCAGCTGGGCATAGAGGAACCGGTCCTCGCGCGAGGTGGTGGCGCTGATCACCAGCGCAGTCGTCCCCACGCAGCCGCGCAAGCCGTCGGCCGCGGCCTGGATGGCCCCTTCCCAATCATAGGGGATCAGGTCCTCGCCCTCCCGCACCAGGGGCCGAATCAGTCGCTGGTTGGAGTTGACGATCTGGGCCGCGCCGAAGCGCCCCAGGGCACAGAGGCCGGATTCGCGGTTGAATCCGGTCATGGTGTAGGCCAGCAGTTGTCCTTCCTTGCTCTGCGCCACCACCGAACAGCCTTCGCTACAGAGCAGACAGGTCGAGGGCATTTCCAGCTCGGGCTTGCCGTGCCAGCGGGCGAAGCGGTCGGTGAGGGTGCCGGTGGGACAGATGTCGATACAGGCGCCGCAGAAGGTGCAACCGGAGTGGACGTGGCTGGTGTCAAAGGCGGTGCCGATGCGGGCCCACTTGCCCCGGTTGATGATCGAGATGGCGGGCTGGCCATGGATCTTCTCGCAGATGCGCCAGCAACGGCCGCAGAGCACGCACAGGTTGTAGTCCCGGTCCATGAAGGGGTCGTCCCGCTCCAGGTTGTAGGACGCATAGAGGGTGGGCAGGTGTAACTCCCGGCTGCCCGCCCGCAGGGCCATGGCGCGCAGGTCGCATTCGTCGCGGTTGGCGCAGAAACCGCAGCGGGTGGAGCGGGCTGCCTTGGTGGCCTTGGGCCGGTACTGCTCGCAGGCCTCGCGGTGGGGACAGACCAGGCAGCTGTTGGGATGGCCGGAAAACATCAACTCCAGGGTGCGATTGCGAAGTTCGGTCAACCGCTCCGATTGGGTGGTCACCTGCATGCCCGGGGTGGCCGGGGTGGTGCAGGAGGTGGGATACCCGCGCACGCCCTCGATCTCGACGATGCACATCCGGCAGGCGCCGTAAGGGTTGAGGTCCTTGTGGTCGCAGATGGTGGGGATGGTGATGCCCGCCTGGCGGGCGGCCTGGAGGACCGTGGTCCCTTTCTCGACCTCGACCATGCGGCCGTCAATGGTCAAACTGATGCTGCCCATGCACTCTCCTTATGAAAAAAACTTGGCTCCAATGCTCCGCTTGCCTGGCCGTTAATCCACCAGCACCGCCTCGAACTTGCAGGCCTGGCGGCAGGAACCGCACTGGATGCACAGCTGCTGGTCGATAGCGTGCGGCTGTTTCTTCTCGCCGCTGATCGCCGCCACCGGACAGGCGCGCAGACAGGCGCCGCAGCCGGTACAACGGGCCGGATCGATGTCGAAGCGGATCAGGGCGCGGCAGGCACCGGCCGGGCACTTGTGGTCCTCGATGTGGGCCCGGTACTCCTCCTCGAAATACTGGAGCGTGGTCAGCACCGGGTTGGCCGCTGTTTGCCCCAAGCCGCACAGAGAGGCGCTCTTCATGGTGTCGCCGATCTTGCGCAGCGTATCCAACTGATCCAACGTCCCCTTGCCTTGGGTGATGCCGGTGAGAATGCGCAGCAAGTGCTGGGTGCCCATGCGGCAGGGCACGCACTTGCCGCAGCTCTCGTTCTCGGTGAAAGTGAGGAAGTAGCGGGCCATGTCGACCATGCACGATTCCGCATCGATGACGATCATGCCGCCCGAGCCCATGATCGAGCCGACCGAAGCCAGGTGTTCGTAATCGACCTCCAGGTCGATGAACTGGGCCGGGATGCAGCCGCCCGACGGCCCACCGGTCTGCACCGCCTTGAAGGGCTTGCCGCCGAGCACGCCGCCGCCGACCTCGTCGATGATGGTGCGCAAGCGGATGCCCATGGGCACCTCGATCAAGCCGGTGCGGGTGATCTTGCCGGCCAGGGCAAAGGTCTTGGTGCCCCGGCTCTTTTCGGTGCCGAACCCGGCATACCAGGCCGCGCCCTTCTCCATGATCGCCGATACCGCCGCCAGCGTCTCGACATTGTTGATATTGGTCGGTTTGCCGAACAGGCCGGACACCGCCGGAAAGGGCGGCTTGGAGAGCGGCATGCCGCGCTTGCCCTCGATGGACTGCATCAGCGAGGTCTCCTCGCCGCAGACAAAGGCGCCGGCCCCCTTCTTGATCTTGATGTCGAAATCAAAACCCGAACCGAGAATGTTCGCGCCCAGGAACCCCTGCTCGCGCATCTGGGCAATAGCGTCCTGCAACCGTTCGATGGCCAGCGGATATTCGGCCCGGCAGTAGACATAGCCCACGGTGGCGCCGATGGCATAGCCCGCGATCAGCAACCCTTCCAGCACCGCGTGCGGGTCGCCTTCCAGCACCGACCGGTCCATGAAGGCACCAGGATCGCCCTCGTCGGCGTTGCAGATCACGTATTTCTGATCCGCCACCGAGCTGCGGGCAAACCCCCACTTGACCCCGGTGGGGAAACCGGCCCCGCCGCGACCGCGCAGGCCGGACGCCTTCATCTCCTCGATCACCTGTTCCGGCCCCAGAGAAAAGGCGCGGGCCATGCCGCTGTAGCCGCCCTGGGCCAGGTAGTGGTCGATATTGGTCGGGTCGATGATGCCGCAGTTGCGCAGCACGATCCGCACCTGGGGCTGGATCATCGGCAGGTCGGTGAAGGCAGGAACGGTTTCATCCGTGTCGTTCATCACCGCCAGGGCCAGCGGCGCAAAGACCTCGCCCCGCACCAGCTGGGCATCGACCAAGGCCTCGACATGGCGCGGCTCCACACTCTGGTACAGGACCCGCTTGCCGTCGCGGCCACGGATCTCCACCAGCACCTCGGCATAGCACATGCCCAGGCAGCCGACCTCGACCACGTCCACGGATTCGGTCAATCCCTGTTTGGCCAGTTCGGCGGCAAAGGCGGCCATGACTTCCAGCGATCCGGCGGCGCGGCCGCAGGTGGCCGACCCGATGAGAATGCGGGGCCGGTCCGGCTGCTCAAAACGTTGCCAGACGATTTGTGCCTGTTGTTGTCGCGCGGCGAAACTCATTTCTTGTCCTCAATGAGCTTGTTGGTTTTGGCGGCGGTCATCCGACCGTAGACCTTGTCGTCCACCACCACCACCGGGGCCAGGGCGCAGGAGCCGAAACAGGCCACCCGTTCCAGGCTGAACTGGCCATTGCTGCTGGTCTGGCCAGGGGCGATGCCGGTGGCGCGGCTGATGGATTCGAGAATGCGGTCGCTGCCGCGCACATGGCAGGCCGTGCCCTCGCACACCTTGATGTGGTGCAGGCCGGGCGGCACGAAACGGAATTGAGCGTAAAAGGTGGCCACGCCGTAGACGTCGTTGGCCGAGAGTTCGAGGTGATCGGCCACCGCCTGCACCGCCTCTGGGGAAAGATACCGAAAACGGTCCTGTACCTCCTGCAGCAGCGGGATGAGGTTGTCCCGTTCCCGGCCGTAGGCGGTAAGGATGTTTTCCAAATCAGGTTGTTCCGTTGTCATGCGGCGCTCCTGGGGCATCTGGGAAAATTATTGCATTGAGGAAAACGGATAGAAGGCCTTTTCCTTATCCCTGTGGGGGAAACTTGTCAAGAAAGGAAAAAAGCCGGGCTGGGACAAAAGGATACAGGGCGAAGGGAGAACGATTGGCCCGTTCCTGGCGGTTGTTGAGCCGACAGGGACGGGATCGAGTACGGTCCGGGAACAGCCGACGGGTGGGTGCTGGACCGGCGGCAACGATGTCTTCCGCATGCGGCTGACATTGCCGCAGCTCAGTGGTTGCCGCCTGCTTCGGTGTCCGGGAGGCGAACCCGGTCGTAGACCTGGTGCAGCTGGACCGGCGCGGCCTTTTTGCGCAGCCGGAGATTGAGTATCTCGACGATGAAGGAAAAGGCCATGGCAAAATAGAGGTATCCCTTGGGCATCTCGTGACCGGTGCCCTCGGCCACCAGGGCCACGCCCACCAGGACCAGGAAGGACAGGGCCAGCATCTTGACGGTCGGATGTTGAGCGACAAACTGGCCGATCGGTTTGGCGGCCACCATCATGACGCCGATGGCCATGACAATGGCGGCGATCATCACCCAGAGATGGTCGGCCAAACCAACGGCGGTGATCACCGAATCCAGGGAAAAGACGATGTCGATGATGGCGATTTGGGCAATGACCAGCGGCAGCTGCGAGGCCAGGTGTTTGGGGCCGTGTGCCTCGTCGCCGCCTTCCAGGCTGCCGTGGATTTCGATCACCGCCTTGTAGATGAGAAACAGACCGCCGAGCAGCAGCACCAGGTCACGGCCGGAAACAGGATGGCCCGCCACCTCGAAGAGCGGCGCGACCAGTTTGGCCAGCCAGGCCACCGACATCAGCAGGAGGATGCGGGTGCCCATGGCGGCCAGCAGGCCAAATTGGCGGGCAAAGGCGCGTTTGCCCGCCGGCACCTTGTCCACCAGCAGGGTGATGAACACGATGTTGTCGATGCCGAGCACAATTTCCAACACGGTCAGTGTCAAGAGGGAGCTCCAAATGCTGATATCCCACAACCATTCCATACGTTTGTTTTCCTTTTTGAGTCGAATGCAATTAAATAGGTATCTTTTCCCCTTCAGCGGCGAACAACGCCGCGCCCATTGTACGCCTCGGCGGCCCATTCTTCAAGCAGACAGGATCCCGGTGGGTGCTGCAGAAAGCGCATGGACGGCCAAGAGGATGTGGCGTACCTTGGATCAAGAGACAATACTCGCAACACGGGGAGCGGCGGGCGATTGCCGGCAGACGAATTTGATCGTTGCCGGTGAGGGGCAGGCGCCATGAAGAGGCGGATAAGCTCAAGAAAAAGGTGGGAAAACGGGCCCACCGGAAGGCGGACCGTGCGATGCCCCAGTTGCCTAGATTTTCTCGAGAATTCGCCGGCGGGTGTGATGGAGGTGTATTCGACCGAATTTGCTCAGCATCTTGTAGTAGACCGTATCCGGAACATATTCGCGCACCACCAGTTCCCAGTCGTCCGAACCCACCAATC
Organism: Desulfobulbus propionicus DSM 2032; assembly: GCF_000186885.1. Classification (GTDB taxonomy): domain Bacteria; phylum Desulfobacterota; class Desulfobulbia; order Desulfobulbales; family Desulfobulbaceae; genus Desulfobulbus; species Desulfobulbus propionicus. The sequence continues at coordinate 2,433,023 of NC_014972.1, read as the reverse complement.
CCTTGACCAGGGAAGAACTCACCTCCACCAAATGGCGTGGCGACATCATGAACAGGGTCTGGATGGAGTCGTTCATGTTGCTGTTGACGTACCGCATGCCGCGCTCGTAGGTGTAGTCCTTTTCGTTGCGAATGCCGCGCAGGATATAATCAACACCGATGGACTCGGCGTATTTGACCAGGAATTTGTTTTCAAAGTGGACCACCTCCACGTTGCGGTACCGGCCGCAGATCTCCTTGAGCATCTGCATCCGCTCATCCAGGGAGAAGGTGTACTCCTTTTGTGAATTCTGGCCGACCGCCACATAAAATTTGGTGAACAGACGGGCCCCCTGGTCAATCATCCACAGATGGCCGTTGGTCGGCGGATCGTAACTTCCAGCGTAGATTCCTTTCATAGAAAATCCTGCAGTATACGTTGTGGATGCAACGGGCCCCATGGCCAGGGCGCTCGTGAAAGATCAACACGCGATCATCTTGCATGGCGACATGGAACCTTGCGGTTTCCACTGCCGTTTATCCGCCAGGAGCAACCCCTCCTTTGTTCTCCCACGCTGTTCCATCCCCTCGCGGCGGTGTGCCGAGGAAACCGGACGGTATCAGCGGGAAAATCAATCGGGAGAATGGTGGTATGCTATAGCAAATCGGTCTATTCTCCGTCAATATTATATTCCCGTAAGGATTGATTTGGAAATCTTTCCTCCATCCAGAAAGGAGAAGGGGCGGCACCGGGCGGCTGGTTGGGGGCTAGAGTCCGGGAATACCGATGTGTTGGATGCGCACCGCGTTCAGCCCTTCCTCGTAGGCCGGCAGGGTTCCCCCCTTGCGAAACAGACGGAAGGCCAGAGCCTGGGACAGCACCCGGATGGGGTAGTCGCGCGGCAGCTGCTGGAGATAGGGCTGCACGGTGATGAAATCGGTGGCCCCGTACTGCTGCATGATGAAGCGCAGCCCGCCGTTTTTTGGACCGATGTTATAGGCCAGCAGGCCGAGAAACAGGTCGTTGTTCATCTGGCCGAGGTAGTGGTTGAGGGTGGCTGCGGCGATGAAGCCGTTGTGACGGTGATTGGTGATCACCGGCCGATCGACCCCAAGCCGGCTGCCCGCTTCGCGCAGGGCCGCTTCCGGAACCTGGGTGATCTGGAACAACCCCTGGCCGCCGTCCTTGCTCTCGCGAGGAAGAAAGGATGATTCGGTCGCGGCGATGCCATGGAGCAGGTCCGGATCAAGCCCAAAGGCCTGGGCCGCGGCGTCGATGTCCGGGCCATAGGGTTTGGCCCGTTCGATCATCTGCCGCAACTGGGAGGGGTCGTGGCGGCGATAGGCGGCAAACACCTGATGGGTGAGCGTGATCCGGCTGGCTTCCTCCTTGCCGCCGACCAGGATGCGAAACTGGCTGAAGGCAAAGAAAAAGGAGCCCTTGAGGGCAAAGCCGCCAATAACCAGGACCATGGTCAGGGCCAGAATCGCCGGCAGAAACAGCCACTTTTGCCCCAGCCAGCGTCGCAGCCGCAGCCAGCCGATCAGCAGCAGGGCGGCCGCGACCACCAAGGCCAGGACTCCGGTGGTGAAGGGCAGAAGGTGGGACAGCAGGCTGGTGCCGGAAAAACGTTCCGTCGCGTGGCCGAGCAGGACCACGATCCCGGTCATGGCGCTCAGCGTCAGGCAGGCGATTTCCACGGTGGTGAGGGCAATCAGATGGCGGGTGAGGAGCGCGGGCTTTTTGCGGCGCCGCTTGCGGCCCGTGCCTTTTTTTGCCGTGGATCGGGGCTTTCGCTGGACTGGCGGCTTGGAAGCCGAGGGGGGTTGCTGGTTTTCGCTCGGAGCGGTATCCGGGGGAGACGCTTGCTCGGTGTTCGCCGGTGGTGTTTTTTTGGCGGATTTTGCTTTTTTGTCCACGCTGGTGTTCGTGCCCGTTAAAAAAAGAGGTACAGTGCATCTCGCGGCCCGTGCCCAGCCCGCGGCCGTCGTTTTTCGGCCCCTGAACAGACCATTTTTCAGGGGGTGCTGTCAACCCATAGCCAAAAAGGAGGCCCGATGGAACTGTTCACCGTCAACCAGCAGACCTGCAACCGGGATGGCGTCTGTGCCGCCGTCTGCCCCATGGGGATCATCGACTGGGCGCCGGGAGCGTTGCCAGTGCCTGCCATGGACGCCGCAAACCTGTGCATCCGCTGCGGCCACTGTGTCGCGGTTTGCCCCACCGGCAGCTTCAGTCACCGGGATATGCCGGTCGACGTCTGCCCGCCAGTGCGGCCAGAACTGCGCTGCTCGTCCGAACAAGGCGAGCAGTTTCTTCGTGCCCGCCGCTCGATCCGTGTCTACCGGGACACGCCGGTACCCCGGGACACCCTGGCCAAGCTGATCGACATCGCCCGCCATGCGCCCTCCGGCATCAATTCCCAGGGCGTGGGCTGGCTGGTTCTGGGCGATCGGCAGGAGTTGCGGAAACTGGCCGGCATGGTCATCGACTGGATGGAGTGGATGCGGGCCGAGACGCCCGAGGCGGCCAAGGCCCTCCATCTCGATCGCACCGTGGAGCGCTGGCGGGCCGGGCATGATGTCATCCTGCGCGGCGCGCCGGCGGTGATCGTTGCCCATGCGGAAACGGCCAACCGCATGGCGGCCACCACCTGCACCATCGCCCTGACCTATCTGGAACTGGCGACAACCGTTCTGGGGCTGGGCGGCTGCTGGGCCGGATACTTCAATGCCGCGGTCAATGCCTATCCGCCGATGGCCGAAGCCCTGGGGCTGCCGCCAGGACGCCAGTGCCATGGGGCGATGATGGTTGGCTACCCGAAGTTCGCCTACCGTCGTCTGCCCGTCCGCAACCCGTCCTCGATCCACTGGCGCATGGGAACATGACCCGGTCGCGGCAGCGGCTTCGCCCCGTGCACGCCATTGGCGGTTGCACAATGGCTGTCGATGCTTATATCTTGGCAACAAACTTTTTCCCGTCCATTCACTTCAACGAGCAACGCCGCAATGAACAATCGATCCATCACCACTAATCCATCCCCTGCCGCGTCCCCTTGGCATACCCTGAGCCCGGAGGCCGCGTTTCGGGAGCTGGCCAGCAGCGAGGCCGGACTGCGCCAGGAAGAGGCCCAGGCGCGGCTGCAGATCCACGGGCCCAACCAGATCAAGCGCAAACCCAAGGACAGCATATTGCAGCTTCTCTGGCGGCAGATCAACAATCCCCTCATTTGGGTCCTGCTCGGCTCGGGAACGCTGGCCGTGGTGCTGGGCAAGATGACCGACGGTTTGGTGGTGCTGTCGGTGGTGGTGATCAACGCCATCATCGGCTTTATTCAAGAATTCAAGGCCGGGCGGGCGATCGAGGCCCTGTCCGACATGGTGCCGCAAAACGCCACGGTCATCCGCGAGGGCAGAAACGTCACCGTGCCGGCTATTGATCTAGTGCCCGGCGACGTGGTCCTGCTGGCCGCCGGCGACAGCGTGCCGGCCGACATGCGGCTCGTCTCCCTGAAAAATTTGCAGGTCGAGGAGGCGGCGCTCACCGGCGAATCGGTGCCGGTGGAAAAAACGCTGGTCCCGGTCGACAAGGATGCGGTCCTGGGCGATCGTACCTGCATGGTCTACAGCGGCACCTTGGTCACCGCCGGCACGGCCACCGCCGTGGTCGCCGCCACCGGCATGGGCACCGAGCTGGGCCGCATTTCCGACATGCTGGAGAGTGCCGTGGATCTCGACACCCCGCTGACCAAGAAACTGGCCGAGGTCAGCACCTGGATCACCATCGGTATCGTCGCCGTGTCGGTGGTCATTCTCGCGGTCGGGGTCAAGCGGGCGCTCGACATCGCCATTCCGCTTGGCGCGGCCCTCAAGGAGACCCTGATCTTCGCCATCGCCCTGGCGGTCGGCGCCATACCCGAAGGCTTGCCGGCGGTGGTCACCATCGCGCTCGCCATCGGCGTGCAGCGCATGGCGCGGCGCAACGCCATCATTCGCCGCCTGCCGGCGGTGGAAACGCTTGGCTCGACCACGGTGATCTGTTCCGACAAGACCGGCACCCTGACCTGCAACGAGATGACCGTCACCGAATTGATGACTCCGGCCGCTACCTGCCGGATCAGCGGCATCGGCTATGATCCGGTGGGCAGCTTCACCATGGATGGGCAAGCCGTTGCCCGCCTGCCCGAGGATCTGCGCGATCTGCTGGTCAAGTCGGTGTTGTGCAACGATGCCACCCTGCACCATGACAACGGCCAGTGGTCGATCACCGGCGATCCAACCGAGGCGGCGCTGCTGGTGGCCGCGGCCAAGGCCGGACTGACGGCCGACGAGGTCAATAATCGGTTTCCCCGACTCGACGCCATCCCCTTTGCCTCGGAAAATCAGTACATGGCCACCCTGCACGGCGGCGAAACCCGGACCATCGTGCTCAAGGGCGCGCCCGAGGTGGTGTTCAAGCGCTGTCTGCAGGCGACGGACGAATCGCTGCACCAACACATCGCGGCCGAAATGAATCGCATGGGCGAAAACGGCATGCGGGTGCTGGCCTTGGCGGCCAAGAATTGGGACGGAGGAGACGACCTGGACGAGGGGGCGGTGAGCGACGGGTTCACCTTTCTCGGCCTGATCGGCATGATCGACCCGCCGCGCGAGGAGGCCATCGAGGCCATCACGGCCTGCCACCGGGCCGGGATCACGGTCAAGATGATCACCGGCGATCACCGGACCACCGCCCTGGCCATCGGCACCGACCTCAAGCTGGCGGCGGGCGGCCGGGCGGTCACCGGGGTCGAGCTGGCCGCCATGGAAGACGAGGCGCTCAACGAAAGCGTGCGGACCACCAATATTTTTGCCCGGGTGGCTCCGGAACACAAGCTGCGGCTGGTCAAGGCCCTGCAGGCGGATAACCACATCGTGGCCATGACCGGCGACGGGGTCAACGACGCGCCCTCACTCAAGCAGTCCAACATCGGCGTGGCCATGGGCATCACCGGCACGGCGGTGTCCAAGGAGTCGGCGGACATCGTCCTTGCCGACGACAACTTCGCCAGCATCAGCGCCGCGGTGGAGGAAGGACGGCGGGTCTACGATAACCTGATCAAATCGCTCGCCTTTCTCCTGCCCACCAACCTGGGGCTGGCCCTGATCCTGATCTACGGCATCATCTTCTTTCCCTTTGACCCGGTGACCAAGGTCCTGCTCCTGCCCATGCTGCCCACCCAGCTGCTGTGGATCAACCTGGTGGCCGCCGTGGCCCTGGCGCTACCGCTGGCCTTCGAGGTCAAGGAGCCGGACATCATGAACCGGCCGCCGCGCCGGCCCGAGGCGCCGCTGTTCAACACCTTTGTCGTCTTTCGGGTGGTGGCGGTGTCGGTGCTGATGACCGCCGGCACCATCATTTTGTTCAACATGGAATATCAGCAGCAGCTGGCCGGCGGCGTGGCCGAGTCCCTGGCCCTGGCCAAGGCCCAGACCATTGCCGTCACCTTTGTCATCTTTTTTCAGATTTTCTACATGATCCACTGCCGGTCGCTCAAGGACAACATCCTCAAGATCGGCCTGTTCAGCAATGCCACCGTGTTTTGGGGTATCGGCGTGGTTCTGGTCCTGCAGGCACTGTTCGTCTATCTGCCGCTGCTGCAACGGGTGTTCAAGACCGCGCCGTTGTCGCTCACCGATCTCGGCATCACGCTTGCGGCCAGCTTCGTGATCTTCCCGCTCATTTCCCTGGAAAAATGGGTTCGTTCCCTGGCCAGGGGCAGACGGACGGAAGACGTCTGAAGCGTGTCATCGTTGCCCGGGGATTCTCTCCCATGATTCAAGGGCCGGAACCGCAAGGTTCCGGCCCTTTTTTTGGTCGCGACCTCCATTTTGCCAGGGGGCGGCCTGGACGGGGGTGGGAAAGGAGCGGTACACAGGGAGGGCGCCGGGAGCGGGACCCTTGCCATGGAAAGGCGGCGCTGGTGGCGCAGGGGGAGAGAGCCGTTGCCTGCCCCATCGCCACGGCGACCAGACTGCCATGGAGATCGAAATCTCGCGAGGGGTGGGGCGGAGGGGATGTGACCGGGAGCCGTCTCGGCGTGACCGGCGATCGCTCCCGGTCACACTCGTCGACAGGATCAGCAACGCACTTCAGGCGTGCCGTGGAACAGGACTCACATCCCCACGGCAAACATCGCTTCCAGGTCGTGGCGCGAATAGGCCTGGAAGGCGAGCATGGTTTCGGTTTTGGCGATGCCGTCGATGGCCAGCATCTTGTTGGTGACCAGATCGGCCAGGTCGTCGTTGGTCTTGACCCGGATGATGGCCACCAGGTCGTATTTGCCGCTTACCGAGTAGACCTCGGAGATGCCGGCGATTTCCTGCAGCTTCTCGGCGACTTCGTTGATCTTGGTTCGTTCGGCGTTGATGAGAATGATCGAAGTAACCATGGTGTTCCTCACGCTTGCTGGGGGTGAACAGTGGTGAGCGGATGGTTTTCAGCCCGCTCGGGCGGCGGTCGGTTCGGCCGCGAAAAGAAACAGCCGGACGGACATGCCCCGCCCGGCCGCCTTGGACACGCTGGGCGCGCTCACTCGTAGGAGATGCATCCGGCTGGACAGGAACCGATCGCTTCCTCGATGCAGTCCTCGTCGCCGTCTTCCTCCATGAGCACATAGGCCTTGGTTTCATCGATGTCAAACCCGAAGATCTCCGGGCATAATTCCACGCAGGCCTCGCAGCCCAAACATTCTTCCTGATTGATTGCTACTTGTTTCGACATTCCGTGTTCTCGTGCAGAAGTAAAAAAAATGCCGGTCACCGCATGCGGGGCAGCGGCCGGCGGTCGCTCCTCGACGATGCCGGCGGACCGCCGGCAGGGTCGAGCGCGGGGCCTTGGCATCGTCGCCGCTTCCTTTACAGTTTTGCGGTTTTCAGGTCAATCGTCAATTTGTATTCCGCTGGGTCCTCGCCCTGTTTGACGGTGAACCCGAGCTTCTTGCCAAGCGCGATCATGTAGCGGTTTTCCGCCAACACCGTGCCCCAGACGATTTCCATGCCGCGTTCCTGAGCAATGCTCAGGCACTGGAGGAGCAGCTTGGCGCCAATACCCTTGCCTTGCCAGGGGTCGCCGATCAGCACCGAAAACTCGCCGCGCTTGCCGTCCGGCTCGCCGACGATGTTGGCCACGCCGAGCATCCGTTCCTCGCCCTCGCGGTCGTCCAGGCCGACAAAAGAGATCTCGCGGTCGTAGTCGATCTGGGTGAAGCGGGCCAGGATCTCGGGGGAGAGCGTCTTGACCACGCTGAAGAAGCGGTAATAGATGCTGGTCGGGGTCAGCGAGTTGAACAGCTCGACAAACAGCGGCGCGTCCTCGGGCTTGATCGGCCGGATGAACAGCGGCATCTGCATGTCGGTGAGGTCGTGCCGCTCCAGGTGCTGGGGGTAGGGGCTGATCACCAGGTGGAGGTTGTTGGCGCCGTTTTCCACCCGTTCCAGGCGGATGCGGGCGTCGACCGCGCAGGGTTCGCCGTTTTTGACCAGCACCGGGTTGATGTCCAGTTCGACGATCTCGGGGAAGTCGATCACCAGCTGGGAAAGGCGCATCAGGAGCTCCTCCAGCTTTTCCAGATCCGCCGGCGTGCTGTTGCGATACCCCTTGAGCAGCGGCAGGATACGGGTTTCCTCCATCATCCTGCGGGCCAGCAGGCGGTTGAGCGGCGGCAGGCCCAGCGCCTTGTCGTCGAGTACCTCGGCAAAGACGCCGCCCGAACCGAAACAGATGACCGGGCCGAAATTGTCGTCGGTCTTGCTGCCGATCAGCAGCTCGAAATCCGGGTGGGCGATAAAGGTCTGGAGGGTGACGCCGAGGATTCGGGCCTCCGGGTTGTGCGCCCGGGCGCCGTCCATGATCCGCTGAAAGGCGGCGCGCAGGTCGTCTTCGTTGCGCAGGTCAAGCTGCACCCCGTTTGCATCGGATTTGTGGCTGATGTCCGGCGACACCAATTTCATGGCCAGCGGCATCTCCATCTCCGCCGCCAGGTCGATCACCTCCTCGATGGTGGCGGCCAGCCGGGTGTCGTTGACCGGGATGCCGTAGGCGGCCAGGATTTCCTTGCTCTGCATCTCCGAGAGCAGCAGGTTCTCGTGCTCGAAATTCTCGTAAATGGTGCGGAACACCTGGTCGCGGTTGAAATAGAGTTCGGTGGCCAGTTTGGGCGGCACCTGGGAGAGCAGCTCCAGGTTGCGGGTGTACTCGTGCAGGTAGAGAAAGGCGCGCACCGCCCGTTCCGGGGTCTCGTAGGTGGGGATGTTCGCCTGGTTGAGGATGTTGATCGCCTCGGCCATCCGCTTGCCGCCCATCCAGGCGGCAAAGACCGGCACCCGTTTGCGCTTGACCAGCTTAACCAGCGCCCTGGCCACCTCTTCGGGCGGAGTCAGGTCCTGGGGCACCATGATCACCAGGATGCCGTCGAACTCCCGGCTGGCCAGGCAGATCTCCAGGGCCTTGGTGTACCGCTCGACCGTGGCGTTGCCGAGGATGTCGATGGGGTTGCCCCGGCTCCAGTAGGGCGGCAGAATCTCGCCCAGCTGGGTCATGATCTCGTCGGGGATGCGGGCCGGTTCCAGGCCGTATTCGGCCAGGGTGTCGGCGGCCATGACCCCGGGGCCGCCACCGTTGGTGACGATCGCCAGCCGGGTGCCCGCCGGCCGCGGCTGCTTGGCGGTCAGCTCGGCGCAGTCGAACAGCCGTGCCAGCGACGGCACCCGGACAATGCCCGCCCGCTTGAAGGCGGCATCGTAGACCGCATCCTCGCCGGCCATGGCGCCGATGTGGGTCGAGGCGGCGCGGGCCCCGGCCTGGCTCTTGCCGGCCTTGAGGACAATGATCGGTTTGATCCGCGACACCGAACGGGCCGCGCTCATGAACTTGCGCGGGTTGGTCAGATTTTCCATGTACAGAAGGATCGCCTTGACCGAACCGTCGTTGCCCAGGTAGTCGATCATGTCGCCGAAATCGACGTCGAGCATGGAGCCGATGGAAACGAAGTGGCTGAAGCCCATGTGTTCCTCGGCCGCCCGGTCGAGGATCGCCGCGCAGATGGCGCCGCTCTGGGAAATCACCGCCAGGCTGCCCTTGGCCGGCATGCCGCCGGCAAAGGTGGCGTTGAGATTTTTGTTCGGCCGGATGACACCCATGCAGTTGGGGCCGATGATCCGCATGCCCGAACCTTCGGCCGCGCCCTGGATCTGTTCCTCGATCAGCGCTCCTTCCTCGCCCAGCTCCTTGCCGCCGGCGGAGATGATGATCACCCCCTGGGTGCCGGCGCGCACGCACTGACGGACGATCTCCGGAGCGGTGGCGATCGGCGTGGCGATGATCGCCATCTCCGGGGCCGGCTCCACCTCGGTGATGGTGGCATAGGCCTTGAGGCCGCGCACGGTCTCATGGTGGGGGTTGATCGGGATGACGGTGCCCCGGAACCCGCCCTGGATGATGTTGTCCATCAGGGCGGAGCCGATGGCGTTGGGTTTGTCGTTGGCGCCGATGACCGCGATGCTTTGTGGGTCAAAGAATTGTTCCATGGAGTCTGATCCCTTGTGGGTTGGCGTGATGGTCTTTTCCCCTGTGACCTGCCGCGGCGGCTGGGGAGCGGCCGGGCAAGGGTAGACTTCACCTACCCTTTCCTGCGGCGATTGACAAGCCTTTTACGGAGATAATCCAGGGCAAAAATGAGCACGATGCCCAGCCAGGCGAGCCCATAGAATCGCGGTGCCACCGGCCCGGTGCCCAGGGCCCGCGACAAGGGCGGCCAGTAGAGAATGGCCCAGGAAAGGACGATTTGGATGAGGATGCCGGCCAGCAGGAAACGGTTGCGGAACAGCCCCGCATCCAGACCGGATCGTTGTTCGAAACGGCGTCCGGCCAGGTTGCCGATCTGCATTAGGAGGATGGTCGCCAGGGTGATGCCCACCGCCGAGCGGTGGAGTGGCGCATCCACGGCCAGCTCGGTCCCGTACCGCCAGCCGCCGTCGATCAGCACGGCAAAGAAAAGCAGCAGCGACCACAACCCTTCGATCATCCCGAGAAAACAGTAGCTGCGGACCATCAGGGCCGGGGTGAGCAGCTCCTGGCCCTGGGCGCGCGGCGGTTGCAGCATCACCTCCGGATCGGCCGGTTCCTGACCCAGGCCGATGGAGGGCACCAGGTCCGTGCCCAGGTCGATGGACAGGATGTGGATGATGTTGAGGGCCAAGGGCACCGGCAGGACGATGTACAACAGATAGGGCAAAATTTCCGGACCGTTGCTCACCAGCACGTAGCTGGTGAATTTTTTCATGTTGGCGAAGACCGTCCGTCCCTCTTCGACGCCGTCGACGATGGAGGCGAAATTGTCGTCCAAGAGGATGATCTGGGCCGACTCGCGGGCCACGTCCGTCCCCTGGCGGCCCATGGCGATGCCGATGTCCGCGGCCCGCAGGGCCGGGGCATCGTTGACTCCGTCGCCGGTCATGGCCACCACCCGCTCCATGCGCTTGAGGGCGGAGACGATTTTCATCTTCTGCTCCGGGGTGGTGCGGGCAAAGATGCGCACTCCCTGCCGCAGCTGTTCGATCAGGTCGTCGACGGTCAGTCCCTTGAGCTGCTCGCCGGTGCAATGCGCCGTTTCGCCCGGGCGGACAATGCCGGCCTTGGCCGCCACCGCCAGCGCCGTGGCCGGGTGGTCGCCGGTGATCATCAGCACCTCGATGCCGGCGCCGTGGCATCGGGCCACCGCTTGGGGCACTTCGGACCGTACCGGGTCCTCGATGCCGATGAATCCGGCGAGGAGCAGATCGTGTTCCAGTGGTTCGGCCGTGGCCTCCTCGGGCATCACCGACGCCACCTCGGCGGCGCTCAGCGGCCGATGGGCCACGGCGATCACCCGTAACCCCTGGCCGGCCATGTCGCGCATCACCGTTTCGCAGGCGGCCACCTGTTCGCGCAGGTCCAGCGCGGTACCGGCGGCCACGCCGGCAAGCATGGGGGCAATCGCCTCAAAGGCGCCCTTGACCACGAGCACTGGCCCGTTTTCATCCTCGACGATTCCGCCGGAACGGCGCTTGCCCACATCAAAGGCAAAGGAGCGTGCCACCTGCCGCCGCACCTCGTGGGGCGTGCCGTGGAGCGTCTGGCGCCAATGGCGGGCCACGGCCACGTCCAGGGGGTCGCCGAGCAGCTGCTCGCCGCTCTCGCGCACCTCGGAGGCGGCCAGGGCCAGGCGGGTCAGGGACCGCTCCGCTTCGGGCGCGAGGGCCGCGCCGGTCAGCGGCGCCACCATGCGGGTGATGGTCAGTTGGTTTTGGGTCAGGGTGCCGGTCTTGTCGGTGCAGATCACATGGACCGCGCCCAGGGCTTCGACCGCGCCCAGGCTGGTCACCAGCACATTCTTTTTCGCCATGCGCAGGCTGCCCATCACCAGCGCCAGGGTCAGGGTGGGCAGCAGTCCTTCCGGCACGTTGGCGACAATGATCCCCATCATGAACACCAGGTTCATCCACAGTGGCTTGCCGCTGGCAACGCCGTAGAGAAAGAAGCTCGCGCCCATGGTGCAGGCAATGAGGGTGAGGATGCGGATCATGCGCGACACTTCGCGCTCCAGCGGCGAGGTCGTGCGGCGGATGGTCTGCGACAGCTGGGCGATGCGGCCGAAACGGGTGCGCAGGCCGGTGGCGAACACCACCCCCGTCCCCGTGCCCTGGAGCACGGTGCAGCCGGCAAAGGCGATGTTGTCGCACTCAACCAGCGGTTTGTCCTGGGCCTGGGCAACCAGCCGCACCGGCGCTGATTCGCCGGTCAACGGTGAGTTGTCGACCAGCAGTCCCTTGGCGTCGATCAGGCGCAGGTCGGCGGCCACCTTGTCCCCTTCGGAGAGGATCACCACGTCGCCGGGCACGATTTCCTCGGCCGGCAGACGGACAAGCCCCCTCTGGCGGCGGACCTCGACCATGTGCGGCAGAAACTGTTTCAAGGCTTCCATGGCCCGTTCCGCCCGGTACTCCTGAAAAAAGCTGAACAGGGCGTTGACCAGGGCGACCACCACCAGGGCCCAGCCGAGCACGCCCATGCCCTCGCCGGGATTGATCCGGTGGGCAATGAAACAGATGGCCGCCGCGACAAAGAGCAGGATGGCCAAAAAGTTGGTGAATTGGCGGCCCAGGGTCCGGGCCAGCTTCCAGCGGTCGATCACCTCGAAGCGGTTGGGGCCGACATGCGCCAGCCGCTCCCGGACCTCGGCCGACGCCAGGCCCTCGGCACCGCTATGGAGAATCGCGTAGACCTGCTCCGGCGGAATCCGGCCGATATGAAGGGGATGGTCGTTCATAGGGTCCGGTAGATGCCGACGTCGCAGGCGGTGGCGCGCAGGATCTGTTCGATGCGGTTGCCGTAGAAAAATCGGTGGGGCAGGCTGCGCTCGGTGGCGCCGAGCAGGATCATGGCCGCGTTGAGTTTGCCCGCCTGGATGAGGATCTCCTTGGCCCAGTCGTCGGAAAGGGTCACGTGCCGGTCCACGTGCAGGGGGACATCGGCGATCTGGGCGCGAATCTCCGCCGCCGCCTGGGCGAGATAGTGGGAGCCCACGCTGATCTTCCGCTTGGCGGCGGCGGCGGTGATGTAGCGGAAATACAGCGGATTGACCGTCATCACCCGCAGCAGGTGAAGCCGGTTGACCGAAGTGACGAGCAGGCGGAGAAAGGGCAGGGCCGCACGCGGGCCGCGCGGATGGCCGGCCAGGGGAAAGAGCAGGGTGCGCGGGCAGCCGAGCAGGCCGGGGCTGACCACGCGGATGGCCATGACGTTGCAGAGCCCGGAGCGGAGCAGCCGTTCCGAAACGGTGCCGGCGAGAAACCCCCGGCCCCGAGGGGCGATGCGCGCCCCGCACAGGCAGTAGGTCTGCTCGCCCGGCGGAATGGTCCGCAACAGGGAGGAAAGGACATCACCTTCCAACTCACGGATCAGGCAACTGCTTTCAATGGCGTGCTGGGCGCATTCACGGGCGAAGGCCGCGTATTTGGCCTCGATCCGGCCGCGCGGGCAGGAACCGTCCAGGATGTGGACAAAGAGCAACTGTCGGCTGGGTAGGGCGGCGGCCATGCGCAGGGCGTAGCGGCCCACCCAGTCGGCGTTGATCGAGCCGTCGTGCGCCAGAACAATCCGTCGGTCCATCGTGCCTCCAAGGGAGCGATTGCGTGGTCGACAGAACCTATCCTGCCGTGAGTAAAGGATAGTTGGGCGAGGAATGCAAGCGGGAAGTGGAGTCAGACACGGCCCCTGCCGGGCACCGTTATGCGGGGACTGGCTGCCCATGATTGCTGTTGACAAGAGATCAAACCGTAATATAAAGAAAAAATTAAAAAATCCTGCCGTTTTCCGGACGGCCTCCCCCTTTGGCTGTGTGGTTCTTCAGAGGCCCCAGCAAGCGACAACACGCCCATGACCCCCGAACACTTCATTGCTCTCTGAAAAGATAACCGGCTCAATGAACGTGCCGGCGCCCAGCAGCATTTCAACGACCTGTGTGACCTGCTCGGCGTCGACAAGCCGCGCGACCCGGACAACTACTGTTTTGAACGCGGCGCCAAGAAGACCGGCGGCGGCGATGGTTGAGCCGATGTGTGGAAGCGCGGCTGTTTTGGCTGGGAAAACAAGAAGCCGGGCCGCGATCTGGGGGCCGCCCTCAAGCAGTTGACCGACTATGCCCTGCAGCTCGACAATCCGCCACTGCTGGTGGTGTGCGACCGCGAGCGCATCGTCATCCACACCGCCTTCACTGGCTATCCCGATGAACCGCGCGAAATCGCCATCGAGGAGTTGACCGACCCCGGCACGCGGCAGCTGCTGACCTGGGTGTTCACCGACCCGCTCAAGCTGCGGCCGGAAAAATCGACGGCGGCGATCACCGAGGAGGCTGCCGGCCAGTTTGCCCTGCTGGCCCAGACCATGCGCGGGCGCGGCGTGGACGGCCAGCGCATCGCCCATTTTCTGGTGCAGTGCCTGTTTTGCATGTTCGCCGAGGACGAGGCACTGCTGCCCGAAAATATTTTTACCGATATTCTCGGAAACGCTGGTACCGATACCGCCAAGGCCGCCAACCGCATCGGCAAGCTCTTTGGCGCCATGCAGAAGAAATCCGGCGGCGAGTACGGCGACCACGACATTGCCTGGTTCAACGGCGGCCTGTTTCAAACCATCGACATCCCGGAACTGACCACAGACGATGTGGCCGCCCTCCATCGGGCCGCCGCCGACCGCGATTGGCGGGCCATCGATCCGACCATCTTCGGCACCCTGTTCGAGCGCGGCCTGGATCCGAAAGCCCGCGCTCCGCTCGGCGCCCATTACACGGACACCGGCACTATCGCCAAGCTGATCCACCCGCTGATCACCGAACCGCTTTTGGCCGAATGGCGGGAGGTCAAAGCCATCATCGCCGCCGGCCAGGGCAAGGGACCCAGGAGCAAGGCCTTTCTCAAGGCCCGCGCCGCCTACCACGGTTTTCTCCAGCGCCTGTTCAGCTTCCGCGTGCTCGATCCGGCCTGCGGTTCGGGCAACTTTCTTTATCTGGCCCTCAAGGCCCTGCGCGACGTGGAAAAGCAGGTCAACATCGAGGCCCAGGACTTGGGCTATCCGGCCAAGCTGCTGATGATGACCGGGCCGCAGAACATCTGCGGCATCGAGATCAACGAGTACGCCGCCGAACTGGCCCGCACCACGGTATGGATCGGCGATATCCAGTGGTGCCGCCGCAACGGCCGGGAAATCGCCCGCGATCCGATTCTCCGCTCACTCGACAGCATCGAGCATCGCGATGCCCTGCTCAACCCGGACGGCAGCGAGGCCAGCTGGCCCAAGGCCCATGTGATTGTCGGCAATCCGCCCTTTCTCGGCGACAAGATGATGCGCGGCGAGCTGGGCGACGACTCTGTCGAGCGGTTGCGCGGCTGCTACCAGGGGCGGGTGCCCGGCGGCGCCGACCTGGTGACCTATTGGTTTGAAAAGGCGCGCGCCCAGATCGAGGCGGGTCTGGCGGATGCCGCCGGCCTGGTGGCCACCAACTCCATCCGTCAGAAACGCAACCGGGTGGTGCTGGAACGCATTCAGGCCACCACCCGCATCTTTGAGGCCTGGTCGGACGAGGACTGGGTCAACGAAGGGGCGGCGGTGCGGGTCAGCCTGGTTTGTTTCGGCCGGGGCAACACGGTCCGGCTCGACGGTCAGCCGGTGGCCGCGATCCACGCCGACCTCACCGGCAGCGCCGAGGCGGACCAGACCCTGGATCTCACCCAGGCGCGGCCGCTGGCCGCCAACAAGGGACGATCGTTCTTCGGCATCTGCCTGGCCGGACCCTTCAAGGTGGACACGGCCCACGGCGCTCGATTGGCTGGCGGACACCGGCAACCCCAACGGTCGGCCCAACAGCGACGTGGTCCGGCCGATCTACAATGGGTCGGACATCACCCGCCGCTGGGCCGGCAAGTGGGTGATCGATTTCGCCGCCATGGACCAGCGCCAGGCCGCCGATTACCTCAAGCCCTTTGCCCACGTGGAGGCCATGGTCAAGCCGGTACGAATCAACAACAATCGAGTGGCCAGAGCAGAAAAATGGTTGCAGCACGGGGAGAAGCGTCCGGCTTTGTGCGCCGCGCTCCAGGGGCTCAGCCACTACATCGCCACTCCGGAGACGGCCAAGCATCGCTTTTTTGTCCGCTTTCCGGTGCAGGTGGCGCCGGAACACAGCCTGATCGTCATTCCCCGCCAGGACGACGCCACTTTGGGCATCCTCTCCTCTCGCATCCACTGTCTTTGGGCCATTGAAAAAGGCGGGCGCATGGGCTTGGGCAATGACCCTCGCTACAACGTCAGTCTCACCTTTGAAACCTTTCCCTTTCCACCGGGCTTTGATCTCCACGATCCCGCCCCACCTGCCGGCGAACCGTTGGCGGCCATCGGTGCCGCTGCCGCCGAACTGCTCCGCTGGCGGGAGCACTGGCTCAACCCGGAAGAGTGGCTCGACTGGGTGATCACCCCCGAGGAGCAGGCCGCCGGATTGCCGCCGCGACCACAGCCCAAACCCGAACATGCCGCTGCCTGGAAAAAACGTACCCTGACCAACCTCTACAACGAGATGCCCGCCGGCCTGCGGCTGCGTCAGGAGCAGCTCGACCGCGCCGTTGCCCTGGCCTACGGCTGGGACGACTACAGCCCGGCCATGCCCGACCCGACCATTCTCGCCCGGCTGCTGGCCCGCAACCTCGCGCCGGTGTCCGTCGGCGAGGACAGGGCTCGAGCGTGAACCGTGCCGTGGTCTGCCGTGGCTGTCGACCGGCAACGAGCCTTGACGTCGCCCATTTTTTTCTTTATGGGTAAAGCAATGGAGGACCTTGCCATGGACAACACCTCTCCGGTGTATGTGGACACCACCCAGCGAGGATTTTATCGTTTTTTCGGCGTCATGGTGGTGCTGTTGCTGCTGCCGCCGTGTACCGACGCCGCGCTGTACGTGCTGCTGCTCATGCCGTTTGCCACCCTGCTCATCTGGGCGTCCGGTCTGCTCTTCGGCAGGCTGGCGATGCTGCTGGCCGCCTTGTTGTCGCTGTACCTTGCCATTTACGGATTCATCGCCCTGCTCAAGTTCTGACTCCGGTTGACCTTTCGCCGCGACTGGTTGGCGTGGTGCCCGCCCATCCGGCCAGGGCCGGGAACGCCGCCCCGGCATCCCCTCAACCATTCCGCAACGGAGCCCGCCATGACCAGATCCCGGCCCCTTTCCCTGCAAACCTTTGTCTATCGCGTTCTGACCCTGCGGTTGGCGCTGATGGCCGTGGTCATCGGTCTGCTGACCGGGGCGGCGGTCTATTACAGCGAACAACAGAACCTGCGCGCCCAGGTGGTCGAGGAGACCCGCGCTGAAATCCAGCTGCTGATCGCCCGCACCATCCAAATCGCACAGGAGCAGGGCAGGGAACAACGCGCCGCCTTTCATCAGGCCCTGGAGGAGCGGCTTTCGGTCGCGGCCAAACCGGCCAACGGCGAGTTTGTCTATGTGCAATTTTTTGTTCCCGGCACCGGGGAGAGCGAGGAGCGGACAGCCAACAGCTATCCCCTGATCGAAGCGGTGAAGCGCCTGGCCCACTCCCGGCCGCGCCGGCCCCCACCGGGGGGCGAAGCGGCGGAGGTGGTCATGGTGGGCGAGCGGCTGCACGTGCTAGTGGTCATGCCGCTCACCGATCCGGCAGGCCCGAATCCGGCCTACGCCGAGGCCGTGTTCGCCCCCTCCGAGGCCGCCAGGCAGGCCTTGCAGAAGACGCTGCGGCACAGCGTGGTCATGGCCCTGCTGATCGTCGTCGCCACCAGCGGCCTGCTCTATCCGGTCATCCTCCAGCTGGTGCGCAAGCTGACCCTGTTTTCCCGCAACCTGCTGGAGGCCAACCTGGGTACCCTGTCGCTCTTGGCCAGCGCCATCGCCAAGCGCGACAGCGACACCGACGCGCACAACTTCCGCGTCACCCTGTACGCGGTGCGGTTGGCCGAGGTCCTTGGTCTGGAAAACAGCGCGCTCCAGACCCTGATCAAGGGGGCCTTTCTCCATGATGTGGGCAAGATCGGCATTCGCGACCAGATTCTGCTCAAGGCGGGCGGGTTGGATGCGCGGGAGTTTGCCCAGATGCAGGCGCATGTGCGCCACGGGCTGGAGATCATTGATGGATCAATGTGGCTGGCCGACGCGGCCCAGGTGGTGGGGGCGCATCACGAGAAATTCGACGGCAGCGGGTATCCCAACGGGCTGACCGGGGAGGCCATTCCGCTGGTGGCGCGAATCTTTGCCGTGGCCGATGTCTTTGACGCCCTGAC
The DNA here is from genome assembly GCF_000186885.1 of Desulfobulbus propionicus DSM 2032. Taxonomy (GTDB): domain Bacteria; phylum Desulfobacterota; class Desulfobulbia; order Desulfobulbales; family Desulfobulbaceae; genus Desulfobulbus; species Desulfobulbus propionicus. The sequence goes on along the minus strand of NC_014972.1, from coordinate 2,415,170 downwards.
CTCGAAGCGGCCCTACAAGCAGCCGCTTTCCTACGAGGCGGCCCTGGATCTCATCCGCCAGGGCCGGGGCAGCCATTTCGACCCCAAGGTCGTCGATGCCTTCCTCGTCATCTCGGCCAGGGTGTATCGGGCCTATGCGGGCCGCGACAGCCAGGGGCTGCGCGATGAACTCAAGACCATCATCACCCGCGCCTTTAGCCAGGGCGAGATCCTGCTGGACTAGCGGCAGAATCCCGCCTGGTTACCCTAGGCAGGCAAGGGGTCGGTCACCTCGTCCACCAGATAGAGGATCGAACGGTAGGGGATCTCGGCGTGCAGGGCCAGGCCGATCTCGCAGGTCTTGCTGGTGGAATAGCCGGTTTCGCAGCCGTAGACCTGCTCTTTCAGGCCAGCTAGGGCCGCGCGGTTGAGTTCCGGGAAGTTGAAGCCGCGGTCGCCGGCAAAGCCGCAGCAGTGAATATCCTCGGGCACCACCACCTCCTTGGCGCAGAGTTGCGCCAGTTGGCGCAGCTTGCCGTCCAGCCCCATCTTGCGGGTACTGCAGGTGGCATGGAGGGCGATCCGTTCCTTCCTGCGGGCAAACACCAGCCGATCCTGGAGAAATTCGAGCACGAATTCCACCGGTTCATAGAGTCTCAGCCGCTTGTCGAGGGTGTTGCGCATCCGCTGCAGGCAGGGGCTGGTGTCGCACAGCACCGGCAGCTCGCCGTCACGGGTGGCCTTGAGCAGGGCATCGCTCAGTTCGTCGGCCTTGGCATCGGCCTGGCGCATCAACCCCTTGCTCTCAAAGGCCTGGCCGCAGCAGAGCGCCTCCACCCGCTCGGGCAGGATCGCGCCGTAACCTGCCTTGGCGAGCAGGGCCAAGGTCTTGTGCGGCAGGCCGGTGCGTTCGAGGTCGTGGCGGGCCGGCCCGCCCATGGCCCGGCTGGCGCAGCTGGGAAAATAAACCACCTGGAGTTCTCCGGCAGGAGCTGGCGGGCGCAGGGCGGGCACGCCGGCGGGCATTTCCCGGTTCCACAGGGGCACCAGGCCGCCGCTGACGGTGCGGGCCAGCTGCGTGGCCTGTTCCATCATCGGCGTGCCGACCAAACGGTGGACCCCATCCACCGTGTCGAGCAAGCCGCTCACCGAGCGGGTCACGCCCTTGAAATGATCGGCCACGTACCGGGAAACCGCCTTGGCCAGCTGGCCGTTGGCCTCCTCGCGCAGGCTCTTGACCATCTTGCCGGTGTCGATCCCCACCGGGCAGAGGGTGGCGCAGAGGCCGTCGGCGGCGCAGGTGTCCATGCCCGGATAGCGGTAAGCCTTGATCAGCCGCTGCACCTCCCGCTGGCCGGCATTGGCCGCCAGCCGCCGGCTGATCTCGCGGCGGCCGGCGATGCGCTGCCGAGGGGTAAAGGTGAGGTTCTTCGACGGGCAGACCGGCTCGCAGAAGCCACACTCGATGCACTTGTCCACCAATTCGTGGGTGGGCGGCAGGGGCTTGAGGTCCTTGATATGGGCTTCGAGGTCAGCGTTGAGAATGACGCCTGGATTGAGCAGCCCCTGGGGGTCGAACAGGGCTTTGATCTCCTGCATCAGGCCAAAGGCGGCCTCGCCCCACTCCTTCTCCACAAAAGGCGCCATGTTGCGGCCGGTGCCGTGTTCGGCCTTGAGCGAGCCGTCGTATTTCTCCGCCACCAGGCGCACCACCCCGTCCATGAAGTCGCGGTAGCGGACCACCTCTGTCTGGATGGAAAAATCCTGGGTAAAGACAAAGTGGAGGTTGCCGGCCAGGGCATGGCCGAAGATGATCGCCTCGGTATAGCCATATTTGCGGAACAGCTCCTGGAGATCGAGGGTGGCATTGGCCAGGTGTTCGATGGGAAAGGCCACGTCCTCGATGATGACCGTGGTGCCGGTCTGGCGGACCGCGCCCACCGCCGGGAACAGCCCCTTGCGGATCTTCCACAGTTGGGTGTACTCCTCGGCAATGGCGGTGAACTCGATTGGCCGCACCGTGGGCAGATCGGCCAGGCTTGCGGTAATCTGTTCGATCTGGGCACGAAGTGCCTCGGCGGTCTCCGCTCGGGTCTCGATCAGCAGGGCGGTGACGCCCGGATCAAGCTCGGCCAGGAAGGGCGGCATGCCCGGCTTGCCGGTGACCGAGGCCAGGCCGGCACGGTCGATCAGTTCGGCGGCCGCCACCGGCTGCTGCTGGAGGATGACCACCGCCTCGCAGACGGTGCGGATATCCGGGTAAAAGATCAGGGCGCTGGCCTTGTGGCGATGCTCGATCACGGTGCGGTAGACCACGTCGGCGATGAAACCGAGCGTGCCCTCGGAGCCGATCATCAGATGCTGCATGATGTCGAAAGGGTCGTCGAAATCGACCAGGGCGTTGAGGCTGTAGCCGGTGGTGTTTTTGATTTTGAACTTGTAACGGATGCGCTCCGCCAGCTCTTGATCGGCGCGAACCCGGTCGCGCAGCGCGGCCAGGCCGTCGAGCAGGGCAGGGTGGCTGCGGCGGCAGGCGGCCCGGCTCTTGTCGTCGGCGGTGTCGACGATGGTGCCGTCGGCGAGGATGATGCGCATCGAATCCAGGGTGCGGTAGCTGTTCTGTTCCACCCCGCAGCACATGCCGCTGGCGTTGTTGGCCAGGATGCCGCCGATCTTGGCGCTGTCGATCGAGGCCGGGTCCGGGCCGATCTTGCGGTCGAATTCGGCCAGGATGCGGTTGGCGTGGCCGCCGATGATCCCCGGTTGGAGCTGGATCTTGCTGGCGTTGGCGAACACTCGAAAGCGGTTCCAGCCCGGACCGAGCCGAACCAGGATCGAGTCGGTGATCGCCTGGCCGGAGAGGCTGGTGCCGGCGGCACGGAAGGTGACCGGCAGCCGCAGCCGGCCGGCTTCGCGCAGGATCAGCTGCACCTCGGCCTCGGTGTTGACGTTGATCACGATTTTGGGCACCAGCAGGTAGAAACTGGCGTCGGTGCCGAAGGTGACGGTGCGCAGGGGGTCGGTGATGATCTGGTCGGCGGGGATATGCGGCTTGATCCGCTGGTGGAAGGTCTTGTACGTTCCGGATACCATGGCAGCCTCCTGGTTGATGGGAATGATTTTCAATGTATAGAGGATAGAAGCGGAAAACACCACAGAAAACTGCGGCGATAGTGATCGGCGGCAGGCAAAGGAAACACCAAGGCGCTCGCTGACACCGGGCGCTGGCCGGTCAGACCGCAGTTCCCTGATGTGTTCCGTCCGGTTCCACGGTATGATGGAACAATCGGCCACCCGCGCGATGTCCGGGGCGGGGCGGCGATGGTCCATTCAAGCCCGGGAGGGGAGGAGAGAACGATGCGATTTGCACAGGCCCGGCAGGGCAGGGTGTTCATTGTCCGATTGGAGGACGGCGAGATCGTCCACGAGGTGATCGAACGGTTCGCCGCCGAACAGCAGATCGAGGCCGCCTCGCTGCTGGTGGTCGGCGGGGCAGATGACGGCAGCCGGCTGGTGGTCGGGCCCAGGGAGGATCGCGGCCTGCCGTTGGAAGCCATGCACTGGCCGCTTGAACACGCCCATGAGGTGGCCGGGGTCGGTACCCTGTTCCGCGACGAGCAGGGGACGCCGCTGGTGCATCTGCACATGGCATGCGGCCGGGGCGGCCAGACAATCACCGGTTGCATTCGCACCGGGGTGCGGGTGTGGCACGTCATGGAGGTGATCGTCCACGAGCTGGTGGGGAGCTCGGCGCGTCGGGCGGTCGAGGAACCGCTGGGGCTGAAGCTGCTGCAACCGTAGCCATCCCGTTTGATCAGCAATTCGCAGGAGACAGACCATGGATGTTGCCCGATTGATCGCGCTCCGCCAGAGCGTCAGAAGCTATGCCGACCAGCCGGTTGAAGAGGAAAAGCTGGCGCAGCTGATCGAGGCGGTGCGGCTCGCGCCCTCGGCCTCCAATTCCCAACCGTGGAAACTGATCCTGGTCACCGACCCCGACCTTAAGGACAAGGTGGCTCGTGCCACTTTCAGTGCCTTGGTTTCGTTCAATAAGTTCGCACCCGAGGCGCCGGTGCTCGCCGTGTTGGTAATCGAGAAGCCACGGGTGATCACCCAGATCGGCGCCCGGCTCAAGGACCGGGAATTTCCCCTGATCGACATCGGCATCGCCGCCAGCCAGTTCTGCCTGCGGGCGACAGAACTGGGACTGGGAACCTGCATGCTCGGCTGGTTTGACGAGCAGGCCATCAAGAAACTGCTCCACATCCCGGCAAGCAGGCGGATCGGCCTGGTCATCACCCTTGGCTATGCCAGGGAGGGCGACCCGCTACGGCCGAAAAGAAGAAAACAGGCGGAAGAGATGAGCAGCCGGAACAGCTACTGATCTTTTTCGCCCCGACGGACAAACAATCCGAGAAAAAAAGGAAACAAAGCAGGATGGATAGCGGCACGATCAACGAATACCTCAAATTTTTCATCGCCCTGCTGGCGATCGTCAATCCGGTGGGCATGCTGCCGATCTTCATCAACATGACCACCAGCCAGGACGACCGAACCCGCAACAGGAACGGCTCCATGGCGGCCCTGTCCATGGGTATCATCCTGGTGGTGGTCCTGTTCAGCGGCGAGGCCATCCTGCGGTTCTTCGGCATCTCGGTGGACTCCTTCCGCGTGGGCGGCGGTATCCTCATCCTGCTGATGGCGATCTCCATGCTCAACGCCAAGATCAGCAACGTCAAACAGACCAAGGAGGAGGAACTCGACTCGGCCGAGCGCGACAGCGTGGCCGTGGTTCCCCTGGGCACGCCGCTGCTGGCCGGACCCGGTGCGATCAGCACGGTCATCCTCTATGCCCAGCGTCACGACTCGGCCATGCACTACCTTTCCATGTGCGTGGTGATCGTCCTTTTGGTTTTCCTGACCGCGTTGCTGTTCCGGCTGGCGCCGACCATCACCCAGCTGCTGGGCAGAACGGGCATCAACATCGTCACCCGGTTGATGGGCCTGATCATGGCCGCCATGGGGGTGGAGTTCATTGCCCACGGCCTCCGGCAGCTGTTCCCGGTGCTGGGCGGCTGAGGCGCTCGCCGGTGCATGCCGGGCGGGCCGGGGAGGATGAAAAGATGTTGACCAACGCGATGGGGACTTGTACAGAGAATCAAGGTGTTGTGATGGGTTGACCAGGAACGGTGTGGCACCAATCGACCCGGATGCCCGATCCCGTGTCCCGGCACCATCAACCGGTTCGCCTCCCGTGGGCGAGCCGTTCATTCCAGGAGGACAGGCCATGGACAGACGGCAATTCATCCGCGATGTGATGCTCTGGTCGGCCGGAGCCACCCTGACCATTCCCCGGTTCACCATCGTGCCCGAAGTCCTGGCCGCCGAGCAGCCGTCCCCGGTACTCGGCGTGGCCAAGGGCCAGGACTATGCCGCCCTGGTCGAGCGGGTGCTGCGACCGCTGGGCGGCATGCGGCGGTTCGTCCGGCCGGGCGACCGGGTGGTGGTCAAGCCGAACATCGGCTGGGACCGCACCCCGGAACAGGGGGCCAACACCCATCCGCAGGTGGTACGGGCGGTGGTGGCCCAGGCCCTGGAGGCCGGAGCGAAAAAAGTGCTGGTCTTTGACCGGACCTGCAACGAGCAGCGCCGTTGCTACGCGAGCAGCGGCATCGAACGGGCGATCCACGACCTGGGCGATGCGCGGGCAGTGATCGAACACATCGACCAGCGCAAGTTCGTGCCGGTGCGGATCGAGCGGGGCAAGGTGCTCACCCGGTGGGAGATCTACAAGGAGGCCCTGGACTGCGACTGCTACATCAACCTGCCGGTGGCCAAGCACCACGGTCTGTCCCGGCTGACCCTGGGGCTGAAGAACAGCATGGGGGTGATCGGCGGCAACCGTGGCCAGCTCCACCACCAGCTCGGCCAGAGCCTGGCTGACCTGGCCACGGTGATCCGGCCCAAGCTGACCCTGATCGACGCCAGCCGCATCCTTCTCGCCAACGGTCCCCAGGGCGGCGATCTCAAGGACGTGCGCCAGACCGATACCCTGATCGCCTCGGTGGATCCGGTGGCCGCCGACGCCTACGCCACCACCCTGTTCGATCTCCCGCCCGAGGCGATCGAATCGACGGTGGCGGCCCACGCCCTGGGGCTGGGCGAGATGGCCCTGGCGCGGATCAAGGTGGTGGAGGCCTGATGCGCCGCGCCGGCCCGTTGCAGCCTTCGGTGTGGCGGAAGCTCAGCCAGGGCCTGTTTGTTCTTGCCTTCCTGGCCCTGTTCATCCACACCGACTCCAACGGGGGCGATGAACTGCCCTGGGCGGTCAACCTGCTGTTCCGTCTCGATCCCTTCCTCGCCCTAACCGCCATGCTGGCCGCCAAAACGGTGATCGTCCTCATGCTGCCGGCCGTGGTCACCATCGGCCTCACCCTGGTGTGCGGCCGGCTGTTCTGCGGCTGGGTCTGCCCCCTGGGCACCCTGATCGACGCCAGCCGCCGTCTCGTGGGCCATCGCCACGCATCCCCGGCGCGGCCGGAACGGCATCGACCCAAATACCTGTTGCTGGTGTTCTTCCTGGCCGCCGCCTGGTTCGGCCTACCCCTGGCCGGCTTTGTCGATCCCTTTTCCCTGTTGGTGCGCGCCCTGACCTTTGCGGTCCATCCAGGGCTTGATCACGCGGCCACCACCCTGTTCACCTGGACCTACCAGCAGGCACCGGAGTGGGTCAACACCCTGACCGAACCGGTGTACGGGCTGCTCAAGCGGTACCTGCTTCCCTTCACCGACAAGGTCTACACCTTGTCGGTGTTCTCTCTGATGCTGCTGCTCGCGGTGCTGGGTCTGAGCCGGGTGAACAGCCGGTTTTTCTGCCGCACGATCTGCCCCCTGGGCGCCCTGCTCGGCCTAGTCTCGCGGTTGGCTCCGCTGCGCCTCGGCGGCGGCTCGCCGGTCTGCGGCCAGTGCCACCACTGCCGTGACATTTGCCCCATGGCGGCCATCGACGAGGCGCGAGCCATCAATCCGGCCGAGTGCACCCTCTGTCTCGACTGCCTCGGTGAGTGCCCGCGAGCGCGCATCGGCTTCGCGTGGAAGGCGGCCGGAGCCAGGGCGCCGCGAATCGATCTGTCGCGGCGGGCGGTGATCGGCTCGCTGGCCGCCGGAGCCCTGGCGCCCCTGGCGCTGCCGTCGCGGCCCCTGGCCCGGCATGCCGATCCGCTGCTGATCCGTCCGCCCGGCGCCCTGGCCGAAGAGGCGTTTCTGGGTCGTTGCGTGCGTTGCGGCGAGTGCATGAAGGTCTGCATCGGCAACGCCCTCCATGCTGCCTGGCTGGAGGCCGGCCTGGAAGGGATGTTCTCTCCCCGGCTGATCGGCCGCATCGGTTACTGCGAGTACAACTGCACCCTCTGCGGCCAGGTCTGCCCCACCGGGGCCATCCGCCGGCTGAGCAGAAGCGAGAAACAGGGCACGGTCATCGGCCGGGCCCACTTCGACAAGAATCGTTGTCTGCCCTATGCATCGGCCACGCCGTGCATCGTCTGCGAGGAGCACTGCCCAACGCCGGACAAGGCGATCAAGTTCCGCGAGGTCGAGGTGGAGAACAGCCGGGGGGAGCGGGCTTGGGTCCGGCAGCCCTATGTGGTGGACAACCTGTGCATCGGCTGCGGCATCTGCGAGCACAAATGTCCCGTGAGCGGGGCGGCGGCGGTGCTGGTCACCTCGGCCGGCGAGAGCCGGCATGCACAAGCCGTTTTCGTGAACGGATATTGATCACCCTTCGGCAACGGCCGGGCCAAGAGCGGCGCTCACAGCCGGTCGCCGTCCTCCTGCCGGTCCAGATGCAGGGCGGCGCGGGCGACCAGGTAGGCGCTGATGGGCGCGGTGGTGAAGAGAAAAAGGGTGATCAGGATTTCATGCACGCTCGGGCCGTTGTCCTGGGCGCCGAAATGGAGCATGGAGGCGATGAGGATGCCGCCGATGCCCAGGGTGGTGGCCTTGGTGGGGCCGTGCAGCCGCGTGTACAGGTCGGGCAGGCGGGCAAGTCCGATGGAGCCGATCAGGGCAAAGGCCCCGCCGATGAGCAGAAAGAACGAAATCAGCAGGTCAAGCATTCCTCTTCTCCCTATTCGATGATGTCGCCGCGCAGCAGGTACTTGCATAGGGCCACCGTGCCGACAAAGCCCATCAGGGCGATGAGCAGGGCCGCCTCGAAATAGACGCTGCGGTTGAGATGGATGCCCAGCAGCACCAGCAGGGCGGTGGTATTGACGTACATGGTGTCCAGCGCGAGGATGCGGTCAGCCGGGCCGGGGCCGCGCACCAGCCGCCAGAAGTTGAGCAGCAGGGCCGCGCCGATGCAGGCCAGGGCGAGGGGGATGGCAAGATTCAGCATGCGAAGATCTCCTTCAAGGGGCGTTCGTAGCGCTGTTTGATGTGGGCGACGAGTTCGGCTGAATCGTCGACATCCAGGGCGTGGATCAGCAAGACGCGCCGGTCCGGGCTCAGGTGGGCGGCCACCGTGCCCGGGGTCAGGGAAACGGTGTGGGTGAGCAGGACGACGGCCAGATCGCTGCCCAGATCGAGCGGCAGCTCGATGAACGCCGGTCGCAGCCGGCGTGCGGGCCCGAGGATCAGCCGCGCCACCACCAGATTGGCCACGGTGATGTCCCACAACAGTACCGCCAGGTAGGGCAGCAGCAGGAGCGGCCTGTGGATGCGCGGCCGGTCGGGGCAGAAACGGACGGTGAACAGCGGCAGGGCAAGGGCGAGCAGCCCGCCGAGCAGCAGGTGGCCGGGGGCCAGGGACTCGGTCAGCAGCAACCACAGCAGCCACAGGCAAAGGCTGGTCAGCGGTTGGGGCAGCCAGCGGTTCATGGTGTTCCTCCCGGAGGTGCAGGGTTCAGGACCGCCTCGATATAGTGGCGCGGCGTGAGCAGCTGGCGGGCGGTGGCCTCGGTGTAGCGGCAGATGGGGGCGGCGGCCACGGTCATGGCCAGGCTCGCGGCCAGGAGCAGGGTGGCCGGCAACAGGGGCCGCCATCCGGCGGGGGTGGGTGTTTCCGTGTCCACGACCGGCCCCCAGAAAAGGCGGCTGCCGGCGCGGCTGAGGGCAATGAGCGTCAGCAGGCTGGAACCGAGGACCACGCCCCACAGCCAGGTCCCATCGGGCAAGGGGGCCGAGCGCAACAGCAGCAGCTTGCCGATGAACCCGGAGAGCGGCGGCAAGCCGGCCCCGGCCACACCGCCCATCAGGAACAAGAGGCCAAGGGCGGCGGGTCGGCCCACGGGCGGACCGGTGTCCAGGCGGTCTTCCAGATCGCCGCGCTGGCCTCCGATCGGCTCGGCCAGGAGGAACAGGCCGGCGGTGACCAAGGTGGTGTGCGGCAGATAGTAAAGGGCCGCACTGAAGCCGCTGGCGGTGAACTGCCCGATGCCCGCCAGCAGGGTGCCCACCGACAGGATCACCAGGGAGGCGATCAACGTCCGCAGCCGCTGGGCGCCAAGCGCGCCGATGGCTCCGGTCGCCAGGGTGAGCAGGGCCAGCACTGGCAGCAGGGCGGCGAGCGTGCCCCCCACCGGCCCCTGCGGCGGAAAGAGCAGGGTGGCGGCGCGGAGCATGGCGTACACCCCGACCTTGGTCATCACCGCGAACAGGGCGGCCACCGGGGCCAGGGCCGATCCGTAGAGGGCGGGCAGCCAGGAATGCAGCGGCAGAATCCCCGCCTTGAGACCGAATACCACCAGCAGCACGAGTCCGCTGGCCCGCAGCAAGGCCGCCTGGTCCGTCGGCGCGGCCGCCACCCGGCCCGCCAGGTCGGCCATGTTCAGCGTGCCGGTTAGGCCGTAGAGGGTACCGACGGCCAGGAGAAAGAGCGCCGAACCGATCAGGTTGAGCACCACGTAGTGCAGGCCGGCGCGCACCCGTTCCGGTCCGCCGCCGTGCAGGGCCAGCGAGTAGGAGGCGATCAGCAGGATCTCGAAAAAGACGAACAGGTTGAACAGGTCGCCGGTGAGGAAGGCGCCGTTGATTCCCAGCAGCTGGATCGGGAACAGCACGTGAAAGTGAAGGCCGCGCCCGTCGTCGCCGTCCATGGCCTGGAGCAGGCAGGGCAGGGCGAGCAGGGCGGTGGTGACCAGCAGCAGGCCGCTGAGGCGATCGAGCACCAGGACGATGGCAAACGGCGCCGGCCAGTCGCCCAGCCGATAGACATACATTTCGCCGCTGTGCGCGAAGCCCATCAGGATGATCGACCCAGCCAACAGACCAACGCTGCAGGCAAGGGACACCAGCCGTTGGCACCCCATTCTCCGTCCGCCGAGCAAGAGGTTGATCATGGCCGCCACCAGCGGCACGAGCAGCGGCATCATCAGCCAGTGGTTCATGCCTCGTCCTCCTTGCCGTCGACATGGTCGCTGCCCAGTTCGCCTCGAGCGCGCAGGGCCAGGATGAGGACAAAGGCGGTCATGCCGAAGCCGATCACAATGGCGGTGAGCACCAGGGCCTGGGGCAGGGGATCGGCCAGAGGAGCTTCATCGCCGGCCGTGGACCCGATCAGGGGCGGGGCTTTGCCCAGCAGGCGGCCGGTGAAAAAGAGAAAGAGGTTGACCGCATAGGAGAGCAGCGAGAGCCCCACCACCACCGAAAAGGTGCGGGCGCGGAGCAGCAGGTAGACCCCGCAAGTCACCAGGACGGCCACGGTGCAGGCGGCCAGCGCTTCCATCAGGCTCCTCCCTTGCGCGTCTCGGCGCAGCGTTGGTTGAGATTGCCCAGGGTCTCCAGGATCAGCATCACCACGCCGAACACCGCCAGCGCAACCCCGAGATCGAACAGCATGGCGGTGGCCAGTTCCAGTTCCCCGACCAGCGGCAGGCGAACATGGCCGAAGGCGGAGGTGAGAAAGGGATGGCCGAACAACCAGGACCCCGCGCCGGTGGCGGCGGTGATCAGCACACCCCAGGCGATCAGCGGCCGATAGCCTGCCCGCCATTGTTGCCGGGTCCAGGCGATGCCGCTGGCCATGGACTGGAGGATAAGGGCCACCGCGGAAACGAGGCCGGCGATGAAGCCGCCGCCCGGGGCGTTATGGCCCCGGAGGAAGAAGTGGATCGCGACCAGCAGCGCCAGCGGCAACAGCAGGCGGGTGATCAGGGACAGCACCAGGATGTGGCGCTCGTCGGCCCAGCGATCGGGGATGCCCTCCACCATGCCGGCTTCCAGGCACAGGTTGTCGAGCAGGGCCTGGATGCCGAGCGCGGCCACGGCCAGCACGGTGATCTCGCCCAGGGTGTCGAAGCCACGGAAATCGACCAGGATTACATTGACCACGTTGGCGCCGCCTCCACCCGGCAGACTGTTGGCGAGGAAGAAAGCGGCGATGGAATCGAACGGCCGGGTGAGCACGCCCCAGGTGAGCAGGCCGGCGGCGGTGCCCATGGCCAGGGCGAGCAGCAGGTGGAAGACGCGTCGGGGCGGCTGGGATTTCGATTGGCCGCGCCGGGGAAGGAAGAACAGGGCCAGGATGAGCAGGAGGATGGTCACCACCTCCACGGCCAGCTGGGTCAGGGCCAGGTCAGGAGCGGAAAAGCGGACAAAGGCCAGCACCACCATCAGCCCGACCACGCTGAGCGCGACCAGGACGGTGAAACGGTGGCGATGCCAGTAAACCGCCAACATCGCGGCGGCCATCATCAGCAGGGCGCCGGTCAGGGTCAGGCCGTCGATGGAACTGAAGCGCACGGGGCCGGTGATCGACGAGGGGGTGTTGGCCAGCGGCCAGTACACGGCCAGGATGGTAGCCAGCAAAACGAGGGCAATGGCCTGTTGGAGGGAACCGTTCGCGACCAGGCGGGTCAGCCGGCGGGCCATGGCGGCCAGACGGTCAAGCGCAGTCTGGAACAGGACCAGGGCATCCACGGATGGCCAACGCTGCCGGTGAAAGGCAAACAGCCGCTGGCGGGCCGCATACAGGGTCAGGCCGCCGATCAGGGCCGCCAGGCTCATGGCCAAGGGGGTGGTGAATCCGTGCCAGATGGCCAGACTATAGTCGGGAAGCGGCGTGCCCAGCATGTCGCCGGCGGCCAGGGCGAGAAAGGGAGCCACGGTCAATCCGGGAACGATGCCCACCAGCAAACACTGGCCGACCAGGATCACCACCGGCAGCCGCATGAAGCGCGGCGGTTCATGCGGCGGATAGATGGGCAGGCCCTTGGGCTCGCCGTTGAAGAAAACATCGTGGATGAAGCGGGCGGAATAGGCCACCGCAAATACCCCGGCCAGGGTGGCGGCCAGGGGAACCAGGCCACGTGCCGGTCCGAGCGCGCTCAGATGCAGGGTCTCGGCGAAAAACATCTCCTTGGAAAGAAAACCGTTGAGCAGGGGCACGCCGGCCATGGCCGCGGCGGCCACCATCGCTAGGGCGGCGGTGCGCGGCATGTACCCCCACAGACCATTGATAAACCGCATGTCGCGGGTGCCGGTTTCATGGTCGATGATGCCGGCGGCCATGAACAGCGAGGCCTTGAAGGTAGCGTGGTTGATGATGTGAAATACCCCGGCCACGGCGGCCAGCGGGGTGTCGATGCCGAACAGCAGCACGATCAGGCCAAGGTGGCTGATGGTCGAGTAGGCCAACAGCCCCTTGAGATCGTGCTGGAACAGGGCGTGATAGGCGCCATACAGCAGGGTCAGTAGGCCGATTCCGCCCACGATGAAAAACCATGGTTCCGTGCCGGCGAGCACGGGAAAGAGCCGGGCGAGCAGAAAGACCCCGGCCTTGACCATGGTGGCCGAGTGGAGATAGGCACTGACCGGGGTGGGCGCGGCCATGGCCCGGGGCAGCCAGAAATGGAAGGGGAACTGGGCTGATTTGGTGAAGGCGCCGAGCAGGATGAGCACCAAGGCAGGAGTGTAGAGGGGGTGGGCGCGGATGAGATCGCCCATGTCCAGTAGGGCCGAGATGCGGTAGGTGCCGGCGATCTGTCCCAGGAGCAGAAAACCGGCCAGCAGGGCCAGACCGCCGCCGCCGGTGATGGTCAGGGCCATGGCCGCCCCATCCCTGGCCTCGCGGCGCTGGTGGTTGAAACCGATGAGCAGAAAGGAGCTGAGCGAGGTCAACTCCCAGAACACCAGCAGTTGCAGCAGGTGATCGGAGAGCACCACTCCGACCATGGCCCCCATGAACACCAGAAAAAAACTATAAAAGCGGCCGACCGCCTCCTCCTTGGTCAGGTAATAATGGGCATAGAGGAGCACCAACAGGCCGATGCCGAGGATCAGGAGAACAAACAGCGCGCCCAGCCCGTCCATGCGCAGGCCCAGGTCAAGTCCCGCCTGGGGCAGCCAGGAGTGATACGCTTCCATGGGCGCACCGGCGAATGCCGCGGCCAGGGGCGGCAAGGCCAAGAGCAGGGCCACGGCGCTGATCGCGGCTGCCGTCAGGACGGGCGCCGTTCGTCCGGCAAGGCGAGCCGTCAAGGCGGGCAGCGGCGAACCGATGAGCGGCAGGAGTACCAGGGCGTACAGGAGCATGGATGCAGGGCCTCCAACGGGATAGCGATGTCCTGTGCCATTGAGGCACATTACGCGTGGCGGATGGCGCGGGGCGGCGGCGTATGGACGGTCGGGTTGGGGTTGAGGCTCCTACCTTGCCATGAAGGCTGGGGCATTTCAAGCACTACCGGGATGCTGGCCGTTTCCGGAGATGCGATTGAACGCGACCCCGGAGCATGCCGGCAGCCGCTTCAATCCAGCAGGGTGATGCCCTCGGGGGCCACGTGGAGGCCCACCCGGTCACCGACGCGTGGGTTTTCCCGCCGATAATGATCCTGGGGCATGAGCACCACCAGCAAAACCCCGATGTTGACCACCACCCGAATCCTATTGTCCTCGGCCATGACCAGCACGACCGTACCGGTGAAGGTCGGCACGACATCGGGCCGTTCCTCGGCCCGGCACAGGGTGATCCTTTCCGGATCGAGATGGATGCGGCCGTCGCGTCTTGCCGGCCAGCAGGTGCGGAGAGGAGGCAAGGGGAACGCCACCAGGCCGTGGAGCATGCAGCGCGGCGGACCGTCTGGCGCGCCACCGTCCTGGCGGAAGGAACAGGCAAAGGCGTTTTCATGGGTGGTGCGGGCCAGACGGCCGTTTTCCAGTACCAGGGTGCGCTGGGCCAGGGAGGCGGCCTGCAGCCGGTCATGGGTGGTGAAGACGATGGTAGTACCGCGCTCGGCGTTGATCTGTTGCAGCAGGGCGGCGATGATCGCCTGGTTTTCGGCGTCGACACTGGCGGTGGGTTCGTCGCACAGCAGCACTTCCGGGCGCAGGGCCAGGGCGCGGGCCAGAGCCAGCCGCTGGGTCTCGCCGCCGGAGAGTTCGTGGGCGGCGGCTGTTTTGTACCGATCCAAACCCACCAGATCCAGGACCTCGTCAACGATCCGCAGCCGTTCCCGTGTGCCGACGCGGCGGATCTTCAAGCCGAATTCGATGTTGCCCCGCACCGTGGTGGAAAACATGATCGGATGCTGGTCCACCAGCACCACCCGGCGACGGAGTTGCAGCAGGTTGCTGGCCGACAGGTCCACCGGTTCGCCGTTGAAGGTCATCGTCCCGCCCGCCGGTGTGGCGAGAAAGGCAAGAATATGGAGCAGGGTGGTCTTGCCCGCGCCATTGGGGCCCAGCAGGGCATGAATGCGGCCGGCTTCGATTTCGAGGCGGTCGATGGAAAGCACCAGCCGCTGGTGGTAGCGCTGGACAAGCTGGGTCAGGGTGTAGCACATCATCGGCCGCTCCTCCCCTGCGCCAGGTTGAACAGCACATTCATCCCCAGGCTGATGGCCATCAGCACCAACCCCAGGGCCACGGCCAGGGTAAAGGAGCCCTTGTCGTACTCCAGGGCCATGGCCGTGGTCATGGTGCGGGTGAACCCCTTGATGTTGCCGCCGAGCATCATCGAGATGCCGATCTCCGAGATCACCCGGCCAAAGCTGGAGATGACCGCCGCGGCAATGCCGAAGCGGGCTTCGCGCAGGACCACCAGGGCGGTCTGCCAGTCGTTGGCCCCCAGGGTGCGAGCGGTCATGCGGTAGCGCGCGTCGACCCGGCTGATGGCGGCGATGGTCAGGGCGGTGACCAGCGGCAGAACGAGGAGAAACTGGCCGATGATCATCGCCTTCTGGGTATAGAGCAGATCAAGCGGCCCGAAGACGCCGCGCCGGGAGATGAACACGTAGACGAACAGGCCGATCACCACCGTGGGCAGGGCCAGGAGGGTGTTGAGCAGGGTGATCACCGCCCGCTTGCCGGGCAAGCGGCCATGGGCGATGGCAAAGCCGGCGGGAATACCGACCAGGCTGGCCAACACCGTGGCCAGGCAGCTGACCGCAAGCGACACCCGAACAATGGTCAGCAGTTCCGGATCGAGCGACCAGGCCAGGCGGCAGGCGGCAGCAAAACTGTCGAAAAAAAAGGACATCGCGTCGATTGAACGGGAAAAGGAAAAAAGGGCGAAGGGCATCCCTGCCCTCCGCCCGAACTCACGACCGAATTTTTCTTACTTGGCGTCGGGGAAGAACAGTTGCTTGCCGAGCAACTTGTAGTCGGCGATCACCTGCTGTCCCTTGGCAGAGACCAGCCACTGGGCCATTTCCTCGGCCACGGCGGTCTTGGCATGCGGATGCTTGGCCTGGCTCACCGGAATGAAGCCGTAAGGGTTGGCCAGCTGGTTGCCGCCCTCGCAGAGGATCTCAAGGTTGACCGGCACTTCCCGTCCGTATTTGTATTTGATGAAGGAGCCGCGATCGGCCAGGGTGTAGGCCTGCTTCTCATCGGTCAGGGTCAGGGTCTTGCCCATGCCTTGGCCCACCGACAGGTACCAGTCTTTGGCGTTGGCCGGCTGCACGGCCTTGATCGGGATCTGTTTGCCGTCCTTCTCCAGGGTGGAGGTAACGGTTTCCAAGGGCAGGGCGGCGGCTTTCCACAGTTCCTGCTCCTTGGCGTGGGTGCCGGAATCATCGCCACGGGAGACAAAGGTGGCCTTGGCGGCGGCGATCTTTTTCAGGGCCTCGGCGCCCTCGGCGGTGCCCTTGATCTTGGCCTGATCGGCGGCCGGGCCGACGAGGATGAAGTCGTTGTGCATCACCGCATAGCGTTTGCTGCCGTAGCCGTCCTTGACAAAGGTTTCCTCCCGGGCGGTGTCATGGACGAAAATGGCGTCCACGTTGCCGTCGACGCCGTCACGAATGGCCGCTCCCGTTCCCTTGGCGATCACCTTGACCTGGATGCCGGTGTCCTTTTCCAGGGCAGGCAACAACACATCCAGCAGTCCCGAATCCTGGGTCGAGGTGGTGGTCGACATTTTGATGATTTTGTCCGCGGCCATGGCCGGACCAGCGGCCATCAGGGCCATGGTCAGGCCACACGCCAACAATTGTTCGAGTTTCATGATAGACTCCTTGTGCATGATTTCAGGCAGGCAACCCTGCCAGGTAAAAAATTACTGCCCGTCCTGAAAGACGATCTTGCCGGCCATGGTCAGGTCATACCCCTTGATGGCCCGCCCGGCCTCCTTGAACGGTTCGGATTGAAGCAGGCCAAAAAAGGCCTGGATCGCCTTTTCAAAAAAGACCTCCTTGGACACCAAGAGGTCGAATCGCTCCCAGCGCAGGGGCAGGAAGTCGAGGTCCAGGGCTCCGGCCACCGCCTCGATGCCCGGACCGACATCGGCCCGCCCGGCGAGAATCTCCAGGCCGACATCCATGTGGCGGGCCACCTCCCGATCGTAACCGATGATCTTGTCGCCGCGCAGGCCGGCCTTCTGCAGTTCGCGGTCGAGCAGCAGGCGGGTGCCGGTGCCGAGCGAACGATTGACCAGCCGCAGTCCAGGGCGGGCCAGGTCGGCCACCGACAGGATCTCCAGCGGGTTGTTCTTGCGCACCAGCAGTCCCTGCAGTCGGCGGCAGAAGTTGACGACCACCGGCATCTTCTCGAACTCCTGGGCCGCGAACTGAAAGTTGTAGTCGGCCTCGTCGTCCTGGATGAGGTGGCTGGCGGCGATGTGGCACAGGTTGTTGCGCAGGGCCTGGACCCCGCCCATGCTGCCGATGTTGCCGAACACAGCCAAGTGGCCGGAAAAGGAGCGGTTGAACAGGGTGATGGTCGTGTCGAGCAGCAGGTCGTTGCTGCCGGCAAGCACGATCAGCCGCTGGTTGGAGGTCAGGGGGCGGGCGTTGTCGGGAAAATTGATGGTGTTGTTCTCCACCCACTGTTCGATCAGGTATTGGGGAAAGAGCCATTTGCCGGCAATCTTGGTGGCCGGCATGGCCTTCTCCGACACCAGGGTGTAGACCATTTTTTCGTGGATATTGAGGAATTCGGCCACCTCTTTGGTGGTCATCAAGCGTTTCATGGACAATCCTGGGGCAGAAAGAATCGGATCAGAAGTTGCCCCTTCAGGATGGCTTTTTTGGTCGCTTTCCGTCAATACTGTTGTGTAATTCTCGGTTTCTTTTTCCATTATCGACTCATTCCGACCAAAAACAACAGCTGGGGGTGCCGTGGTCGGGTGCTCACCGTCCCGTCAGCGCGGCCGTGGTTCGTTGTCTTGCCGCTCCCACCCCTGAAGGATTGACCAGTGGCGGAAGCGCCGCGGCATGTGGCTGCCGACCGAGCCGCTGATCAGGATGGCCCACAGCAACGGCACGGTTAGTGCCGGAGCGAGGTGGATCAGCAGGCAGAGGCCGAGATGGAGCAGGGCCAGCAACCCCTTGCCCCGGTGCGGCCAGCGGCTGTCGTGCTGCCATTCAAGGGTCAGCAGGACAGCGCCGGTGACGATGGTCAGGTGGTGCCAGGGGGCCAGGCGGGCGAAGGGCACCAGCAGGAGCAGGCCACCGAACAGCACCGCCGCCACGCCGAGATGGCTGGTGCGCGCTGCGATGGACAGCCAGCGTAGAATGTTGGCCGGCAACCGGTCGCCCCAGAGGGGAGCGGGCGATGGTTGTCTCTCGCCTGGAGAGGAGCGCGGGGTGTTTTGTTGGGGGTCCATGGGCACCAATCCCTTGCCGGAAATCAGCCGGCGCCGCGAAGCGATTGACATCGAACGACGACGCAGGTATCGTCTGGAAAACAAACAACAATCATCTCAAACAGCAGGTCGTGGCCATGCCCTCTTTTGCCGATACCTTTGCCCGTAACCAGGGATCCCTTACCGACCAACAGCAGCGGCGGCTGCACGGGAAAAGCGTGGCGGTGATCGGCTGCGGCGGCTTGGGGGGCTATGTGATCGAGGAGTTGACGCGCATCGGGGTCGGACGGCTGCACCTCTTTGATCCCGATGTCTTTGCGGCGAGCAACGGCAACCGTCAGCTCAACGCCCTCTGGTCCACCCTGGGCCGCAACAAGGCCGAGGCAGCGGCCGAGCGGGTGGCCTCGATCCATGCCTTCACCGCCACCCGGTTCTTCCCCGTCGATTTCCGCGCCGTTGCCGATCAGGACGAGCCGTTCCGGGTCGATGCGGCGGTCGACTGTCTCGATAACATCCAGGCCCGCCGCGATCTGGCGTCCCTGTGCGATCGGCGGTCCATCCCCCTGGTGCATGGCGCGGTCAGCGGCTGGTACGGCCAGGTGGGGGTGCGGTTGCCCGGCGACGATCTGCTCGACCGCCTCTATCCCCGGCGCATGGCCACCGGCCCCGCGCCCTCGGTGCTCTCGTTCACCGTGGCGGTCATTGCCAGCCTGCAGGCCGCCGAAACGGTCAAGCTGTTGCTCGGGTTCCCCTCGCCGCTGCACCATGGCTGGCTGCACATTGATCTCCGGGAAGGCGATTTTGTCCTCAACGAAAGGTAAGCGGACGCTTCCCTTTTAACGTTCCACCAGCCGGCCCGTTTCCCGGGTGGAATAGCCGCCCAACGCCTCCACCGCCTGGCGGAAATCGGCGGTATTGATCACCGTCAGCACGGCCTGGATCATCGGCGTATCGAACAGCTCGCCGGGAAGGAGCAGGTCGTAGCGTTCCTCGACCAGCGGCACGAAATCGAGCCCCAAGGCATTGGCCGCGCTCTTGATCCCCAGCCCGGTATCCACCTTGCCCGACAACACCGCCACCGCCACCGCCATGTGGGTGTATTCATCCTGATCGTAGCCGAGGATGGCGTCGGGATCGAGATGGTGGCGTTCCAGTTCGTAGTCGAGCAGCACCCGGGTGCCGGAACCCGCTTGGCGGTTGATGAAGCGGATACCCTCGCCGAACAGGTCGTGAATAGACGCTATGTTTTTCGGATTGCCCTTGGGGACGATGAATCCCTGTTCGCGGTGCACCAGGGTGACGGCGCGGATATCGCGTCCGGCCAGATGCTTGCGGATGTAGCTGGTGTTGTAGGAGCCGTCCATGGGATCGAGCAGATGCGAGCCGGCGAGGTGGCACATCCCCTGTTTCAGGGCCATGAGGCCGCCCAGACTGCCGACATGGGTCGAGGCCAGGGGATAGGCCGGGTCCTGCTTGCGCAGCAGATCGCCGAGCACATCCAGGCAGAGGTCGTGACTGCCGGTGCAGAGGATGGTGCGTTCGGCCTGGGGCCGGGGCACGAGCAGCTCGATGGTCACCTCGCGGCCGTGGATCTCCCCCTCGGAGGCGGCGGCGATGCGCAGCATGCCGTTGGCCCGGGTAAGGGTGGTGATGGCGCCGGCACCCTGCTTGAGGGGCACGGCGACAAACCGGTCGTCGATGCGGCCGACGATCATCCGCCGGAACTCCTCGATCCCGCTGCGCGAGGGCAGATCCTTGGCGAGAACCGCCTGGACCGTTGCCGGCGGGTCCACATGCACCCCCTGCATCCGGGCCAAGAGCGGCACCACCAGCTGCTCCATGGCGATGATCGCCGACACCGGATAGCCGGGGATGCCGACCACCGGCTTGTGGTCAATCACGCCGAGAATGGTCGGCTTGCCGGGCATGATGGTGATGCCGTGCACCAGGATTTCGCCCAGTTGCTCGATGATCCGCACCGTGTAATCGGCGCTGCCCGCCGAGGAACCGGCGTTGATGATCACCAGATCGGCCTCGGAGGCGACCGTGGCCTGCAGGTGGCGGGAGATGGTGGCGAAGTCGTCGCTGATGATGGGGGTAATCGCCACCTCGGCCCCGGCCTGTTCGGCCAGTCCGGCCAGCACGGTGGCGTTCGATTCGATGGTCTTGCCGGCCGGTGGCGCATCCGGGTAGTCCTCCAAGCGGACCAGCTCGCTGCCGGTGGGGATGATCACCACCTTGGGCCGTTTGCGCACCCGCACCGTGGCACAGCCGCCGGTGAGCAGGGCGCCGATGTCCGCCGGCCGCAACTGATGACCGGTGGGGAACAGCAGTTCGGTGGCGACGATATCCTCGCCCACCTTGCGCACGTGCTGCCAGGGGTAGACCGGAGCGCGGATCACGCCGGTCGCGCCGTCATCGGCCAGCAATACGTTTTCGATCATGATCACCGCGTTTTTGTCCGGCGGCAGCGGATAGCCGGTGTTGACCGGCACCGCCTCGCCGGTGTCGATGCGCAGGGTCCGGGGCGTGTCGTCACTGGCGCCGAAGGTGTCCTCGGCCCGCACCGCCAATCCGTCCATGGCCGCCGAATGAAATGAGGGCGAGGAGAAACGGGCGGTGACCGGCGCGGCGGTCACCCGGCCCCGGGCCAGGCGCGAGGGAATGGTCTCCGCTTCAGTGGTTCGCTGGCCGAAACGGGACCAGAACAGCCGTTGGGCCTCTTCCCGGGAATGCATGTCAAGGTAGATTTTTCGTTGCATGGGATTCGTCCAATTCAACAAATGGGGATTAGGGAAACAGCAGCACCGGGCATTCGACCCCCCGATCCAGGCCCTCGACATCGCGGCCGATGGGCAAGAGACCGTCGGCCCGGACCAGCGGGCTGAGCAGTCCCGACTTGCCGTAGACCGGTGTCGCCAGGGGGGATTGCCCTTCTTCGCGGGCGGTTAAGCGTACCCGGACGTAGTCTTCGCGGCCAATGGTCGAGGGAATCTGTTCGGCGGTGATCGCCCGGATCGTGCGCAGCCCGAGGGTGGCGCCCAACCCGCTGTATTGCCTGAGCAGCGGGCGGACAAAACAGGTGAAGATCACCAGGGCCGAGGCGACATGGCCGGGCAGACCGAACAGCGCCTTGTTGCCCTGACGGGCGAGGATGGTCGGCTTGCCCGGACGGACCGAAACCCCATGCACCAGCAGCTCGCTGTCGGGCATGGCGGCAAAGACCCGCTTGGTGAAGTCGCGCTGACCCACCGAGCTGCCGCCGGAGAGCAACAGGACATCGGCTTCGGCCAAGGCCTCGGTGCAGACGGCCAGCATGCGGTCGAAATCGTCGGAGCAGATGCCGTGGAGTAGGGGCCTGCCGCCTGCCTCCTCGACCAGGGCCGCCAGGGAAGTGGAATTGATGTCGCGAATCTTGCCCGGCGGCGGTGTCTGCTCGGCCGGTACCAGTTCATCACCGGTGGAAAGGATGGCCACTCGTGGTTGGCGATAGACCGGGACCGAGGTGATGCCCAGACCGGAAAGCACCCCCAGATCCTGGGGCCGCAAGCGGCTGCCCGGTTCCAGGACAATGCTGCCGGGAGCATAATCCTCGCCGGCGCGGATGATGTTCTCGCCCGGGGCAACCGGCCGGAACACGGCCACGGTCTGCTCGTCGAAGGGCTGGGTGTATTCGACCATGACCACGGCATCGGCTTTCAGCGGCAGCTCGCCGCCGGTCCAGATGCGCACGGCCTGGCCGGGGCGGAGACTGAAGGCCTGACCCGAGGCGCCCATGGCGATTTCGCCGATCACCGTCAACAGCGCGGTCTCGGATTCGGAACAGCCAAAGGTATCGGCCGCCCGGACGGCGTAGCCATCCATGGTCGAGCGGGAAAAGGGCGGCAGTGCTTCGTTGCTGGTCAGCGGTTTGGCGACGACTCTGCCCCGCGCCGCGCCGAGCGGCACGATTTCGTCCGCAAGCGGGGCGAAATCGGCAAACAGGGCGACAAAATCAGTGGGGCTGATCAGTTTGAAGAAATCGTTCATGTTGTTTTGCCTGGGAAATGCTCCGTCATGGAATGGAGCCAGAAAGCGTGAACCGGAATCAACCGGTATCTTCGACGGCCGCCGGGATGCCCGGCCCGTCCACACGCGATAATATAGCACGAACGCAACGAAGGGGTGGGGGAAATTTGCCTTCGTGAGAGAGGGCGGAGAAAAACACCGGCGGCGGAATCACCCGCCGCCAATCGCCGGAAAAATGGCCAGCTGATCGCCCTCGGCCGGTATCTGGTGCAGTTCGCAGTGGCGCGAATTGATCATGGTCACCCCAACCTCGTCAAGCGGCAGGTCAAGGAAACGGATGATGTCCTCGACCGTGGTGCCCTCGGCGAATTCCATGCGTTGCTGCTTGAAACGATTGTCCCGAAAATAGGCGAACAGTTTGACCGTGAGCTGCATGAGCGATTCCGGGTTTGGGTTGTGGTTGCACGTTGGAGGCGGGGCATTCCGCCGAATGACGGAATGCCCCTGGCGGTGATGGCCGCGTCTCGATCAGAAGTTCCAGAACGAGTCGATGGCTTCGTCGGTGATATCCCAGACCACGTTGTGCGGCGCGATCGGTTCCTCGGAGAAGAACTCGGGCAGCCGGTCATCCTTGTTGGTGAAGCCGGCGGCCAGATTGAAGGCACGCTCGGTCTTGAGGATGGTCATGCCGAGGTTGGTGACATCGGCCGCGGTCAGCTTGATGCCGAAGCGGGCGTTGATCATGTCGATCAGGGCCGGCAGACAGGTGGCGTCGTCGAGCGCCGCGAAGGCGATGAACAGACACATGCCGGTGGAGTCGATGGCCGCGGTGGCGATCTGCAGGTTGCGCGACAGTTCCACCTGGCCTTCCTTGCTCAGCGGGTCGACCTTGCCGCCCACGCCAAGAATGTTGGTGGCGATGGTGTAGCCCATGGTGTGATCCGCGCCCTGGGTGGAGGTGGCGTAGGTGATGCCGATGCCCTTGATGGCGCGGGGGTCATAGGCTGGGATGGCCTGGTTCTTGACCACCGGCACGCGGGTAACGCCAAAGGCCTTGCCCACCGAGCCCGCGCCGTTGCCGATGATCCGGCCCAGCGGCGTGCCCTTGGCCACTTCTTCCTTGAGGATGCGGCACAACTCGGCACCGTCGCCGAATTTGAGCACTCCGGCCTCCATGGCCACGCCGAAGGCCACCGGAATCTCGATCGAATCGAGCCCGATGTCGTCCATCAGATTGTCGGCCTCGGCCACGTAGTCGAGGTTGTCGATGCAGCAGTCGGCACCCAGGGCCCAGATGGTCTCGTACTCGAAACCAGAGGTCTTGTACTGGCCCTTGGCGTCGGCGTAGATCTGGGAGCACTGGATGACGCAGCCGGGATGGCAGTTGTGTTTCGGCTTGCCGCCACGGGCGACGATGGTGTCGTACATGGTCTCGCCGGACACCGCCTCGTGGCCCTCGAACTGGCCACGGGTGAAATTCTGGGTGGGCAGCCCGCCGGACTCGTTGATGATGTTGACCAGGACGTTGGTGCCGTACTGGGCCAGGGCCTTGCTGATGGGGTTGTCGACCAGGGCCTTGGCAAAGGTGCGGTTGGCCGCCTTGAAGGCTTCGGGGTCGGCGATGGCCACCTTCTGATCGGTGGGCTCGACAGAGATGAATTTGACCTTCTTGGACCCCATGACCGCGCCCAGACCGCCACGGCCGTTGGAGCGCATGTGGCTGTCCGGATCCTTGATCGAAATGTTGGCGCCGAGCATCTTCATTTCGCCGGCCGGACCGATGGTGATCACGCCGACCTTGTCACCCAGGCGATTGTTGAGGGTCTGGACCACGGCAAAGTTGCCCAAGCCGATCACTTCGGTCTCTTCCTTGATGGTCACCCCGTCCGCATTGACGTGCAGGCTGTACCATTTGGAGTCATCGGCGGGCTTGCCTTCGATGATCAGGGCCTTGACGCCGAGCTTGGCCAGCATCTGCGCCGAGGTGCCGCCGGCGTTGGCTTCCTTGATGGTGCCGGTCAACGGGCTTTTGGCGCCACAAGACAGACGGCCGGAGTTGGCGGCCGGGGTACCGGACAGCAGGCCCGGAGCAAAAACCAGCTTGTTGTTTTTGCCCAGCGGGTGACAGGTGGGGTTGACTTCGGCGGCGACGATGGTCGAGGTCAGACCGCGACCGCCCAGGCCCATCCATGCCTCGGGTACGGCTTCGACCTTGGTGCTCAGGTCCGACATATTGACACGAAAAATTTTATCAGCCATGCGATGACTCCTATGCAAAAAAGAGAATAACCGGGCTCCTGCGGGAACCCGTACCCGTTACGATCGACGGTGAGGCCGTGATGCAAAAAAAACGCAAAACTTCAATAGGTTGTCGGAAAAGCTAGCTCAATTTCCTGTCCTTGTCAATACTTGTACGAATCGGTTGCTTCTGGTTGGTATTGGATCAGAGGCGCAGGGTCACAAGGAGTAAAGGCCCTGCGCCTCCTTTCCGGTGGAAACGTGAAACGCGGGACGCGAAACCGCGCCCCGCAACGCCAACCACAGCGTAACTTGGGTGAAGAATGCCGGTGAAGCCCGCACAGGCCAAGTCAGGGAAAACAGGGGCAGGCTCCACCGGAGTTTGTGAAAGCGGTCGATGGTTCCCGCGCGGGAGCACGGGAACCATCTTGTTTGTCTTACAGCGCGGCGGTGTAGATCGCCTTGACGTCGGCGTCTTTCGGGCAGCGCGGGTTGGTCAGACCGCAGGCATCCTTCTGGGCATTGGCCACCATGGTGTCGATGTCGGAGGCCTTGACTTCCTTGCCATACTTCTTGCCCAGCTCGATCAGGCCAGCCGGGATGCCGATGTCGGCGGACAGCTTGCGGATAGCCACCAGGGCCAGCTCGGCGGCGTCGCGCGGGGCCAGACCAGCGGTGTTCTCGCCCATCAGCTCGGCGATCTTGACAAAGCGGTCCATCTTGGCGATTAGGTTGAACTTCTCCACATGGGGCAGGAGAATGGCGTTGCACTCGCCGTGCGGCAAGTCATAGAAACCGCCCAGCTGATGGGCCATGGCATGGACGTGACCCAGGCTGGCGTTGTTGAAGGCCATGCCGGCCAGATACTGGGCAAAACACATGCCTTCGCGGGCTTCGATGTCCTGGCCATTGGCCACGGCCGGACGCAGGTACTTGGCGATCAGCTCGATGGCCTTCTCGGCGGCGGAGTCGGTCATCGGGGTGGCGATGGTGGACACATAGGCCTCGACCGCGTGGGTGAGGGCGTCCATGCCGGTGGCGGCGGTCAGTGCCGGCGGCATGCCAACCATGAGCATCGGATCGTCGACGGCGATGCCGGGGGTGACGCGCCAGTCAACGATGGCCATCTTCACGTGACGGGAGGTGTCGGTGATGATGCAGAAGCGGGTCATCTCCGAGGCGGTGCCGGCGGTGGTGTTGACCGCCAGGTAGGGGGGCATGGGCTTGGAGGATTTGTCCACGCCCTCGTAGTCATGGATCTTGCCGCCGTTGGCGACCACCAGGCCAACGCCCTTGCCGCAGTCATGGGAAGAACCGCCGCCGAGGGTGATCAGGGAGTCGCAGTTCTCTTTCTTGTAGATGTCGACGCCGTCATGCACGTTCTTGTCGGTGGGATTGGGGATCGTTTCGTCATAGACCACGTAGGCCATGCCCGCGGCTTCCAGCAGGTCGGTGATCTGTTTGGTGATGCCGGCACCGGTGATGCCCTTGTCGGTGACGATCAACGGCTTGGAACCGCCGAGGGCCTTGATTTTGTCCGGGATCTGCTTGGCGGCGCCAATGCCGATCAGGGTTACAGAGGGAATGAAATAACCGTAGACTTGTTCACGAACTGCCATAATGAAACCATCCTTTTGTAGTGTTAGGGTTCCTCTCGTCCTACCTAAAATTCCTGCCTCTCTTTGGTACCAATGAAACGCGTACCCTTCTATAGCAAAGAATGTGCCATCTGGTAAATATCGTTAATTCAGTATGTTGTGTTTTGGTGGCCGGTGCTGATCCGCCGAAATGCCCCATTGGTGGCGTTGAGAGAAGATGTTGAGGCGGTATTTGGGCGATGAACATCCCAAAAACGACCGAAAATAACCAGTGTGGCGAGTTCCGGGTTAAAATGAAACAGTTAAAAAAAGAACCGAGTCAAAATGTCCCATTTGGTGTTTTTGGCTCGTGTGGCTCTGGCAGGTGAGGGGAAACATTCGGCTCGCTCGATAAGAGGCCTGATCAGCACAAAGGCCGAGGGGGGCGGCAAAGCAGTCCGCGGCACCTGGAGGCTTTTCCTGGGCCTTGTCAACGAATCTCTTTGCTTTTATTGCGATTTCTGGTCTACTTTTTAGGACATGGTTGCTGGCGGACCTCGCTGCGGTTGAAAGGACATGCCGCACGGGACAACCGGCCAGCGAACGGGAATACTTGCTGTGGAGCACGGTTGTGGAGCAGAAAAAAAAATACGAGGTGTCCATCCTGCTGCCTGCCTACAATGAAGCAGGCGTCATCGGCGACACCATTGAACGGATTCGCGCCCTGTACCCTGAATACGAAATCTTGGTGGTGGACGACGGCTCAACCGACAGTACCCTGCAGGAGGCCATGGCGGCTGGGGCTCATGTGTGGCCTCATCCCTACAATATCGGCAACGGCGCGGCCATCAAGACCGGCCTCCGCTGTGCCCAGGGCGAGTGGGTGGTGATGATGGATGCCGATGGTCAACATCGGCCGGAGGACATTGCCCGTCTGCTGGAATATAAAGACCGTTTCGACATGGTGGTCGGCGCGCGGACCAGGCAGTCGGAAACCAAGGCCCATCGCGACCTGGCCAATTGGGTGTACAACAGATTTGCTTCTTATGTTACCAAGTTCAAGATCGAAGATTTGACCTCGGGTTTTCGCCTGGTGCGCCTTTCCGTGGTCAAACAGTTCATCTATCTGTTGCCCAACACCTTCTCCTATCCCTCCACCCTGACTTTGGGCTACCTCCGCAGCGGCCGCAGCGTCAAATACATCCCCATTCAGACCAAAGCGCGGACAGGCAAGAGCAAAATCAAACTGCTCCGGGACGGCACCCGTTTTTTCCTCATCATCACCAAGATCGCCACCCTTTTTTCACCATTTCGGGTGTTCCTGCCGATCAGCCTTGGTTTCTTTGCCACCGGGCTCTGCTACTATGGCTATACCTTTTTTGCCCATGGCCGCTTTACCAACATGTCGGCCCTGCTGTTCAACAGCGCCATTATCATCTTCATGATCGGCTTGGTGGCTGAGCAGATCAATCAGATGCGGTATGATCGAATTGAATAGGGTGATGAAGCCAAAACTACTCGTTGTCACTTCTACCTTCCCCCGCTGGCAAAATGATACCGACCCACCGTTTGTCTATGAATTGTCAAGACGGCTGGTCGAGACATTTGATGTCACTGTGCATACACCGCATTACCCTGGTGCCTTGAGAGAGGAGCGGATATGCGGAATGCACATCCATCGTTTTCGCTATTTTTTCGCCTCATGCGAACGTTTAGCCGGTGGGCAAGGAATCGTTCCAAAATTACGACGGAACAAACTGTATCACCTGCTTCTTCCTTTTTTTCTTGTCGCCCAGTTTTTTTCACTGCTTCTGCTTGTCGCAAAGATCCGGCCTGACGTAATTCACGCCCATTGGTTGGTCCCGCAGGGCTTTTGGGCAGTGGTAATTAAAAAGCTTTTCAAGGTTCCGGTTATCATAACGGCGCACGGTGCCGATGTGTTTGGCTTGCGAACGCCTGCGGTTATAGCTGCCAAAAAATGGATAGTGAACAATGCCGACAGGGTAATAACGGTCAGTTCAGCGCTGGCACGAATACTTTGTGCCGATACCCAGAGTCATCAAAAACCGGACATTATCCCCATGGGAGTGGATGCGTCGCTCTTTTCCCCGAATAAAAAGAATGAAGCCATCAGGGAACGGTATGGCATTCATGGTCCGTTTCTGCTCTTTGTTGGCCGTCTGACCGAGAAAAAGGGGGTACGCTACCTGATTGATGCCATGCCTAAGGTCATCAATGATTTTCCGGACGCCAAGTTACTGATAGTCGGTCATGGAGAGTTGGAGCATGAATTGCGAAATCAGGTGCGACAACTTGGATTTGACAAAGTTGTCCTGTTCGCAGGGGGGATATCGAATGATCAACTTCCAGTCTATTATGCAACCGCCGATCTTTTTATTGGTCCATCCGTGCAAGTGAGAAATGGAGATACGGAAGGCTTTGGGTTGACTTTTGTCGAAGCGGCGATGAGCGGCTGTCTGGTGATTGGCACTAGGGTTGGAGGAATTGAAGATATACTTGTAGATGGGCAAACAGGATTTTTAGTGCCACCTGGTAATACAAGTCTTTTAGCTGCAAAGATAATACACATAGCAAAAAGTAAAGAGAATTATGAAGAGATAAGGCGGAAGGCAAGGCGATTGATTTCTGGAAAATTCGACTGGGTGGTTGTTGCAGAACAATATGCCATGATTTGTTTATCGTGCTCGGGGCAATCTCGTCAATTTGCCAAAGTGGCAAAGGATTAGTACCGTGCTAATGTCCTTTCAAAAAGTTCAACATATTGGCTCACCATGTGTTCGATGGTAAACATTTTTTCTACTTTTTCTCGGTTGTACGCTCCCATATCTCGACGTTGCTGATAGTTTTCTGCGAGAAAACATATTTTTTCAGCAAAAGATTCAATGTCCCCCAATGGGCACAAGAATCCTCCTTTTCCGTCGTCAATTAGTTCCGGCAAGGATGAGCAGTTAGTGGCTACCACCGGTAGTCCACAAGCCATGGCCTCGGCGACAGCTAAGCCGAAACCTTCCCTGACTGTCGGGAACAATAAAATATCAGCGGATTGATATACAGATGGCATTGAATGATGGGGGATGGCTCCCAGGCATTCAAGCTGTGGGTGTCTGGGCAGCGAATCATGTGTTCGCAACCCTGCAGTGTAAGCAATACTAATGTTTTTATCGAGTTTCTCGACAATGGGAATAAGCCACTGTGCCCCTTTTCTCCGGGTCAGATTGCCACAAAACAAAACTTTTATGGTTTTTGTCGGATGGTATTTTACAGATTTAAGAGGCCTGAATAAGTTGTGATCAACACCGTTATGAATAACCGTGATCGGGTGGTTCAGACGCAAATCGCGTTTGGCTAAATCCGCTGTAAAATGGCTAACCGCTGTAATTGCCTGGGCGTTGGAGACAGCAAGTTGGGTAAGCAACTTTAGATCAGTTCGATAATGAATGTTCTGTAATAGATTGCTGTACTTTTGCATGAAAGGGTCGAGGACATAGTTGTGGAATGTCAAAATCAAAGGGATATTCCTTCTTTTGTGGAAAATCCCATAATCCGGGGTGGTATGAACCAAGCGCGTTTTTGATCCAAATCGATGAAATAGCAACGAAGGCGGGAAAAGCGTACGGTAGGGATTATATGGGACAACCCTATATTCGTCTATTTTGCTTTCAAGTGTTTTGTGAACGATATAGGCGCCATTTCCAGTGGCCATGGGGGATAAAACCATGAATGTTGCCTCATTTGTTAAAAATAGACCTTTTCACTGATGCACTTGAGTAAACTGTGGTCAATCGTAATTATTTACCAATAAGCACTGCCATCAGACGTTTTGTTGCTGAACCGTCTATATGGTCAAATACAAGATCACGTACTCTTCTACGATCATCGGTCCAGATATCTTTCCTTTGTAGTATACCGATAATTTGATTTTCTAAATCTTTTTGGGAGTGAACTTTTGGGCCAGGGGTCATCGTCTCGTAATCAAATATAAAACCTCGATCATCTTGTATGTATTCGTTTAGGTCGTGGCAGTAAAAAACAATAGGTCTATCCAATAAAAGATAATCAAAGAAAATTGATGAATAGTCTGTGATAAGTATATTGATTTCATGCATTAATGGGTAGATATCTGAATCAGGGCGAATAAAAAAAATATTATCTTTCCAATAAGATGGCTCAATGGTTTGTGGCATCAACGGGTGAAGTTTGATCAAAAAAAAGAGGTTATGCAACTTTAAAAAATTATAAAGTTGATCTAAGTTAATTACTCCATCGGAAAAAGGGTCATGCATATTTCTTCGAAAAGTTGGTGTGTATAAAATTACATTTTTCCCTGAATATTTGGCGGATCGAATAGCACATATTGCTTGGTCATCCATGCCAAGTGATACGAGGGGATGATGACGCAACTGTTCATCAAGCAATACATCATTGCGAGGATACCCTATAGCTGGCCAATGTTTTGCATTGAAACAGAATTTCATAGCCTTGTTAGTGACATGAGCTGAGGTGGAAACCAAGAGGTCCACTTGTCGATGTCGGCCAATAAAATTACGATAGGCGTAAAATGCTCTACTTAAGTTGAACGGTAAAGTTGAAGCAATTTTTTGTATAATTAATAATTCTATCTGCTTGAGGGGAATTCCATGCCAGAGCTGAACCAAACGAGCCCCTCGTGCAGCTGCAAAGCGGCCAAAAGACCCCCATTCTGCGCTGTCCATTATGATTGTTCCACAGCGGAGAAATTGCCACCAGCCAACGGGACCGGATAAACGAGCAACTTGATATCCATGTGTTTCCAGTTCAGCTCGAACATCAGGGTAGTCGGTTAAGAAAACTACGTTGATATTGTGTAGTGATTGAAAATATTGAAGACCAATAAAGCAATATTTGCTGTTATCGAGAAATTTACCGCCGTCTCGACCGATAATTACATATTTTTTTTGGTCTCGTTGGATGATATAAGAAAATGGCCAAAGGATGATCCATCCAAAAAATGAGCTAGAAATTTTTTTACATGTCAATTTAAGTTTTTTTAACATCAGATGTATTATTAATATGGTTATATTATACGTATTTTCTCAATAACTTCTGTAGTTGAAATTGAAGGGGTTCTTGGAAGATATATTACCCTGACAATATCATTAAATTTGTCGAATTTTCCAGCCCAATCGTCTCCCATGACAAGAATATCTGCTTTATATTCTAAAAGATAATTACGTTTTAAATCAAGTGATTCTTCGAAAAAAACTTCATCAACACAACGTAGTGATTGAATAATTTGTAAACGTTCATGTTGTGAATATATTGGATAACGATTTTTTTTATCGAAACTCATTTGGTCAGTTGAAACTCCAACAATTAAAAAATCTCCAAGTTTCCTTGAACGATCTAGTATACTGAGATGTCCAATATGGAAAACATCAAAAGTTCCAAAAGTTATTACACGTACCATGTTAAAATTTTAATAATTTAAGATTATTGGTTGTTAAAAAATAAATATTTTCATTGACATTTTTTTAAAAATTTTTTTGCTGAAAAGAATAATGTCAATCCTATTATAGATTCTGAAATATAAGTTGCTATTACTGCACCTTTCCATCCTGTAGATGGTATTAATAATAAATTAATAATAATATTAATCATTGTTCCTAATATAAAAAATAAAACTGCTATTTTTGTAAATCCGTAAGCAAAAAATTTAGTTTGCAATATGATTCGTGGTAAGGATATAATTGGAAGAAACGATAGCCATTTTATTGCTAAAACAGTTGTGGAAAAACTATTACCTAATATTATTGGTATCCACATGGAGAATATGTAAATAAATGGGCAGGCTAAAAGAACATAACATAATGGTATTGGAAAAATATTCCAAGGAATGAAGGAAGAATTTTTGTGTTCTTCCTGTGCTTCACGAAAAAATCGTGGTTGATATATGGACATCAATGCCATTATTGGTATAGTTGCCATCTCAACGATTCGATAAGCTGCCGAATATAGACCAGCTCCTTCCAAGGTGGCAAGGCGAGCGATCATTGTCTTGTCAATATCAGCATGCAGTTTAAGCGTGGCTCCGCCCAAAGCGAAAAGAAGGCCCTCGTGAATCTGGGTAAATGTTTTTCCACAGTTTGTCCACTGAGGTAACCCGAAATCAAAGCTGACTTTAACCAGAGTGTACGTACCCGTTATAAATGCTGCGAGTGCATAGAGATGGCCCCATATTTCTAGGGGAGACTGTTGTGGCAAAAGATGGATTAAGGCAACGAGAGCCAGGACGGCAGCAACTCTCACTATAATTTGAGATATCATGAGCCAGGAGCATTGAACGGCCCGTTCATCACTTTGGTAGGGTTTTAGTGCCGCAACATAAAAAGGTGAGAATATAATTTCCGCACAACCAACGCTGCTGATTACATTCCATGATATGGTGCCGGGAAGTAGAGCCCACGCCGCAACCGTATAAAGTCCCATCAAAAGAAACGAACTCCAACATATTACAAAAAGGGCTCGGCCCCAAGCTTCTGGGAAACATTCTGGATTACGGGATACATCGCGGAGCAATATTGTTTGGAAGCCCAATCCACCAAAACCACCAAACGCGCCAGCCAGTGCCAGGACCGCAGCGTAAGCTCCAAATTCTTCGATACCAAGCGCGCGAGCGGCAATAATAAAAACGAGTGCTTGGCCGAGGGTACGTAAACTAATACCCAGTGTCATCACCAAGGTGCCTTTGGCAATTTTTCCCGGCCTCCATTTAATCAACATGCACAATTGTTCTTTTAGTGACTTGAAAAGCATAAATTGGCGTTCGTTGTGGAAAGGAGTGCCGAGTCGCATTCTGGAGATTTTTTGGCTTAGCGATGACTTGGTTGAATTATTGCAAATAAAGTGTATCCGAACTTGCTGAAAATAGGTTGAGTCGCACTGTTAAAAAGAGGTGAAAAAAACTGTCGCTCTGTCTCCTTCAACTGCTGAACCCATGAATATGTCAAATCGTCTCGGATGAGCACATGAGTGATATTTTCTTTGTTCAACATTTGCACAATGTTCTTATTTTTTTGTTTTTTGCTAAGAAATTGCATGAAAATTCCATTCCCAAACGGCTGTTCGAACACCGGCTGGAAATCCATGTAATAGCCCCTGTTGCCGAGGAAAATACACAGCACTTTAGCGTTCTGCGGTACGACTGCATTGGTATGCTGTATTGCTGGGTATTCCGGACGGAAGGTGGTGATATAGGCGTCCCGGCTGATTTGTCCTCGCAGGTATGGCATGGGATTCACCACAGCGAACTGGCTGGCTAGATACTGACCATTGTACCCTAATATAGAACCGAGGATACAGGCCGCTACCGCCAACCGAACCATTTTTCGCAGCCTTGGGTTGGCAATCCATGCGGATATTCTTTGCAAGGTTTCCTGTAAGCCATACATGGAAAGAATCACCAAGGGCGGCACAATCGGCACGATGTAGCGGATGCGCATCGCTTCTTGGAAAAAGGTGAAAAAGAAGTAAAGCAGGGCGAACGAGAGGAGAAATTTCTGTTCCCGGCGCTGTCGAGCATTCGTTGAGCGGAAGAGAAAGGCCAAGGCCGGCAGAAGAAGGAGAAACGGCGTCAGCTTGCCGTCGAAGAATCGCGGGTTGTCGTCCTGGCCCTCATAGAAAAAACGGAGCGGTAAAAGCAGGGTTTGCCACCAGGGTTCGTTGTAGAGGATTTTCCGCGAAATAAAGGCACTGCTACCCTGGCGGGTGGCCTGCCGCAGGGTGTCGGCGAGGTCGACCTGTGTGGGGGTGTGCTGGTTGATCGCCGGAGCTCTCCATTTTTGGAACAGCGAGTTGTGCAAGGGGTAGATGGGGTTACCGGTCCAGGCATGATTTCTGATCAGCCACGGCGAGAAGGACGCGAGGGTGGCGACGGCGAAAACGACTCCCCACAGCAGCGCCTTGCCGTTGCTCTGCCGTTCCCGGGTGGCGCTCTGTTGATAGAGCATCGGCACCAGCAGGGTAAGCACGACAACACCGATCAGGCCGTTGTATTTGGTGCCAGCAGCCAGGCCGCAGCACAATCCGGCAAGAATGAGGTAAGGCGGCAGAAAATTCTTTTCCGCCCAGTGAAACAACAACAACAGAGATGCGGTGGTGAAAAAGACCACGCCCAAGTCGACATAAACGGTGATCGACAGCTTGACGATGATCGGCACCGAAAGAAAAAAGAGCGCGCCAAGCAGGCCGTACCCCATTCCCAGCCGTTTCTTCAGGTGGCGATAGAGCAGCAGCCCGGTGAGCAGGGCAAAGCAGTAATGAATGTATTTAGGGATGATGTCGTTGCCGAAATAGAGCGGGATCATATAAAGCAAATCGAGATTCATGGGGTAGTAGGAGAAATGAATCTCGGGAATCTCGTAAATGCCACCGTGCTTGAGCCATAGTTTAGGGACAAAGAGATGGTGAGTTAACGCGTCCCGGTCGACAGGGGGGACGGAGGCAAGCAGGATGGTTGTAACAAGGAGAACGAGAAGAAGCAAAATGAGCCCACTATATATCCATTTTTCGGAGATTGGAAAGGTCCGTCTGCCCTGTTCTTGTGAGTTCATTGCATGATTATTTTCAACAGGTCGGAAGGAAGTGCACCTTGATAGACTTTATCGTCAATCACAAATGTCGGTGTGCCGGTGATTTCCCGTTTCATGCCCTGGCGAATGTCATACAGAAGTATTTCCCGGATTTGCGGGTGTCGGGTTGCGGCCGCCAGTTCGCCGGAAGTAAATCCTGTCATTGCCGCCAGCGTCCTGGTGTTGAACGGTTCCTTTTCCCGTCCCATTGTATAGAGCGCGTCATTCATTTCCCAGAATTTATTTTTTGAAACTGAGTAGATGGCAATCATCGCCATTTTTCCGGAGCCAATATGGAAGGGTTCGGGCACGATAATGTTGTTGAATTCATGATCCATGGGGTAGTGGTGGTGGACCAGTCTGATTTTTTGGGGATGTTCATTGATCAGTTGGCGAAGAAAAGTGTGCATCTTGCTGCATTGGAAACATTGGTAATCGGCATATTCATGGATCGTCAGTTCCGGATGTTCAGCACCTATCCAGGGGTGCCCCTCCTCGGTTAGTCCGTTGGCAACAGCGTTGGAGAGGGGTGGGAGGGTAAAATTCCAATACGGCGGAAGCCAAGTATGAAGAGAAAGGAATAAAACGACAAGCACCAGAATGCTCGTTTTAAGTGGCCATGAGTTGAGGATGTATCGGACACCTTTGTTGAGGCCCTGCAGGGAAAAACCACCACAGAAACGTCGGAGGATAATCCAACTCAAAAAAAGAAGCGCAAAACTTGCAGCATGACTGCCAAGGCATAGAATGCAATGGGCTTTGATTTTTGTTGCCGAGATGTATCCGAAATAAAGCGCTGCCACAGAATAGCCAAACCCTAGGAGGAAAAGGCACTGCCAAAGATAAATCGAATAGTTTCGCCGGTGCAAGGTGGCAAGAGCGAAGAACAAGAACAGCGAGTAAGCCGAAAAACCCCAATAGGAAAGGGGAAGGCCCAAAAGGATGGACCATGGACTTTGCGAAACCGTATCGCAATTAATAGCCTTGGAAAGGGCACAGAAACTGCTGAAAGTGAGATCTGTGTAATTCTTATAATGAGACCAGGCGAGGTAGAGTGTATCTGTCAGGCCAAAGAGTAAGAAGAAAATAACCGGGATGATGTACCAGTGGTAAGAAAGTGTTTTTTTGGTTTGAACATCAGATGGCTGGTTCATTGATTCCTTTGGCTATGGACCTTTTCCAAGTTCGTTGCGGCTTGGAGTGCGCATTCAACAATAAGGGGTGAAATCACACTGATATTAACAGGAACAGCGGAATAATCAGTAGGCAGTTTTGCCAAATCATTCTCATAAGACGTTACACTGTGGTTTTCTAAGAGGAACAACGCGTACTGTCGAGCAGAATTGACATCTTTGGCAAGCAAACGGTTTTCGATCAAGCTATACAATATGCGGCGATCATTAGGGTGTTGGTGTAAGGCCTGTTTGAGAAACCATTGTCCTTGGGTAAGATGGCCGGCTCGGCCCAAGGCAACACCTGTATTGTAAAAATAGCGTTCCTTGTTGACCATGGTTCGTTGCATGGCCTGTTGGGAACATCCCGCTGCCTCTTGGGGGCGGTCCAGCCACAACAGGAGCAGGGCTTTCAGGTTGAAGAAGCGGCTCTGTAAATCGTTTTTGGCTATGACCGTATTGATTTGCGTGAGTGCCTCGGAGAATTTTCCTTGCAGGGTAAGTGCCTCGGCAAGATCGAATCGAGAAGTGATGAAATCAGGATTGAGTTGCAGCGATTGGTTGTAATAAAGAACCGCTTGATCAAGGAGCCCATGTTTAGCATAGAGTTTGCCGATATTGCCAACAAGAGCTGGCTTGTAACTGGTGCGGGGGCTTTCCCGTTCAAGGGATTGATGCAGTAACGCTAAGGCGATCTTAAAATTTTCCGCGTTTTTTTCCTTTCGCCATCCATAGATTTCCGCCAACTTGGCATAGGGACGTGCATTGGTGGGGGCCTTGCTCAGGCTGTCCGTCCACAACGACTCTTCCGTTTTCCATGCCACATTGCGGCTGTAGGTGCCTAAACCGCAGAGAAAGAGAAGCAGAGGAATGAAAACGACCAGTGTGCCATATAAGAGCTTGCTGTGTATCGCCGTGTAATTAAGTGCCCATCCGAGTGTGGCGGCAATGGGCAGGAAAAGAAAAAAAGAAGGAAGGTAATTGCGATGTTCAAAAACCAGTTCTAGCGGAATGAAGGTTGATTCCACCAGGTGGTTAATGAAAAAGAAGAGGAGAGCCAGGCTGAGCAGGGGCCATTTTTTTCGGCAGAGAATTCCAAGGAGAACCAGCCCAAGAATGGTCACTATGGCGGGGAGTGTTGTCCAAGGATGCACAAGCGAGGTGGAAAGCGGAAAACTATGGTCGATGGAAAGCCGAGCCGGCGAGGGGTACAGCAATAACGAGAGATAGAAAAGCAAGACGCTTGGCTGGGTCAGTAGCCGTTCGTATGGGGTGAAGGGTCTGGTGGTAAGAGAGTTGGAATAGGTGCCGAATAGCTGATGATGGAAAGAATAATAGAGCGCCCCGAGCAGGAGAAGACTATTGGCAGCAACGAGCAGAATCAGGCTGATTTTTGATTGTTTGTCCTCTCTTCGATAAAAAAAGAGCAGTTCAATGAGCAAGAGACTGGGAATGAGGGTGATGGCGTTTTCCTTACAGCCTAAGGCCAGCGCAAAAAAAAGGATGCACCAGGAAAAATGCTTGATTGTTTGTGCCGCTGTTTCGGATTGTCGGGCACGAATATAGTTGTAGGTGGAGAAGATGAAAAACATGGCAGCCATGGAGGCCATGCGCTGCACAATATAGGTAACCGCCTGGGTTTGGATGGGGTTGATGGCCCAGAGCGTGGCACTGAGAAGCGCTATGAACAGTGCCTTATCTTCAGAATATTTTTCGAGACGTGGAGACTGCAGGAGCAGAAATGTAGTTTTGAAGAGGAAAAAAGCGGTGAGGATATGAATGAGCAGGTTGACCAGATGATATCCAATAGGATTGTCTTGGCCGACATACCAGTTGAGGGCAAAGCTGAGGTAGGCTACTGGGCGTTCGAGTGTGCCTGGGGAAAAGGGCTTGGCGAACAGTGTCTGCCAAAGGGTTTCGGGTTGGAGGTCGGTGATGTGGAGAGGGTAGTTTTCGGTGATGTTGGGCGGGTCGTCCAAATGCCAAGGTACAGTTATTGCGTTGCTATAGCAGGCGAGGAGCAATATGGCGACAATGATATAAATTTTATTAACTTTAACGTGCAGTTCTGTTTTATTCATAAAAAAGGAGGAAAATTGCTTTTCCTCCTTTGGTTGGTCATTGATCAACGGGAAGTAGGTTATGGCTCAATTCGTTTACGGTATACACTTGTAGCTGTATCCCAATCTGCTGATGCGTCCATGTAGTCGTCAGGGCATCGACCTGAACCGTCAGTTACGGA
Source organism: Desulfobulbus propionicus DSM 2032 (assembly GCF_000186885.1). Classification (GTDB taxonomy): domain Bacteria; phylum Desulfobacterota; class Desulfobulbia; order Desulfobulbales; family Desulfobulbaceae; genus Desulfobulbus; species Desulfobulbus propionicus. The sequence goes on along the minus strand of NC_014972.1, from coordinate 2,377,308 downwards.
AATTGTAATTCCTGCGTTTGGATCAGCCCCAATGATTGCTGCTGTATTGATTGTTGCACCTTCTCCAGAAAGTGTGAATCCAGCTCCGTTGTTAAGTTGGGCAAGGGTTGGGGTTGCGGTATGGTTGGGGATAGAAAAATAGTCGGCAAGAGCTGCGGCAATACCATTGGCATCTGATTCAGCACGGGTGCAAAAAGTCTTATTTCTATACGCAATAAAGTTCGGAATAGCAATCGCTGCCAAGATACCGATAATCGCGATAACGATCATCAACTCGATCAGGGTGAAGCCTTTTTCGTTTGCCTGCAGTCTCAGTTTGTTCAATGTCATGTGTGTACCCTCCAAAAGGTGTGTTGTGGTGCCGCCGGTCATCCCTTCGCCGGCGGAAATTTTCATTGCCAGTCATTAAGCACTAGCCGTGCCAATTTTGTTGAATTTTTTCTTTTGTTAGAATTTCAGATTGTTATCTGGTTTTCTTTGTTTTTTTGTCCTTGCGCCTCTACAATACCTCGGGAGCAGTGGTTCGTGTCGTTGACAATCGTTGTCCGTGGCTGACAATTTTTGTCAGTCTATCATTCTTTCCTTTTTGTTTCAATGCATTATCGAGTGAATGAATTGTGTACCGCGGATTGAAGCTTCATGTCACCGCTCTTTTTTTCGCCTTGCTTGTCGCGGCTACTGGGCTGACATTTTTTGTCATCGGCTCGTTTTGGCTGCGGGATTCGGCCTTGTCGCTGGCCCGTGAAAAGGGGATAGAAATGGCGGCAGTGGCCGAGCGGTTGGCTGGCCGCCGCATGGAACTGGGCAAGGAGAGGGATTTTTTCGCCGCCCTTGTCAACGAAGGAGTCAGCCGGGCCGGGGCGATGAGCGGATGTGGTCAAGCGGAGCATGGCGTTGTGCTGTGTCTCGGCCAACCCCTGCCAGATCGGCAACATCTTGAACGGCAACTGCGCGAGGCGATGCAAACGGGCAAAGCGGTTCGTTCCCTGAACGGACTCGCCTGGGTGGGCGTGGTCCCTGGGAAAAAATATCTGGATATCGCACTGCCGGCTATCTCGCCGGACCATGTGCGCGGCGGCGTGGCCCTGCGTTTTTCCCTGGAACCTCATTACGCGCGAATTCGCACCATGCAGCGTCTGGTGGCAGGGTATTTGGCCGTCAATCTGATCGTCCTACTGGTGATCGGGTTTTTCCGCCTTCGTTCCGCTGTTTTTCGTCCGGTGGAACAGCTTATCCGGCTGACCGATTCCTATCGCGATGAAAGCGGCGTGCCGTTCTTAGCCCTGCAGGGTGGTGACGAACTGCGGCAGCTGGCCGGATCGATGCAGCAGATGCTGGCGCGCATCAAGGCCGACCAGGACAAGCTGCGGGAGCATGTGGCTTCGTTGCAGGAGGCGAACCGGCAACTGATCGCCTCCCGCGAGGAAATGGTGCGTGCCGAAAAACTTTCCTCCGTGGGCAGGCTGGCCGCTGGTTTGGCCCATGAGATCGGCAACCCCCTGGGCATTGTCCAAGGCTATCTGGGACTGATCCGTCACGATGACCTGGGAGGCGCGGAGCGCGAGGAATTTTGCAGCCGAGCCGAACACGAACTGCAGCGCATCGGCCAACTGGTCCGTCAATTGCTCGATTTTTCCCGGCCGGCAAGTGGCCATCAGGAAGCTATCGATCCGCATCAGGTGCTCGCCGAGGTGATCGCCCTGCTCCAGCCGCAGCCCCTGATGGACTCCATCACCCTCACCACCCGTTTTGCCGCGATGGATTGCTTGGTGCATGCCAATCCGGCCCAATTGATGCAGGTATTGTTGAATTGCCTGATCAACGCCGCCGACGCCATTCGTGCCGCAACGAGCGGCCAGGGAACCATCGAGGTGGCGACCGATGTCGACCTGATCGAGCCGGCCAGGATGCTGCGGATAACCATCAGCGATACCGGTGTCGGCCTGACCAAGGACGAGTTGGCCAATGCCTTTGATCCCTTTTTCACCACCAAGGAACCGGGCAGGGGCACCGGATTGGGATTGTCGGTCTCTTATGCCCTGCTCAAGAGCATGGGCGGCGTTATCAGTCTGGCCAACAGGGAAGGTGGGGGCGCGGTGGTGACCATCGCCCTTCCCCTGGCGGCATCGCAAATGTTGGACCACGCGGAGTCTGGCGTCTGATGGCGAACGTGTCCAGCGTCACTGACGCAATCCGGCAGCCCATTTTTGGACGGCAGGCGCACGCTCCATGTCACTTTTCGGAAATCCACCATGCCCAGTAAGCAGCGTCTCCTGATCATTGACGATGAAGAAAACATGCGGCACATGCTGACCTCGGTCCTCAGCCGCCTTGGCTATCAGGTCGAGGTGGCGGCCCATGGCCAGGCAGGCCTTGACGCCCTGGCCACGGGGGATTTTGATGTGGTGCTCTGTGATATTCGCATGCCGGGAATGGATGGCCTGGAGTTTCTCCGTCAGGCGATCGCAGCCGGAATCAGCGCCACGATCATCATGATGTCCGCCTTTGGCTCTGTTGACACCGCCTTGGCGGCCATGCGTCTCGGGGCCTATGATTATATCTCCAAGCCGTTCAAGGCCGAGGAAATTGAGCTGACCCTGCGCAAGGCCGAGGAACGGGAAGGACTGCGACGGGCGAATCGCGAGCTGCGCAATACCGTGGCCGCATTGAAGGAAGAATATACGTTTGGCAGAATGGTGGCGCACAGCAAGGCCATGCAGGAGGTGTTCGCCCTGGCCGCCAAGGTGGCTCCCCATTCGACCACCGTGCTGATCACCGGCGAAAGCGGTACCGGCAAGGAGTTGGTGGCCCAGGGGATTCACCAGCAGAGCGGCCGGGTGTCGGGCAGGTTCGTGGCCGTCAACTGCGGCGGATTGCCCGACAATCTGATTGAAAGCGAACTGTTCGGTTATAAAAAAGGGGCATTTACCGGCGCGGACAAGGACAAGGTCGGCCTGTTTTTGGAGGCGGACGGCGGGACCCTGTTTCTCGATGAAATCGGCGAATTGCCGTTGTCGTTGCAGGTGAAGCTGCTGCGGGTGTTGCAGGAGGGGGAAGTGCAGCCGTTGGGTGCGGCCTGCCCCCGAAAGGTCGACGTACGGGTGATTGCCGCCACCGCCCGGGACTTGGCGCAGGAGGTGCGGATGGGGTTGTTCCGCCAGGATCTGTTCTACCGGCTCAATGTGGTGCACATCGCCTTGCCGCCCTTGCGTGAGCGGACCGGCGACATTCCCCTGCTCAGCGAATTTTTCCTTCAACGCTACGTCCGCAGGCTCGAATCGCCGGTGACCGGCATCGCGCCCTCGACCATGGCGTTGTTGCTCCAGCATGGCTGGCCGGGCAATGTGCGTGAACTGGAAAACGTGATCGAACGGGCGGTGATTTTGGCCGAAAAAAAGGTGCTGTTGCCGGAGAACCTGCCCCCGCAATTCGGTGTTCGCCCCAGCGGGCGGCGGCTCGATGATTTTTTTGGTGGATTTTCCATCAAGCAGGCCCAGCGGATCATGGAAACCGCGCTTATTGGCCGTGCCCTGGAGGTGACCGGCGGCAACAAATCCAAGGCATCGGAATTGTTGGAGATCAGTTATCCATCCCTGCTCGCCAAAATCAAGGAGTACGCCCTTGCTCCCGTTGGCAAGGATTCGTCATGAAGAACGGTATCTTCCCCGCGGCCAAAAGGGAGAGGGTGTGCATTCGATCATGGTCGACGACCTTGCCGTGTTAAATTTTTTTATAGTACAAGTGTATTTGGAAAAAATTTTTATAGAACTATGCGACTTGAGAACGGTCAGTGAAAAAAATGTACCTGCTTTTTGCTTTTGGTATTCAATGACTAGCCTTATTTGCCGGTATCGGCCGCACGTGCAGGCAATTGGCCTGATTCTTGTTTGAGCGGGTTGTGGAGGAAGCGCCTATGAACACGGAAAGTGTGAACAACAGGGGAAAGGGGCAACAGGGATTTACCCTGCTTGAGGTCATGATCGCGGTGTCGATCTTGACCATCGGCATTCTGTCGGTGGTCGGTATTCAGTATCATATCGTCAACGGCAACACCAATGGCAACGTGGTCACCCACCAGCTGAACCTGGCGCAGCGGATCATGGAGCAGTATAAAAACCAGTCCAACCCCAACTCGCTGAACAACAGCACCCTGAACAATGTCGATGAAACCGGCCAGCCTGGCGGGCCGTACAGAGTGGATGTGGTGGTGAGCAATCCCATGGGAGGAACGGCTTCCCGTTTCATCACCGTGACCGTCACCCGCCTGGGCGGCATTGGCGGTCATCCGATCACCCTTCGCAGCTTGACACAGGGGAACGGGGTATGAGCACTTGGAGAGTCGTTCCTCCCTGGAATCGGTCAGCCGGCTTTTCGCTGCTGGAGATGCTGGTGGCCCTGGCCATTGTCAGCATCATCATCGCCTCGATGACTGCGGTCTTTGAACGTTCCGGCAGACTGTACACCACCCAGAACGCGGCCGCGGCCCTGCAACAGGAGGTGCGCGCCGCCATGGATGTGATTGTCAGTGAAACACGGATGGCGGCCTATGATCCCGCCAAGAGCGGTGATTTTAAGATTAGAAAGGCGGAAGCCACACAATTTCGCTTCGAGGCTGATTACGACGGCGATGAAAAAGTCGGCGGCTATAAAGCGGACGGAACCGTAGCGAAAAACGACCCTTACAGCAAATCCCCTGAAAGCAGGTGTGAGAATCGAACCTTCCGCTACAATCTGACCGGTAAATCCATACATAGCATTTGTGGCACCGACGCCGAAACCTTGATCGGCGGCGCAGACTCCAATATCAAGGTGACCGCCCTGGATTTCAGTTATCGCGACAAAAAGAACAATCCCACCTCGCTTGTTTCGGAGATTCGCGGCGCGGTCATCACCATCACCGCCCAGGCTCCGGCGGGCCGGGAGGGGATGATCGAGCGCACCTACCGGACCTCGGTCGATTTCCGCAACACCGGCTTGAACAATATGTGAGGAGAGCACCATGCCGTCTAAGACTTACAGTACATGGCAGGGAAAGCCCCCGCTGGACAACGAACACGGCTTTGTCATGGTCATGGCGCTGATGATGCTGGTGGTGTTGTCCATCATGGGCGGGGCCTCGATGATGATTCGCAACACCGAGCAGCAGATCGTGCGCAATACCGAGATCATCCACACCAACTTTTACGCGGTGGAAGCGGTGACCGTGGAAGGGGCGACGGCCATTGAAAATCTGAGCGATACCGATTTGCTTGAGGACCCACTGAAAAGTTTGAGTCTCGCCACCCACAAATGGTTACGGCCCAATGATCCGGACGGCGGCAGCGTGATCGATCTGGAGATAAGCGCCAACTGGCCCGATCCGCTGATCACCCCACAGGCCACCTCCTTTACCGTTGGAGATCGGGATATTGTCCCCAATGGGTATGATTCGGACGGCACCAAGGACAAGGACCGTATCTGGTATGCCGCCGTTCAGGGCAATCTCAATTCGGATAACAACAGTTACGATATCTGCGCCGGTTCCGATGTGTCGAATTCCGAGAAGGTGGAAAAATGTTACACCGTCTACGGCATGTACGATGTCAAGTCCGGCACGGGTAAGGCGTATGCGGGCCGGCGGCTGCTGATGGTCGGCTATAAAAAAACAGTCTATCTGCCTTGACGGCATTGTGGATTCCGCTGGAGGGAGCGTTTCCGATGAAATCATTGGTGAACAGGATGGGAAAGATGAAGATGCGGTGGTGGGCCGGTGTGTTGGCGGCGTTGATCATGATGGCCGTCCATGGCCGGGCTGTGGCGGATACCTACAGTATCGCCGCATTTTCCGGGGCTGCGGTCACGGAGCACACGGGAACCGTGACGTTGACGGTGCAGTTGGATAAGCCTGTCGCGGTTGGTGACACGGTACAGTTTGCCGTGACGACGGCAGGAACGGCTACTGCCGGCAGCGATTACACGCCTCCGGCGGCATCCCTGACCATCAATCCTGGAGAGGACAACGGCACGATCACTGTGGCCCTTGCCGATGACCATCTGGTCGAATCAACGGAGAATATTGTCGTCTCGCTCGCGGGGGACCCGGCAAGCAACGCGGCGGGTCTCAATCAAAGCGCCACCATCACGATTGCCGACGATGGCGATACCTATGCGGTGAGCGGATTTTCCGGGGTCACCGTCAGCGAGGATGGCGGCAACGCGAACCTGATCGTTCAACTCAATCAACCGGTGCGTACCGGCGACACGGTGGTACTGGATGTTTCGCACACAGCGGGCACGGCGGCGGCAGGTTCGGATTACACCGCGCCCGCCTCCACCTTGACGATCACCGGCGACGACTCGGTGACCAGCGGCACGATCAGTGTGCCGATCATCAATGACAGCCTGGTGGAGACGGCGGAGCAATTCAGTGTCGGCATCGGCGCCAATTCGGCCAATGTGACGACAGGGGGCAACAGCAGTGCCACGGTGACCATCAACGATGCCGGCGATACCTATGCGGTGAGCGGCTTTTCGGGGATAACGGTCGACGAGGGCGCGGGCACAGCGACCTTGACGGTGCAGCTGAACCAGGCGGTGGTCACGGGAGACAGCGTGGTGCTCAATGTTTCGCACGCATCGGGCACGGCGACCGCGGGATCGGATTACACCGCGCCCGCTTCCACCCTGACGATTGCTGCCGGCGCGGACAGCGGCACGATCAGCGTGCCGATCACCAATGACATCCTGGTGGAGGAAACGGAACAGTTCACGGTTGGCATCAGTGCGTCTTCGACCAATGTGATTACCACGGGCCATGAGAGCGCCACGGTGACCATCAATGACGATGGCGACACCTACGCGGTGGTCGGATTTGCAAACGCCACTGTCGCCGAGAGCGTTGGCAACGTGACGTTGACGGTGAAATTGAATCAGCCGGTGCGGACGGGCGACACGGTGGTGTTCAATGTATCGCATACCCCGGGAACGGCGGCCGAGGGGGCGGATTACACCGCGCCCGCCTCCACCCTGACGATCAACGGTGACGGCTCGGTGACCAGCGGCACGATCAGCGTGCCGATCATCAATGACAACCTGGTGGAGACGGCGGAGCAGTTCAGCGTCGGCATCGGCGCCAATTCCGCCAACGTGACCACCGCCGGTTACACCAGCGCCACGGTCACCATTAATGTCGATGAAAAATACACGATTAAATTCATCAATGCGACCCTGGAGGAGCCCTCGGGGACTCCGGCAAACATGCCGTTCACGGTCACCGTCACTCCTGCGGTGCAGGCGCAACATAATGGTTTAACTTTCAAATGGCGCACATACGGCGGTTCTGCCGTTTCGGGCAATGATTTTGCCTATACAACCGACCAGTTTACCCTGGCAACAGGCGATACAACCCTTGGTCCCGCCAATGTCCCCGTCAATCCGGACACCGAGGACGAGTCTGCCGAATATTTTTATGCCGGACCCATAAGCGGCGGCACTTTGCCGGTGACGGTATGCAATTTTGTCTTTGCAACCGGGACGATCACCGACAATGATCATCGTATCATCCCCAGTTGGAATACCGACGGCATTGTGACCCTGGAAAGCCCGGCGGGCACCCCGGTGGCCATCACTAGCGGCAGCCCGGTACCGATTGCCGACAAGCAGGCGGCAGTGTTCACCGTCAAGGCCGACCACCGGATTCAATCGGTGACCATTAACGGGGTTGATCCTGCCTCGCTCTCCTATGTCACCATCGCCAATGCCGCCGACCCCAAGGAGCGCACCTACACGTTCACCGACACCACCCCCCAGCAGATCAACACCCACACCTTGAACGTGGTGTTCGATCATCAGATCAGCATGAAGTCCGAAGGCGGCGGCACGGTGGCCCATACCAGCGGCACCGGCCAAACCGTTCACGACAGCGGGCCGGAAGGAGTCATCGCCGACCACGGCGGCAACGAAAGTTTCACCCTGACCGCTGATGGTGGATCGTGCGTCACGGAACTTGAGGTGGACGGCAATGCTCTGGGAGGCTATGCCTCGGATACCGACAATTACACCGGCAACACCCATACCTTCAGCAACGTCACCGACTCAACCCACAGCATTCTCGCACGATTCGGCAACGCCACGGTAACGGTCTTGTTGGGTGCCGATGACGGCGCCACCGGCACAGACGAGGATCTTTATGTGCAAAGTCACAGCAACGGCTGGAGGGCCTACAAGGCGGACGCCTCGTCCAATAAAATCGACGCCACGCCCTTCAAGGCCGGTGTGCATGGAGGTTCCTTTTCGGCTCCGGGCGATACCGGGTCCTGCGATGTCCGTTACATTCTGGTCGAATTTCTGGCCATTGATGGTTGGCAGAAACCCGCCGACATTCTCATCGATCTGCAAAACAACTTCATCGATCAGCAGGTCACCGGCTTGTACGATGCCGACTCCCACGTCCTGAGCCTTACCGCCACCAACGGCACAATCAGTCGTTCGCCTGAAGGAGACACCTGGGTAGGGCAAAACCAATACATCTATCCGCAAAACACAACCGTCACCCTCAGTGCCGCCGGCAAGGCCGGGTGGTATTTCTCGTTGTGGAAGGGCGATATCGGTTCGGCCACCGCCACCGATCCCTCGATTACCGTGATCATGGACAAGGATCGCAATGTCGAGGCTGTCTTTGTCGAGCCCTGCCAGGATGCCGATGGTGACAGTTATACCGTCAGTTCCCAGGGAGGAACCTGTTCCGCCAGTACCGAGGCCGATTGCGACGACACCAATATGTCGATCTATCCCGGGGCCGCCGAGGTCTGCGGTGACGGCATCGATCAGGATTGCAACGGTTCCGATCTGGCCTGCAGCGGCAACGATAAAGATGACGACGGCGACGGCTACACCGAGAATCAGGGCGATTGCGACGATACCTCGACCAGTGTCGCCCCTGGTTTATACGACGATCCGGCGACGGCTGCCGACGAAGACTGCTATGACGGCCCCAAGGACAAGGGTTCGGAGGTGACGTGCGTGACCGCCTCGGATGTACCGGCCAATGCTGCGGTCAAGCCCGCGCCGCCGTTGATCATGTTCCTGCTCGACGACTCGGGCAGTATGGACTGGGAATTTATGACCAGCGAGGATAATCAGCGGTTCAACGGCGATGGCTATGTCTTTCCTTGCAACGTGATCCAAAAAACCTACAGTGATAGCGATTATCCCGCCCTGAGCCTGGCTGAACGGCGGCTGTGGAAGAGTCAATGGTTTGGCTATAACCGGATTTATTTCAACCCCAGCGTGACCTACACCCCGTGGCCGAAGTGGGAAGAGGTGGTTGGCAGTGCCAATGTTCGGGCCCACGAACGCGAATACAATCCGACCGCCACCGGGGCCACTTTTCCGGAAACGGCCTACGCCACCGGCTACACCCACGCGGACATGGATTTTCCGCGTATGAACTCCCATGATGCCAGCACCACCTACGGTTCCATGTATCACCCCGGCGATTCGGCATCGAATCGGAGCAACTACCAGATTGAGCTCAATGCCGAATATTTCACGGTCAGTGCCGGGCAACAGGTAACGGTGACCAGGACAACCAGCAGCACCGGCACTTCCACCTATGCCGATGCCGTTGGTCTGTCTACCCGGTACGATATTCAGTCAAGCGTCAGCAAGGGCTATCCGGTCAGCAGTTTTTCGACCACGAGCATCCCCTACAAGCCGGAGATCATTTTCGACAATTCTGACAGCACAGTCTACTCCGAACTGGGCAATTGGTATGATACCACCAATGACCCGCAATACGCCTGGAATGGCAATGGACGGTTCACCGAGGTTGCCGGCCGTTCCGCCTATTGGGGATTGAATCTCACCGCCGCCCAGGCCGGCAATTATTATGTGTATGTCTGGGTCAACGAAGATTCGGCCAGGGACGGCAAGGCCACGTATACCATTTCGTATTACAACACGAGCAATCAGCTGGTCTCCTCGACTTATACTATTGATCAGAGCTATGATAACGGATGGGGGAAAACTCCACGCTACGGGGCGCGTTGGCTGCGACTCAACAGTTCGAAGATTGCCTTCAAGGCGCAGACCTCCAGCGCCACCATTGTCGTGCCCAACGCTCACTATTACACATGGAACGACACCGACGGCGATGGCGAACAGGAAGCGGGAGAAGATGTTTATCTCGTGACCATTCCCGGCTCCGGTTACGGCGTGGGGGACTATTCCCTGCACTACTATCTGTTCACCGACGCCGACTCGGATAATGTGGTCGATAACGGCGAGTTGACTGAAAAAACGGGTGCCGAGGTTCCAACCTCGGTCATACCCAAACGGTATGACGCGGCCGGCAATCAGATCACCAACGCCAGCCAGCTGGCCTACATGGTGCGCCAGGATTTTGCCGACTGGTTCTCCTTTTACCGCAAACGCATGCTGACCACCAAAGCGGCCATAGGCCTGACGGTCGAGGGCATGAAGGGCGTTGAATTAGGTTTGCACACCATCAATCGGAGCGTGTCCGAACCGCTGGTGGAGATGACCACCGCCGACAGCGCGGAGAAAGTTGCTTTTCTGTCAACCATCTATAACATCAGGGCCTCGGGAAGCACTCCCTTGCGCCGCGGCTTATACGAGGTGGGCAAGTATTTCGAAAAGGGAACATCCGGCGATTATTCCGGCTTGCTGACCACCTCCGGTCTAGGCACCAACCAGGGCAGTACCTGCACCTCGGCAGACACCTCGGTCTTTTGGGATGCCGACAAGAACGACGATCTCGATACTTGCGACGATTCCGGCGGTGAATGCCAGCGAGCCTATGTGGTTGCCATGACCGATGGCTATTATAACGAGGATTTTTACAGCATCGTTAATATCGATGGCAACAGCGCTTACAACACCTATGCCGTACTTAAGGACAGTGCCAAATATACCCTGGCCGATGTGGCCATGTATTTTTATGCCACCGATCTGGACGGCGGTTTAGGGGATAACGTGCCCAGCAAAGGCTATGACGAAAACGCCAAGCAGCATCTGGTAACCTACACCGTGGCGTTCGGCGTAGCCGGTGAATACGAACCGGATCTGTTCCCTGATTGTCTGCCCAAATGCGATGAGCCAGGAGGGGCGGACTGCCCCCTCATCAGCGATCTGACCTCCCTGGCCTACTCGGGCTACTCAAGCACGGGCGGGCCGTATGACGGCAAATGCCCGGCCTGGTGGACAGAAGACCCCAACTACTCCAATGAATCGCCCAAGCGGATCGATGACCTGTATCATGCCGCGGTCAACAGCCGTGGGGCCTTCCTCAATGCCGCCGATCCGGCGGAGTTGGTTGCGGCCATGCAGACCATCAGGGATCTGATCGAGGAGCAGACCGGCACCGCGTCGTCGGTGTCCATCAATGCCAATAAAATCGAGGAAGATACCCTCTTGTTCCAGACCACCTATGACTCCAGCGACTGGAACGGCGATGTGCTGGCGAAATGCCTGGATAGCTCCGGTAAAGTGGCGGCTTGCAGCAAAGTCAGCTGCCAGGCGAGTTGTAGCGCGGATTACACCAGTTGCGTTGCTGCCTGTAACGGCGATGCCATTTGCGAGGCGTCCTGTACGGCGACCAAGACCACCTGCACCAGTTCGTGCAGTGGAGAATCCTGCTCGGAGTCCTACGATGCCTGTCTTGTCAACTGCACCACCAGCAGTTGCCAGACCGCGTGCGGCAGCGCCCGAAGCAGCTGTCTGCTGAATCCTCCGGAGGTCAAATGGTCGGCGGCCAAACAAATCGCCGGCGTGGCTGCGGCCGACCGACAGATCATCACCGCCGATATTGGCGGCAACGGGCTGCCTTTCCGCTGGAACTCGTTGAATGCTACCATGCAGGCGCAGTTGCAGCAGGATGAATACATTTTCAATTATCTGCGCGGCGACAGCACCTATGAACGGCGGAACGACACCGGTGGTGTGAGGAATTTCCGCAATCGTTCCAGCAAGCTCGGAGATTTTATCAACTCCGAGCCGTACCACTATTCCAACACCACCCTGGGTATAGATTGGGTGATTGTCGGCGGCAACGACGGCATGCTCCATATTTTTGACGGTACAACCGGCGACGAAGTTTTTGCCTATATTCCGCAGGCGATCTTTGGCAATCTTCATCTGCTTTCGCAGGAAGCCTATACCCACACCGCTTTTGTCGATGGTTACGTCACGGTCAAGGATCTAGGTGGCAAGGTGGTCCTTGTGGGAGGACTCGGCAAAGGCGGCAAGGGGTTCTTTGCCCTTGATCTGACCTCCGCCGCCCAGCATAAAACGGACATTGAAAACTATGCCTCGGAAATCGTGCTATGGGAGTATACGACTACCTCCACCGCCGGGTATGTTGCCGCCGCCGAGGTGAAAGACAATCTGGGGTACAGCTTCTCCCGGCCCCAGATTGCTTCCACCAACGATAGCGGCACAGATTGGGTGCTGGTGTTCGGCAACGGCTACGAGAGTGCCAATGGACACGCGGTATTGTTCACCGTTGGCCTAAGCGATTTTGGCCAGATTCAGTGGACGAAGATCATCGATACCGGTGTCGGCAACAATACCAGCGGCACGGAGTGCAACGGCCTCTCCACCCCGGCCTTGATCTTTCCCCAGGGAGACACGATCAACGATTTCGTCTACGCGGGCGATCTGCTGGGCAATCTATGGAAGTTTGACATCAACGCGGTAACGAAGGACGATTGGGAGATTTATTTTGAAAACAGCGCCGCCGTCAAGCAGCCCATGTTCCAGGCCAGGAGCGAGGCAGGTTATCGGCAGCCGATCACCGTGCAGCCGGTGATCACCTCGGCCTGCCCCACGGACGAAAAAGGCTACATGATCATTTTTGGCACGGGCCGGATCCTTGACCCGGGCACCGACTTCCTCGATCAGAGCGTGCAGACCATGTATGGCCTCTGGGATTGGTCGAACTCATGGAAGGCTGCGGGCAATACCACGCCCGAACAGACCTATCTGGGGACCTTTCAGGCGAAAAACACCACCGTGGCCACTGCCTGCACTTCAGCCTGCACCGCGACCCTCGGCACCGCCACCACCTCCGGAACATGCCTGTATGACTGCAGCGGAGACAGCGATTGCGAGGCTGACTGCATGAGCGAGTATGCGTCCTGCACCACCAATTGCGGCGCGGTGCGCAGCCTTTCCAATGCGGCCACCGTGGTCGGCACGGCCAGCGCCCCCTATGTGACCCTGCTTCGTCAGACGCAGATTTGGGCCGGAGGGGTCAACTACAACAGTGACGGCACCAAGCAGGAAACCGTCTACGGTGCCACCGATTCCGACTTGTATGATGAAATAATTCGCGTGGTTTCCGATAACTACATCGATTGGTATCTGCCCTCCGAACAGGCCGAGTTTGCCGCGAGCAGCAAAAAAACAGCACGGCACGTAGGCTGGTATTTCGATCTGCCGGCCAATGGAGAGCGGATTGTCCGAGACATGACCATCATCAACGGCAAGCTGATTTTCACCAGCACCATCCCGTCGGATTCCCCCTGCGAGAGCGGCGGCTCGTCCTATAACTGGGCGGTTGATGCTTGTACCGGCGGGCTGTTGGGAAGCGCTTTCTTTGATCTCAACAAGGATGATGAGATCGACGCCGACGATTACATTAACATTGGTACGCCGGCGAAGCCGATCTATGTCGCACCATCGGCATTCAAGGTCGAAGGCATCACTCCGGCGGTCACCGTTGTCGATACAACTGGTGAATATCAGCGATTGTATACGCCTGAAAAGGATGAACTGCTGACTCCGATAGCCAATGTCGAGGGAACGCCCATCATTTACTGGCGCGAACTTGAATGGAAATAACATCTATTTCGTGAGCGGAGAATGACTATGCAATGGAGCAAAGCCGTCTGCCTGTTGGTGTGTGTGCTGGGGATTGTCCTGCTCGGCGATGGGAACGCCTTGGCGGAGCGGCGTTATGACACGCATGGTGACGTCATCGCCCTGGGCGCCGAAGAGTTCACCGGCGTGGTCGAAGGGATCCGGGAGAAGCAGCCCGGCTCGTCACAGATCATTGTTATCAACGACAGTGTGTATACCATCGACAAGGAGGCGGTTTTTCGCACCCGTTCGGGCGGCCCGACCAGCGTTGCCTATTTTAAAACCGGCATGGCGGTGAAATTCTATGCCCTTGGTTCGGTGCTGACCAAGATGTGGGAAGTGACGGAGCAGGGGCCATCGGTCGGCCAGGAACCGGTCCCCGCAACCCAACAAAAGAACGTTGTTCCTTTTCGGCAGGAGGGCGGGGTGTGGAAGAATTGACCCGTAGCGTCCCCAGGTTGCCGTTTTCAGCGGATGCCGGTATGGTGAACAAAACAGCGAATCAGCATGGCTTTACGTTGATCGAGGTTGTGGTTACGATTGGGATCATGGCGATTGTGAGCGCGATTGCCATTCCCAACATGATTGGTTGGCGGGCGGAACGACAACTGCGGGGAGCCGTCAACAATCTTGTCGGCGACCTGCAGTTGGCCAAGATAACAGCCATCCGGGAAGCGGAGCATGTGGCGGTGGTCTGCAACACCGGAGCGGGTTCCTCCTACCGGGTCTTTATCGATAAAAACTTGAATTGGACCGAGGATGCCGATGATCGGCTGTTGCGCAACGTGACCACGCCACCGGGGGTGGTGATCGACAGTACAACTTTTACCAACAATCGGACCCGATTTAGGCCCGATGGCATACCTTCTTTCATTGGTACTGTAACATTTGAAAACTCATCCCAAATATCACCGTTGAAGGTGGTGATAAATCGTGTGGGGCGAATTCGAATTGAATAGCGACTAAGGCACGCAATCAAGAACTGATTGTTGCGATAATCGACACAGCCTGGTCAGGCGTCGTCCGGGGAGGGCGATTTCCACCCTTTACTTCATGATTCGGGCAAAGAATCATAGAGATTCTCGCTTTTTCCGCTTTTTTTTTTTCAATTATCCCGCTGGAGTTGACCCAGGATCGAGCCATCGGGACCGATCACCTCGACAATCAGGGGCATGGCCCCAACCGCATGGGTGGAACAGGCCAGGCAGGGATCAAAGGCGCGAATTACCGCTTCTATGCGGTTGAGCAACCCCTCGCGTGGGGTGACGCCGTCAAGATAACGCCGAGCCGCCTGGAGAATGCCGCGATTCATGGCAAGATTGTTGTGACCCGTGGCAATGATCAGGTTGGCCCATTCGAGCAGACCATCGTCATTGACCCTATAGTGGTGGATCAACGTCCCACGTGGGGCCTCGGTCACGCCTATTCCTTCACACTTATTCACTCCGGCCACAGCTCGCACGGTGCTGTCGAGAATGGCCCGATCACTCAGCAGTTTCTCGATCATCTCGATCGCATAAACCACCTCGATCAGCCGAGCGTAATGGGCATAAAAGGAACCAAGGTGCAGGCCATCCACAAGACTCCGGAACTGGAGTAATTCCTGATCCGCCAGTTCGGTGCCGCATCGGGCGGCAAGATTGAGACGGGCAAGCGGTCCGACCCGATACATCCCCTCGGGATATCCTTGAGGCTTATAGTAGGGGAATTTGAGAAAAGTCCACGGTTCAACAGCCTCGTCGATCACTTCTCTATAGCGTGAAGGAGCGAGATGATCGACGACCAGGGCTCCGGTGGGGTCGATGATTCGCATCCCTCCGTCATAATGTTCCAGGTTGCCGTCTCTGTCGGTTAGCCCCAGAAAGAGGCTGGGAAAATGGGCGAAAATTTGGATATATTCTTCGTGTTGTTCAAGCGATTGCTTAAAGCGATGCAGATGATCAAGGGCAAGGGTCTTGACCGTGGGAATTTCTCGAAGCAGCTCGTCTCGCGCTCGTTCATCCAGCGGCGAACGGACCCCGCCGGGCACCACCCAGGCCGGATGAATGCGCCGTCCGGCCAGGCGTTCGATCACCTGCTGGCCGAATTGGCGCAACCTGATCCCGTCACGGGCAAACTGCGGATGGGCGGCGGCGAGACCGAAGAAATTGCGGGATGCCGGGGGGTGGTCCATGCCCAGGAGAAAGTCAGGGGCGGAAAGGTAAAAATAGCTGAGGGCATGGGATTGGATAATCTGCCCCAGATTGAGCACCCGTCGCAGTTGCTTGGCGGTTTCCGGAATGGCGACCGCCAGTAGCTGGTCGCAAGCCTTGGCCGAAGCCAGTTCGTGGCTGATGGGGCAGATGCCGCAGGTTCTGGCTGTGAGCGACGGCATCTCGAAAAACGGCCGACCCTCGACGAATTTTTCAAAACCCCGGAACTGGGTCACTTGGAAACGAGCATTTTGTACCTGGCCGGCGTCATCGAGAAAGAGTTGGATTCGGGCGTGTCCTTCAATGCGAGTGATTGGCTCGATGGTAATAAGCTGTTTCATGCAAGACTCCTACGCGCCAAAACGGGTTGCGAGTCGAAGGTCGTTCACCTTTCCCGCAGCCACGGCGCTGAGTGCGGCAAAAAGAGTGTCGGCGGCGGGAGGGCATCCTGGAATGAACAGATCCACCTGGACAAAACAATGCAGCGGCAGGGCCTTGCTATTGAGCACCGGCAGGTTGTCGGCGGGAATGAGCGGGTTGAGGGGGTCTTGGTCGATGTACACCGACCGAAGAATCCTTTCCGCCCCGACAACATTGCGCATGGCTGGAACATTGCCGGTGACGGCACAGTCACCCATGGCGATCAGAAACCTGCTGCGTTGACGGGCGACGACAAGTTTGCGCTCGTCCTCCTTGGAACTCACCGCTCCTTCGATGCATACCGCATCGACGGCTTCGGGAAAGGTTTTGACATCCATCAACGGACTGTAGACAACATCCAGCATGGCGGCCAGATCGAGCAGTCGTTCATCGGTATCCAGCAAGGACATGTGACAGCCGGAGCAGCCATCGAGCCAAAGGGTTGCGATCCGTGGTGTGTTCATCGGCGGTCCACCGTGCGGTTGGCGAGGAGATAGGGGAGAAACGGCCTTTTTTTATGCAGTTCCGCTACGGACGTGCCCTTTTCGCACAGAGCCCCGGTTGGGCAGACATGAACGCACTTGCCGCAACCGGTGCAGGTTTCGGAGGCCCCCCAAGAGGTATCAAGATCCGCAACAATCAGGCTGTGGATGCCCCGATGCTTGATGTCCCAGGTGTGGGCGCCTTCAATCTCCGCGCATACACGCACGCAACGGGTGCAGAGGACGCAGCGGTTGTGATCGAGAACGAAACGACTGTGCGAGGCATCCACCGTGAGAGCCGGGAAACGATAGGCCATTTCCACGTGATCGACCCCAAATTCCCGGGCCAGATCCTGCAACTCGCAGTGACCGTTGGCAACGCACACCGCGCAGACATGGTTGCGCTCCGAAAAGAGCAGCTCGATGATGGCGCGACGGTATTGAAGAATTTTGTCCGATTGGGTGGTCACCACCATGCCTTCTTGTATGGGGGTGACGCAGGCGGCGTGCAGTTTGTCGCTGCCGTTGATTTGCACCATGCAGAGCCGGCATGATCCGGGTGTCGACAACCCTTCCAATGCACAAAGGGTGGGGATGGAAATGTCGTTTTCCCGCGCCACATGGAGGATGGTTTCCGCGGCGAGCCCGCTTACTTCCCGGCCGTCGATCCGCAAGGTGAGAACTTGTGTTGTCATTGTTCCTCCTCCTGAATGGGCGGATGCGCAACGATCCGGTCCAGATACTCTTGACGAAAATACCGCAGGGTGCTGAGCACCGGGTTGGGAGCCGATTGGCCGAGACCGCAAAGGCTGGTATTTTTCACCAAATCGCACAGCGCTTCCAGCTTTGCAAGGTCAAGCAAAGTGGCCCTGGATTGCTGAAACAGGGTGAGCAGGTGGTGGATCTGGGCGGTTCCCACCCGGCAGGGAGTGCATTGGCCGCAGGACTCATCCATGCTGAACTCCATGAAATATTTGACAATATCGACCATGTTCGTGGTTTCGTCGATGACAATCATGCCGCCCGATCCCATGATTGATCCCAGGGCGCGCAAGCTCTCGAAGCTCACCGGGGTGTCCAGATGTTCGGCCGGAATGCATCCTCCCGACGGTCCCCCGGTCTGAACGGCTTTCAAGGCGTGACCACCGGGAATGCCTCCACCGATGTCAAAAACAATCTCCCGCAGGCTCATACCCATGGGCACCTCGATCAGGCCGCTGTTGCGAATTTTTCCCGTAAGGGCAAAGACTTTGGTGCCCTTGCTCTGTTCGGTGCCCAAGGCGGCAAGCTTTTCCGGGCCATGGGCAATGATTGGCGGCACATTGGCATAGGTTTCCACATTGTTGATCAGGGTGGGGCGGCCCCAGAGTCCTTGTTCCGCAGGGTAAGGGGGGCGTGGCCGAGGGATGCCTCGCTTGCCTTCCACCGATTGGATGAGGGCTGTTTCTTCGCCGCAGACAAAGGCGCCTGCTCCAAGGCGGAGCTGAATATCAAGATCCAGGGAAGAGCCGCAAACGGCATGACCCAGAAAATTCAGGCGCTCGGCTTCGCGGATGGCCAGTTTGAGTCGTTTCACCGCCAATGGATATTCGGCTCGCACATAAATGTAGCCACTGGTCGCGCCGACCGCGTAGGCGGCGATGATCATCCCTTCCAAAACGGCATGGGGGGTGCTTTCCAGGATGGAGCGATCCATGAAAGCTCCTGGATCGCCTTCGTCCGCATTGCAGATCAGGTATTTTTTTTCTCCTGTGGCCTTGGCAACGGTCGCCCATTTGAGCCCAGTGGGGTAGCCTGCCCCGCCTCGGCCACGCAATCCGCTTTCTTGCACGCGGCGGATGACATCGGATGGGCGCATTTCGGTGAGCGCTTGAACAACGGCCAGATAACCGCCAGCCGCCAAATAGTCGTCGACGCTTTCCGGGTCGATCCGGCCGGAGAGTGCCAGCACATTTTTATGCTGCCGTTTGAAAAATGGCAGGTCCGATGGCAGAAAAAGGCGCTGCAGAGGGGCTTTGCCAAGGGATGCGACCAGATCCTCGGCATCTTCGGGCGTGACCGCCTGGTAGAAAATTTCCTCGGGTTGCACCAAGACAATGGGGCCCAGGGCACACAGTCCCATGCAGCCGACTTTGCGCACCGAAATCTGTTCCTGCAGGCCTCGCTCGGCGATGACGCTTCGCAGCGCGGCGATGATCTCCTCGTTGCGCGGACAGCCAAGACCGGCGCACACTAGAAAGTGGTGGGTAAATCCATTCAAAGAGCGTCGATGGGCATCCGCGCGGCGGATGAGTTCCTCACGTTGCATCGCCAATCCACTCCTTAATGAGGCGAATTGCCTCGTCAAAGTTCTTTTTTCCAATGAGTTCGCCGTCGGAAACGATCACGGGCGCGAGGGCGCAGGCGCCGACACATCGGACTTCCACAAGGGAGAGATGGTTGTCGGGAGTGGTTTCTCCGGGGCGCAGATGGTACTGCTCACCCAGCCAGGCGAGTATTTGATCGTTACCCTTCACATGGCATGCGGTGCCGGTGCACACGGCCAACGTATGGTTTCCTTTGGGTTTCAGTCTGAAGTGATTGTAAAACGTGGCCACACCAAAGACCCTGGCTGGAGGAATTTTGAGTTTTTCCGCAATGTAAGCCAAGGTATCCCGATCCAGATAGCCCAGGGTTTCCTGGGCGGTGTGCAAGGTCTCGATCAGGGCATCCGGGCGAAAGTCATGGCGGTGAATGGTTCGATCGATGGCTTGTCGTTGCCGCGTGTCGACCGAATGGCGGGAATGATTGTCGCACATGCGATGAGCCTCCTGGGAAAGGAGATGAGAGCTGAAAAATCAACTCGTTGCTTTTCATCTTTTCCCATTTTTGCTGATCAGCGCAACGCTTCTTTTGTCCTGTTGCTGTTTTCCCTTGATGGTTTCGATGATCGTTTTTGCAGATAAATTTTCAATTTTGTAAGTTATTTTTATAAAAAATGACAATAGGAAGATTAAATTTGTTAAAGGGTGAGCGGTTGTGCGGATAAATGGTATTATTCATTTAATTTTCAATTATTTGCGTTGTTGTTATTTTTTGGCATTAAAAGTGCTAGTACATTGTACCGAGTAAAACGAGTGAAATGTATAACCATGCAACAGCGCAATATCGAAGGAAAAAGGAGGCAAACAAGAAAGTGGGTGGGTTGCGGGCACGCATCGAGTGCGGCGGGTTCATGAAAACCGGGGCAAACAGGGGTCCGCGACGCTGAAAATGAAGTGAAATCGATAGCCGTTTCGACGGGAATTCTTCTTGGTCGACATCGCTAACGGTTTCAATCGAGAATCTGTCGGGTAGCCCGATTACCAATTGTAATGGCAGGAGGCAAAAGAATCGGCCACTGCCCAACGAAGGAGAAATCTATGAAATTTGTCAGTGCGATCATAAAACCGTTTAAGTTGAACGAGGTGCGAGAGTGTTTAACGGCTCTCGGCGTGAAAGGGGTTACCGTGACCGAGGTCAAAGGATTCGGGCGGCAAAAAGGACACACCGAGATGTATCGTGGTGCTGAATATGTCATAGAGTTTTTGCCAAAATTAAAAGTTGAAGTGGCGATTGACGACAGTCAGCTCGAACAGGTCGTCGAGGGAATCAAACAGGCGGCGACGACCGGCAAGATCGGCGATGGCAAGATTTTTGTTTTTGACCTTGAACATGTAATGCGAATCAGAACCGGGGAAACCGGTTCCGAAGCACTCTAACCGAAAGGAGTTCGTCCATGAAGAAATCAACAGTTGTCTCTTCTCTGATCTTGGCGGCAATCGCTGTGGTGGCCGCCGCAATGCCCGTCCTTGCCGAAACCGCTGCTCCTGTCCCTGAAAAGGGGGACACTGCGTGGATGATTGTCGCAACACTGTTGGTGACCCTGATGACCATTCCCGGCCTGGCGTTGTTTTATGGCGGGTTGGTTCGAAGCAAAAACATGCTGTCGGTATTGATGCAGGTCTTCACGATTTTCTCTCTGTGTGTGGTGCTTTGGGTGGTCTATGGGTACAGTGTTGCCTTCACGGAAGGGACCGCTTTTTTTGGCGGATTTGGCAAAGTGCTGCTCAAGGGAGTGGGGATTGATTCAGTGGCAGGGACGTTCAGTAAAGGCGTGGTCATTCCGGAGCTGATTTATGTCTTTTTCCAGGCCACCTTCGCGGCCATCACGCCGGCGTTGATCATTGGAGCGTTCGCGGAACGGATGAAATTCTCGGCTGTGCTCGCCTTTATCGTTTTGTGGTTTACCTTTGCCTATCTGCCGATCGCTCATATGGTCTGGTACTGGGCCGGTCCAGATGCATACACCGACGCCGAGGCCGGCGCCAGAGCGGCTTCGACGGCAGGGTTCCTGTTTCAGAAAGGAGCCATTGATTTTGCCGGTGGCACGGTGGTTCATATCAACGCAGCCATTGCCGGTTTGATTGGCGCTTACATGGTCGGCAAGCGCGTCGGCTATGGGAGGGAATCCATGGCACCGCACAGCTTGACCATGACCATGATTGGCGCCTGTCTCCTGTGGGTTGGCTGGTTTGGTTTCAATGCAGGTTCAAATCTCGAGGCCACGGGATTGGCTGCCCTCGCCTTTGGTAATACCATGCTGGCCACTGCCGCGGCTGCGCTTTCCTGGACGTTCGCGGAATGGATACTGAAAGGGAAGCCGTCCATGTTGGGTGCGGCCTCGGGTGCGGTTGCCGGTCTTGTCGCTGTCACTCCTGCTTGTGGCTGGGTTGGCATAGGTGGCGCCTTGGTGATCGGCTTGGCCGCAGGCGTCGTCTGTCTCTGGGGGGTCAATGGTCTCAAGCGCCTTCTGGGCGCGGACGATGCGCTTGATGTTTTCGGTGTCCATGGAGTGGGGGGGATACTTGGCGCTGTGTTGACCGGCATCTTCGCTGATCCGGCTTTGGGTGGTGTCGGTATCTATGATTATGTTGCCAACAAGGTGGCTGACTACTCCATCGGCAATCAGGTGATCAGTCAGTTCTGGGGCATTGGAACGACCATCATCTGGTCCGGTGTGGTATCAATCGTGGCCTATAAACTGGTGGATATGACTATTGGTTTGCGGGTTACCGAGGAGGAAGAGCGGGAAGGGCTGGATACGGTCAGTCATGGTGAGTCGGCGTATCATTATTGATCTCCTTGGGAATGGTTGGGGGGAAACGGGCGTCATCGTGATGCCCGTTTGTATTGCATGGAAAAAGCTTATCGGGAAAGGGCAGCGGCGGGCTGAATGCTGCAACAAGTTTTGCAATAACCTGTCGATTGGTTTATCATTGGCCACCATTCCATGAACGGACAATGTTGTAGTATGCCGAGATCTTCGGCAATACTTTCTACCCGCAGGTGAACAATGATCAACAAAGTGATATTAATCGGTAATTTGGGTGCTGATCCTGAAATCCGCTATACCCAGAACGGAACGCCGGTGGCAACATTTACCATGGCGACCACGGAAAGACGCAAAGGACAGGACGGTCAGGTTCAGGAGCAGACCGAATGGCACAGAGTCGTGGCTTGGCAGCGGTTGGCGGAGATCTGTGGTGAGTATCTTTCGAAGGGGTCCAAGGTGTACATCGAGGGGAAGTTGCAGACGAGGAAATGGAAGGACCAGAACGGGAATGACCGCTATACCACTGAAATCGTGGCTCGAGAGATGAAAATGCTCTCACCGAGAGTCGCCGCGTCCGGTGGAGGCGAATATGGAGGAGGTGGAGCGGGGTACGGTGGCGATCCTTTTCCCGAGCCGCCGCCCATGGGAGATGATGTGCCGTTTTAGGCCGATGGCGGAATACGAGGACATGAAGCCCGGGTGAATCTGTGATCCATCCGGGCTTTATTGCGTATTTTTTGCTAGTTTCTTGACGGGTCTGTTGCTGAAGGGTTCGACGGGATTGGCTGTTGGCGGGTTGAACGCCGTTGCGCCAGAGGGCCGAACCGTCGCGAGTATTTGATGTTTCACCCTCTTGACCTAGGCTCGCTAACCGCTCAAGAAGGAAGTGTATCGAGTTTTTTGGCTCCCCTCTTGGAAGTAGCCGCGCTTCTCGTGGTTAATCGTGTTGACGCGAGGCTTTTTATTTCAACGGCTGGACGCCTAACCAATCGGAAGCAATGAGGTTGGATAGCATTTGTCGCGACGGTCCGGCGGTGGAGCCCCTCCCAAGGGATCCTTGGACGGTGATGGTCCGAAACGCAATAAGAGGTGTGCGAATTGGGCAGATTGACCAGTGGCCTGTTGTTGGTTTATTGGCAAAGGGTGATAAACAGCAATGCACAAGAAGGGAGGTGAAAATAATAGATATTCGGAGGGAAGGTTAAATAAAAAAGATGATCGATTTTGGTCAATTTGCACATTTTGAATACTTAGCTCAGGATTTGTGTCCTGGTGGGGGTTAAGGAATTCGACTCCATTGTCAAGGAACTATTTTTCTTGACAGATGATAGTCGGGTCGGTAATGAATAGCCGTTCATTTTCATTATCTATACTAACCTGCTGTTCACAGAAGGTTTCGCTTATTTTTATCACGTCAAAGGGAGAGTCTAATTCATGGTAACGGAACTGGTACTTTCAGCAATCGCCCTCATTGGAATTGCTCTCGTTGTGCCGCTGTTCATGCTGGTAACAACGGTCTTCGGGCCCCGAGCCGGTGGCAGGGCAAAGAATGATCCATACGAGAGCGGCGTCAAACGCATGATTGGTTTGGCAGAGCAGAAATTCAGTGTCAAATTTTATCTGCTCGCCATTCTGTTTCTTTTGTTTGATATAGAGGCAGTGTTCATGTATCCGTGGGCGGTTAGTGTGCGCGAGCTGGGCTGGTTTGGATTCACTGAAATGGTGGTGTTCATGGCGCTGCTTTTGACCGGTCTTATTTATATCATCAAGAAAGGGGTGCTCAATTGGCGTTAGGATTAGAAGCAAGTCTAGGTGATTCGGTACTTACCACCAAGCTGGATGCAGTCATCAATTGGGGGCGTGAGTACTCTCTGTGGCCGTTTGTATTCGGAACCGCCTGCTGCGCGATCGAATTCATGAGTGCCGCCGCAAGTCAACTCGATATTTCCCGATGGGGCGCTGAGGTTGTTCGATTTTCTCCCCGTCAGGCCGATCTGTTGCTCGTGTGCGGGACCATTAGTTATAAGCAGGCGCCGATTCTCAAACGAATTTATGAACAAATGCCCGAGCCCAAATGGGTCGTGGCCATGGGGGCGTGTGCCAGTTCTGGCGGTGTTTATGACAACTATTGCACCGTGCAGGGTATTGACACGATTATTCCTGTGGATGTTTACATCTCAGGATGTCCTCCGCGGCCCGAGGCTGTTCTGGATGCGTTGATGAAGATCCAGGACAAAATCAAGGGTGAAAGTGTGCTTAACGATCGCCACAAAGATTTCAAGGGGATTCTCGATTGATTATGAATACGACGGCGCTAGAACTTATCCAGGCCGCGTTTCCGGAGGCGCCCTGCACGGCAACAATCGATTCTGTGGTTCTTACCGTGCAACCAGAGTACCTCGAAAAAACGCTTTCTCGCCTGAAAAATGATCCCACACTCAACTTCAGTCTGCTGCTTGATGTTACCGCGGTTGACTATCTCAACTATCCCGAGTGGCACGAGGCACGTTTTTTTGTTGTCTATACCCTCCGTAATTGGGAACAGAATCGGCTGGTGCAGGTGAGGGTCCCGGTAGCTGACCCCGAGGTGGGTATACCCACCGCCACCGGCTTGTGGGATTCTGCCAACTGGGGCGAACGCGAGACCTACGACCAGTACGGCATCGTTTTTCAAGGGCATCCCGATCTGCGCAGGATTCTCAATCATTGGCAATTTCAGGGACATCCGTTGCGGAAGGATTATCCGATCGAACAAGGTCAGATCTGTTACGAAAGCGATAGTCTGGAAAAAGAAATCAAGGCGCGATTGCAGCAGAATGGTGTTGATCAGACCCTGATGGAGGATATTCATACCGAGATCATGTATCTCAATCTTGGTCCCTCCCATCCGGCGACCCATGGCGCCATCCGCATTTTGACTGCTCTTGATGGAGAGACTATTCTCGCCAATGTCAACGAAATCGGTTATCTGCATCGCGGTTTCGAAAAAACTGCAGAAAATCGAACCTATAACCAGGTTATTCCACTCACCGACAGGCTCAATTATTGTTCAGCCCTGATGAACAACATCGCTTACGCCAAGGCGGTGGAATCCTGGCTCGGGATAGATATTACCGAGCGGGCCAAATTCATGCGGGTCATTCTCGCCGAGTTTTTCCGGGTGCAGGACCATTTGGTCTGTATTGCCGCTAACTTGGTTGATATGGGTGGTTTGACCAACTACTGGTATCTGTATAATGAGAAGGAGGCCTCCTACGATTTCATCAGCCGTTTGACCGGTGCCCGCCTAACCAGTTCATTCACTCGAATCGGTGGCATGTACCGTGATTTTTACGAGGGTTGGGAAGCGGACATGGAGAAGCAGTTGTGCGATATCGAAAAGGGAGTCAACGATTCGCTGAAGCTGGTGCTCAAGAACCGCATTGTCCATGATAGAACGCAAAATGTTTGCGTTATGCCGGCCGATAAGGCCTTGTCGTATGGCTTCACTGGACCATGCCTCCGGGCCAGTGGGGTGCCGTTTGATTTGCGCAAGGATAACCCGTACTACCATTACGATGCGTTTGATTTCACCATTCCTCTTGGCTCCAAGGGGGATATCTATGACCGGATTATGATCCGGTACGAAGAAATTTTCCAAAGCATCAGTATCATCCGCCAAGCTATGAAGATGATACCTGCTGGATCGGTTAATATTAGTAATAATAACGTATTCTTGCCTCCGAAAACGGAAGTCTATTCCAACATCGAAGGTTTGGCCAGTCACTTCAAGCTGGTCTTTGAAGGTGTCAAGGCTCCTGCTGGAGAATGGTATGATTCCTTCGAAGCTGCCAATGGTGAACTCGGTTTTTACTTTGTCTCCGATGGCTCCGGAAAACCGTATAAGTGCAAGGTTCGCCCGCCGTGCTTCTATATGATGGGTGGATTCCATGAAATGGTCGAGGGGGAAATGATTGCGGACGCAGTTATCAATCTCGGCAGCATCAACATTATCGGCGGAGAGTTGGACAGATGAGTGATCGATCACAGCTAATAGAAACGGGAAAACCGTTCGCTTTTGATGCGCAACGCGATGCCGAGTTTGAACGGTTGGCCAAACGCTATCCCACCCGTGAGTCTCTGATACTTCCTTCCCTGTGGCTTGTTCAAGAGCAGGAGGGGTGGATTAGTGCTGAAGCCATGGCCTATATCGCTGATCGCATAGGGACCTTTGCCAGTATGGTGTACGAGGCTGCCACTTTTTACACCATGTACAACCTGCAACCCAAGGGCAAGTATCATATCTGTGTCTGTCGAACCCTGTCCTGTTACCTCCTGGGAAAACAGGAAATCGTCGACTATTTACAACAGGAATTGGGCATCAAACCCGGAGACGTCAGCGCTGACGGAGAGTTCAGTCTCGAAGAGGTGGAATGTCTGGGGCACTGCGGCACCGCTCCCGTGGTTCAGGTCAATGGTGAGTTCTACGAGAACATGAATGTGGACAAACTCAAAGAACTCTTGGCCACGCTGAAATAAGGAGAGCGAACGATATGCAAGTAAAAGTACTGAGTGCACGATTTGATATACCGGACGCCCACAAGATTGAAGTCGCCAAGGAACATGGGGCATACGCCACGTTGGACAAAGTCTTTGCCATGCAACCCGAAGAGGTGATTGAATTGGTGAAGGCTAGCGGGTTAAGAGGGCGCGGTGGTGCCGGCTTTCCCACCGGACTGAAGTGGAGTTTTTTGCCGAAAAACATCGATAAACCGGTGTATTTGGCTGTAAACTCCGACGAATCCGAGCCGGCGACCTTCAAAGACCGCTATATTTTGGTCCGTGATCCGCATATGCTGATTGAGGGAATCATCATCTGCTGTTACGCGATCAAAAGCCATGCGGCTTATATCTATATCCGCGGTGAATACACCACTCAAGTCAAGGCCCTTCAAGCTGCCATCGACGAGGCGTATGCCGCCGGGTATCTCGGCGATACCATCGCCGGTAAGGACTATAAACTCGATGTGACCGTGCATCGCGGCGCAGGCGCCTATGTCTGCGGTGAAGAAACCGCCTTGCTGGAATCCATCGAGGGGCGTAAGGGGCAACCACGCAGTAAACCGCCGTTTCCCGCAGTCGAGGGACTATATGGTTGCCCGACGATCATCAACAACGTCCAGAGTATTGCTTCGTTACCGTTCATTTTGGCCAATGGATCGGATGCATACAAAGCCTATGGTACGGAAAAAAGCCCTGGAACCCATCTGTTCGGCATCTCCGGTCTGGTCAAGAAACCGGGCATGTACGAACTTCCCTTGGGGTTGCCTCTGCTTGAGGTGATTGACAAGGTTGCAGGTGGTGTGCGAGATGGGCGCAAGCTCAAAGGGGTTATTCCCGGTGGAAGCTCTACTCCTGTCCTGACGCCAGAAGAAGCCCAAACCGTGACCTTGGACTACGAGTCAATGGCGGCCCACAAAACCATGTTTGGTTCGGGGGGAATTGTTGTGCTCGACGATACGGTCGACATGGTGAAGCTGGTAGAGAATCTCATCTATTTTTACCACCATGAGTCCTGCGGGCAATGCACGCCCTGCCGTGAAGGCTTGGGTTGGATGCTCAAGATTGTCAAGAAAATCATCCGCGGTGAGGGGACGATAGCCGACATCGATCTGTTGACCGAATTGTGCGATAACATCGAAATGAAGACTGTGTGCGTACTTTCGGCGGCTTGTACCATGTCGACACGCAGTTACTTGAATAAATTCCGGCATGAATTCGAGGCGTACGTGAATGGCGGTGCCTCAGCTCAGACCGCGATGTAACGGGGATAAGGGTTACCATGGCTGATAAGGTAAAACTGTTTGTGAACGGACAGGAAGTAGAAGTTGAATCAGGGAAAAATCTGATTGACGCTATTGGTGCTGTCGGCATTGAGATTCCCCATCTTTGCTATCATCCGGCGCTGGGGGCAGATGGTAACTGCCGCATGTGTCTTGTTGGTATTGAAGATGGCCGGCCTCCTCTGGTCCCGGCATGCAAGACTCGAGCTGTTGAAGGCATGAAAGTTCAGCTGGATACAGACAAAATTAAAAAGATCCAGCGTGATATCATGGAGCTGGAGCTGATCAATCACCCGATTGATTGTCCTATTTGTGATCAAGCGGGCGAATGTAAATTGCAGGATTACTACATGAAGTATGATGGTCAGAAAAGTAGAATGACCGTCAAACCCGTGCTCAAGGCCAAAAAAATGGATTTTGGCTGCGGGGTTGTTCATGATCAGGAACGTTGCGTTTTGTGCGCTCGCTGTGTGCGATTTACCCGATTGATCACCAAGACCGGTGAATTGGGAATTGTCAATCGTACCGACGCGGCACGGGTAAATATTTTCCCCGGTCGGCCTCTCAACAACCGCTATGCTCTAAACGTTGTCGATCTTTGTCCAGTCGGGGCCATGACCTCCAGGGACTTCCGCTTCAAGCAACGATCTTGGTTTCTGACCAAGAGTAAAGGGATTTGTCAGGGATGCAGCAAGGGATGCAACATTTTCATTGATCATAATCGGGAGAAATACAAAGACGATGTCATTTATCGTTTTCGCCCGCGACTCAATGATAAAGTCAACGGTTATTTTATATGCGACGATGGCCGCATGAGCTACAAGGTTGAGAACGAGAATCGTCTCAACACCGCCCTGATTGCCGGCAAAGAATCAGGGTTCAATGCAACCATTGAAGCGCTCCGGCGGGAAATCAGCCAAGCCAGCAAGGTTGTTTTCCTGTTGTCCCCGAATAACTCACTGGAACAGATGTATGCCCTGCAGCAATTAGCCATTGCAAGCAATGCGGTGGTGACAGGGTTCTGTGACGGCTATAGCAAGGCTGGCGACGGTGACGACTTCCTCATTCAGGATGATAAATCAGCAAACCGTGCTTCGTTCACCCTCCTGGGTATCGATAGTTCTCGTGCCGGATTTGATGCTGCAATCAGCGGGGCCGATCTTTTGATCAGTTTCCAAAATGATTTGTCCAAATCGTTGACCGTCGCAGAATTCGATCAACTTCTCAGCTCGGTCAAAGTAGCGTATGTAGGCAGTTCCCTTGATGGTTGCGCGGTCAAGGCGACCATTGCTTTGCCCGTCGCGTCCTACACAGAAGATGCCGGGACCTTGATCAATGTCGATCAGATTTTGCAGCAGTATGAAATCGCCGTTGTCAAGAACACACCCGCTTTCAATTTAATTCATGTCGTCAATCTGCTTGGCGGACCCGTCAAGGATTATCATGAAGCTCGTGCCGAGATAATGGCGAACGTTGCCGCTTTGAACGGTATCGATCTGGAGCAGGTTCCCGGTGAAGGGTTAGCATTAACCGATAGCGAGGTCTCAAATGTCGCAGCTTGATATCCTACTACTTGTTCTTAGGGTCGCCTTTGGAGCGTTTGTTCCGCTCTGCTTCATCGCGGTCCTCGTTTGGATGGAGCGTCGTGGTGCCGCTTTTTTTCAAGATAGATCAGGTCCCAATCGGGCCAATATTTTAGGTTTTCGTGCTGGAGGTCTAGTTCAAAATCTTGCCGATGCGGTTAAATTGATCACCAAGGAAGATGTGATCCCCGATCATGTCAAGCATAAATTCTATTTCGTGCTTGCACCTGTGATCGTTTTTTTTATCGCCTTGGTTTCTTTTGCTGCCATACCTTTCGCGGATGCCTTGGTCATCAATGGCAAGGAATACATAATGCAGGCCATTCCCACGGATCTTGGTATTCTATGGTTCCTTGCATTGGCAGGCTTTTCTGTATACGGCATTATTCTCGCTGGATGGTCATCGCACAATAAATACGGTATTCTTGGAGGGTTGCGTGCCGCTGCCCAAGTCATCAGCTATGAAATCCCCATGGGATTGGCAATCATTAGTCTTCTCATCGTTTATGGGACAGTCAGTCTGACCGAAATGGCGCAACTTCAAGGGCAGCTCCTGTTCGGCTTCATCCCGATGTGGGGTGTCGTTCTACAACCCCTTGGTGCGGTGATTTTTATAGTGGCCGCTTTTGCGGAAACCAACAGAACACCCTTTGATCTTGCCGAGGGTGAAAGTGAACTGGTCGCGGGCTTCCATGTTGAATACAGTTCCATGAAATTTGGTATGTTCTTCATGGGGGAATATGTAGCCCTTTTCACTTCCAGTGCAATTATCGTCACTCTTTTCTTCGGTGGATTTCAAATACCATGGTTCGCCACTGAAACTCTGGTGAATCACGCACGGCCCGTCACTGTGTTGATGATGTTGCTTCTTCCTGTTTTTGCCAAAGTCTTTGCGATGTGGATCAGCAAAAATAATAGAAGCCACTATGATCGTGTCGATGACCCTCGTGTTCGTGAAGCGCAAATATATATCAAAGGATTGTGGGGATTGGTCGCCGCGATTGAAATCGTCCTCTTTATTTATCTGATCACTGTTTCTGGTGGCGTGGCTGACCGCATTTTAGTGACGATCCTGCAAATCATCACCTTTCTTGTAAAGACGACACTCATGTGTTTCGTGTATGTCTGGGTTCGTTGGACGTTACCTCGTTTTCGCTATGATCAGCTGCAGAAATTGGGTTGGCAAACACTCCTGCCGCTTTCGTTGCTGAACATTTTCGTCACAAGTGCAATCGTCGTTGCATTGAGCTAAGAGAGGAGCTGGCATGAGTGGAAAAACCAAAATAATGGAACGTAAAGGCAAAGACCTTTACGAACGGTTGTACCTGGTTGAGGTGTTCAAAGGGATGGCGGTGACCTTTGGTCACTTTATCTCGAACTTCCTTGATAACTCAAAATTGTATGTCCGACATTATCCCGAGCAAAAGCCAGAGATTACCGCGCGCTGGCGAGGACGGCATCGACTGACGAAACATGAGGATGGGACCATGAAATGTGTCGCCTGCTTCATGTGTCAGACGAACTGCCCAGCCAAGTGCATCATGATTGAGGCCGGTGAACGGGTTGACGGCAGGACTGAAAAAATGCCGGTCAGATTTGATATTGACCTGCTTGAGTGCATCTATTGTGGCTACTGCGTGGAAGCGTGCCCAATGGATGCTATCAGAATGGACACTGGTATATTTTCAGTCACCGGTGACAAGCGATCGTCCTTTGTTATGACATTGAATGATTTGCTTGCCACGCCAGGGGCATTTACCGAAGAAGAGTATAAGAAAGGGGGCGCTTGATATCATGTTTGCCGACGGGCTATTTATTGGATTTGCCGTGCTTGCCGTTTTGGGAGCAGCGGGGCTGGTTCTATTTCGACATCCGATGAACGGAGCGATGAGCTTTGTGGTGACGCTGATATCCTTGGCGGGATTGTACGCACTGCTCTCTGCAAAATTAATCTTCGCCCTGCAACTGATCGTTTATGCAGGAGCAATTATGTCGCTCATCGTCTTTATCATCATGTTCTTAAACATCCAACCTGACGATCTTCCGAAAGAAGAAACCAAGCTCCTCTATATCATTGGAGGTTCGATTATCGTTCTTCCTGTTGGTCTTTTCTTGGTTAAGATCGTGAAAAGTATCCCCATGTCCTCCGCCGCATTGATTGGAAACGATTTCGGTGGCGTAAAACAGGTGGGTTTACTGTTGTTTAAGGATTGGCTGGTGCCATTTGAAATCGTTTCGATCTTGCTGCTTGTCTCCTTGATCGGTGCGGTTGTTCTTGCTGGAAAGAGGGGGAGTATCAAATGATTCACAGTTATTTGTATCTCAGTATCATCCTTTTTTGCCTGGGTATTGTTGGTGTGATTTCCAGACGCAATGTTTTTACCGTATTCATGTCTATAGAACTGATGCTCAATGCGGCAAATCTTACTTTTGTCGCTTTTGCCCGTGTTCATGAGAGTATGGACGGTCATGTTCTGGCGATGATGGTGATGGCTGTGGCCGCTGCTGAAGCCGCCCTGGCCCTTGCCGTCGTGATTTTGTTGCATAAACATAAAAGTAAGCTTGACACCAACGTGTTTAGCCTGCTGAAAGGGTGATTCCATGGAACAAAGTGTAAATTATCTGGGTCTGATACCGCTTTTTCCATTAATGGGAGCAGTATTTATCGGACTTCTCCACGTTTTTAGCTGTGATCGGTATAAATTGCCAGAGAAGGTTTATGGCCTGCTTGCTTGCATTGGGCCTATCCTTTCCTTTGTCATGGCGCTTAAGGTTTTTTTCGCGCTCAAAGCGCTGCCGGTTGATAGCCGATTTTTGAGCCACAAAGCCTTCACTTGGTTCAGTGTCGGTGATCTGCACGTTAACATGGGATTTCTCGCTGATCCTCTGTCGTGTTTAATGCTGTTGTTTGTCACTTTGATCGGTTCTCTTATTCATGTCTACTCCATAGGCTATATGGGAGGCGACAAAAACTACGGCAAGTTTTTTGCCTACATGAACCTCTTTCTCGGTAGCATGCTGGTGCTCGTACTTGGCGACGGGCCGGTGGTCATGTTTGTCGGGTGGGAAGGCGTTGGACTCTGTTCATATCTATTGATTAGCTATTACAGCGAAGACCGAAGCAACGTACTGGCTGGTAACAAAGCTTTTATCGTCAACCGGATCGGCGATTTTGGTTTTGTTCTCGGCATGGCCTTTCTGTTCTGGGCTATTGGCGGCCAGGGTTTTGACTACTTATCCCTCAAGGCCAATGTCCATCACCTGACGCCCGCCATTGCATTAACTGTTTGCCTGCTCCTGTTTGTCGGTGCCACCGGCAAATCGGCTCAGATACCCTTGTATGTGTGGTTACCCGATGCAATGGCAGGTCCGACTCCGGTTTCCGCATTGATCCATGCCGCCACCATGGTTACTGCCGGTGTCTACATGGTTGCCCGATTCAGTTTCCTGTATGCCCATGTAGAGATGGCCGGGACTATTGTTGCATGGGTCGGGATACTGACCGCTTTGCTGGCCGCCATATTTGGTATGTTTCAAGACGATATCAAGAAGGTTCTTGCTTACTCGACCGTCAGCCAATTGGGCTATATGTTCGCCGGTGTGGGTGTTGCAGCCTATTCTGCTGGTATTTTCCATGTGTTCACCCATGCTTTTTTCAAGGCACTGCTCTTCCTCGGTGCCGGTTCGGTGATCTATGCCCTGCATCATGAGCAGAACATCTGGAAAATGGGTGGGTTGAAAAGCAAAATGCCGAAGACCTATATCACAATGGTAATCGGTGCCCTTGCCTTGGCTGGATGTCCTCCGTTCTCTGGTTTCTTCAGTAAGGATGAGATTCTCTACAGCGCCCTTGCGACAGGTCATTACGGTATCTGGGCCGTGGGTGTGCTGGTTGCAGGGATGACCGCCTACTATACCTTCAGGATGATCTTCGTCGTCTTCCACGGGCAACCACGCGACCAACATGCCTACGATCATGCTCAGGAATCGCCTGCTGTCATGACCGTTCCCCTCATTATCCTGGCGGTTGGAGCTGTTTTCGCCGGATTCCTGAATGTGCCAGGAGGGCAAACTGTTTCTCATTGGCTTGCTCCCAGCTTGACGGAACACCATCCCCATGGTGGAGCTTTTGCCATGGTTTTCGCCATGGTTACCAGCATTATCGCTTTCGCGATTGGTATTAAAATCGCGTACACAAAGTTTGGCCAAGGTGGTCCCGAGCCGGTCTTCAATGGGTTCGAGGTGTTTGCCTACAATAAATTCTATGTCGATGAGTTGTATAACGCCGTGTTTGTTCAGCCATATAAGGCAATCGGCTCAAGCATCTGGAGAATCATTGAGCCGAATGTCACCGACGCGCCAGTTAAAGGGATTTCCAGGCTGTATATGATTCTCGGGGCAGCCTTCAAGGTTTTCCAAGTCGGTTATGTCAGGGTTTATGCCATTTACATGATCGTGGGGCTGAGTCTTATGAGCCTGTTCCTTTCTCAATCGTTGAACTGATAAGGTGAAAGAATGTTTGAACATCTCCTTTCCGTTATAATCTTTTTGCCCATTATTGCCGGGTTGGTGCTCCTGGCCTCGCCGGCAAGCAGGACGATCGCTCGGTTTACAGGGCTCATCATTTCGTTGTCCACCCTCGTCCTCAGCCTCGACCTCTACCTGGGATTCAAGTCCACGGGGCATCTTGAATTCATAGAAAATGTTCCTTGGATCGAATCACTGGGAATTTCCTATGCTCTGGGTGTGGATGGAATCAGTCTGTTCATCCTGATGGCCTGCTCTGTTCTTCTGCCAATGGTCTATTTGATTTTTGGCACCAAAGAGAAAGGGTATTACGCCAACCTGCTCATCGTTCAAGGAGCCATGACCGGTGCAGTATGCGCAACTGACATGATCCTCTTTTATATCTTCTGGGAAATCATGTTGTTGCCGGTCTTCTTCATGCTGGGTTTGTATGGGGGGGCAAAGCGTCTTCCTGCCACGCTGAAGATCACCATTTACACTATTGCTGGTTCCTTGCTCATGTTGGCTGCCATCGTGTATCTGGGTGTTAGTTACCATGCCCAATTCAACGAGTGGAGTTTCGCGATGAATAAGATGGCGCAACTCAATCTCAGCGGTCAAGTGGCAGCGGTGGCCTTTTTTGGATTCATGATTGCTTTTGCAATCAAAATTCCCTTGTTTCCCTTTCATACTTGGTTGCCTGACGCGTATACCGAAGCACCGACTGCGGCTACCTTTGTCTTGTCAGCCATTATGGCCAAAATTGGTGTATATGGTGTAATTCGTTTCGTGGTGCCGGTCTTTGATCAAGAATTTGCTCGATTCGCCATACTTCTCGCCTATGCCGGCGTTATTGGCATGATGTACTGTGGCATTGCTGCAATCGCCCAAAAAGACTTCAAGCGAATGCTGGCCTTTTCTTCTGCCTCCCACATGGGTGTCATCGCCCTGGGTGTATTTTGCATGAATGTCCAAGCCTTGACCGGCTCCATCTATCAGATTGTCGCACACGCCACCAGCACGGGTGTCCTTTTTCTTTTCGCGGGAATCCTTGAAGAGCGTACCGAAACCAGAACTATCGAGGACCTTGGAGGAATCGCCGCGAAAGCACCAGTTTTCGCATTGTTTTTTGCCATCGCGATGTTGGCTTCGGTCGGATTGCCCGGAACAAGTGGGTTCATTGGTGAATTCATGATTATTCTTGGAGCAATAAAATTCAATACCGCTATCGGTGTGCTTGCCGCGACAACCTTGATCGTTGGTGTGTGCTACATGCTATGGATGTTTCAACGGGTATTTTTTGAAAAATCCACCGCAACATCTGAGAATTTTAAAGATTTGACCTTGGTTGAAGGATTGACCTTTCTCCCCGTGATTTTACTCATCATCATCATGGGAATTTATCCGCAGCCGTTTATAAGTAAGATCACACCTTCTGCTGCATTGCAATTTTCCCAGAACGCTCCTGTTGTCGCACACAGCACAACCACCAATGCTCACGGCGTTGAGCTCAACATTGAACAGCAATAATACCGGATGTTCATTATGACGAACGATTTACTGTTACTCATGCCACTGATTATCGTTGGGGCAGGAGCCATCTTGTTGATGCTCTCTTCTGCCTATGAAAAAATTTCTCATGAAATGGCTGCCTATGGGAGTGCCCTTGTATTTGCCATAGCATTTCTTGTTCAACTGGGTTCGTGTATTACCGGGAAAGCAGTCCTTTTCTCGGATATTTTCAACAGCTTCCTCGTGGTCACTAATTTTTCCAAGGCTGCTGGCCTGATTATTCTAGCTTGCGGACTCTTTACCGTTATGAGTGCGCAGACCTATTTCAAACAGAATACTTTTTGCAGCCCGGAGTTTTATAGTCTTACGGTATTTGCCGCTTCAGGAATGTTATTGTTGACCATGGCCCAAGAGTTAATATCCGTTTTTATTGCTCTGGAGATTATGTCATTGGCCATCTATATCCTGGTTGGTTACAACCGAAAGAATGTTATCAGCACTGAGGCTGTTTTGAAATATCTCATGCTTGGTGCCTTCGCTGGTGCATTTTTGACCATGGGAACAGCCTTGGTCTATGGGGCCACCGCCAGCACCAAGTTTGTGGCCATCGGCAAATTCGTTGCCGCCCACGGCTTCTTGCACACACCGGCATTGGTGGGCGGTGCTTTCTTCATCTTGGTAGCCTTTCTTTTCAAGGTTGCCGCCTTTCCCTTCCATGCCTGGGTCGTCGATGTGTATGACGGCGCTTCCGTTCCAATCACAGGCTACATGGCCACGGGGTTAAAAACTGCCATCTTTGCTGTGTTCGCCAATTTCTTGGTTGTCGATCAAGGATTGCATAGTGGATGGATCACCTTTCTGTTTTACATCTCCATCTTGACGATGTTTGTTGGCAATCTCATCGCCATCGGCCAGCAATCCTTGAAAAGAATGCTCGCTGCCTCCGGTATTGTTCATTCCGGTTATTTGTTGATCGCTCTTGTTGCTGTAAGCAGCCAAGAATTTTCCGGTAGTGTGATTGCCTACTATTTGGCCGCTTATGCCGCAGGGACTCTTGGTATTTTTTGCGCACTCTCGTATCTCGGCGGAGCCGAGGAAAAGAGAAACACATTTGATGATTTCAAGGGACTTGCCAAAATTCGTCCCTATTCCGCCGCAGCTATCAGCGTGTTTTTGCTTTCCATGGCCGGTATCCCCCCCACCGCAGGCTTTATGGGGAAATTTTATATTATTACCAGTGCCATCGATGCAGGCCAAATCACCCTGGCAGTTTTAGGCATCATCAGCAGCATTATTTCCATGTGGTACTATCTGCGTCTGATCATTAACATGTACTTTCACGAGCCGGAGGAGCAGTTCGACGAACCCCTCCCCTCAAATTTTGCGCCAGTTTGTACCTTTATCCTTGTTCTTTGTGTTTTCGCGATTAGCTTGTATCCTATTACCGTTTGACGGTTTCATGAAAACGATCTGAAATACTTAAAGGATAAAAGAATCTTCATGAGGCCTGAAATATATTTCAGGCCTCTTTTTCGTTTGCTCTTCCCAGCACGTTGATCGATGAACCTTGATCGGCTGTTTGTTCCGCCTCAGTTGGAAATGGACAATCTTGCCGTTTGCAGTAAGGACTCCGAAGGAGCCGTATTGTCTTTTTGAGAGAGCATCGGGTTTGCCGACGGCGCCCGAAGCCGTTTTGTCTTCCTCAGTTCTCTGGCCGCTTCCAGTTTCCGGTCCCGCTCTTTGAAAATTTCCTGCTCCCTGCCACTGAGCTTGTCCACTGGAGCCACGTAGCCAATGGCGCTATGCAGCCGGACGTTGTTGTAGTGGGCAATGAACTTCTCCACCATCCTCGGGGCGTCGTCAAGGGAAAGCGGTACGCCGGGGCGAATGCACTCTCCCTTGATGGTGGCATGAAATCGCTCCAACTTGCCGTTGGACTGCGGATAGTACGGTGATGTCCGCACGTGCGTCATGCCGGAGAGCCGGATGAATTCCTTGAAATCCTTGGCAATGAATTGCGGGCCGTTATCGGAGATGATCCGAGGCCGGGCTTCGGGGTATTTCTCCTTGGCCCGTTGGACAATGATCTCCACATCCTGCTCCGTCATCTGCTCCCGGATCTCCCAATGAACGATGAAACGGCTGCAGCCGTCGAGCAGGCTGCATAGATAATAAAAGGTGCCGCAGATATTGAGATGTGACACATCGATATGCCAATGTTCATGAGGACGAAGCGGTTGCACGAAGCCATTTCCCTTGGCGCTGTTTTTTCGGTTCCACTTCTTGAGCAAACCGGCCTTGGCCAAGACTCGCCAGGTACTACTCGGACTGACGGCAACAATGTCCCGATCAAGCATCATGAACGTCAACCGCCGATACCCTTCCAGGGGA
This sequence comes from Desulfobulbus propionicus DSM 2032, assembly GCF_000186885.1. Taxonomy (GTDB): domain Bacteria; phylum Desulfobacterota; class Desulfobulbia; order Desulfobulbales; family Desulfobulbaceae; genus Desulfobulbus; species Desulfobulbus propionicus. The sequence goes on along the minus strand of NC_014972.1, from coordinate 2,339,406 downwards.
TGATCGAGCGCAAACCGGATGATGGCCTCCTGCTCCCAGGACTCCAGCCAGAAGTCACGAGGGATTAGACCGTTATGTTCGTTTGCCTTGCCGCAACGGCCAATCCAGGCGTAAAATTTACTCCGCGCCACGCCAAGCCAGACGATGAGCCTGTTGGTGGGTATTTCTGCTTTTGCACTCCACCGGCGACTGAAATCAACCACGGCATCGCGGGTGTCATGGGGAACCCAACCGCCATTCAGAGCTCCCCAAGTTCTTTTTTTAACTGGATATGCTCCTCCAGCAGTTCCGAAAGCACTTCATGTTTCCGGCGCAATTTCTCCTCAAGCTCACGAATGCGCTTCTCCTCCGCCTGCTGTTTGCTCTTTCCTTCACGGGCAAACGCTGAAGCCCCTTTTTCAAAGAACTGCTTCTGCCAATCGTAAAAAATCTTCGGCTGCAATTGGTATTCGTCGCACAAATCCGAAACCGCCTCTCGGCCAACCAAGTGCCGTTTCAGGATAAAGACCTTCTCTTCAGGGCTGTAGTTGTGACGCTTCTTTCGCATGGACTTCCCTCCGTTCATGATGGTTTATCATAAACGGCAGGATTGTCCTATTCCTGTTGAACCAAGACACTCCTCACCTGTTTGCTACGATCAGTTGTTGACAGATTGTCGAAACTGAACGAAAAATATATTCGCTTACACCTCTTTGGCCGATTTCCCCGAACAACGAACGCAAATGAACAGGAAATGATTGGCGTGTTCACTTTGTTGAACATGCCACGTGACCATTTGCCCCTTGGAGTTCGATCCGTTGAGTATTGAAACACCTGAGAACAGTAAATCCTTTTCTTCCCGCGGTTTTTATCAATCATTGGGCACTGTGCGGCGACGACTCGTTTGTATCGGTGCATTTACCTTGCTGTGTCTCGCCCTGGTGAGTCTTGGCAGCGATCAATACATCCTTTTCCGGTATAAGAAAGAACAGCATCCCATAACAACTAACCTGGCTGCAGAACTGAAGAACTATATCATAGCCAACTATACCAACGCCGCCCTTGAGTTAGCCAAGTATTCAGAAATAATTGATGTTTGTGTCGGAAAGACAGATAGTGACAACAGCAACTTGCTCCGCGTCTTGAATACGGCCCAAGGGGTACTCAATGCTGCCCTAGTCTATGTCATGAACCATGAAGGGACTGTGATTGGTAGTTCCGCGAATGTTGATGAACCGAGTCTCACCGGTAATGAATACCCATTTCGTCCCTATTTTTTTCATGCGTTGGCCGGTAATCCCACTTTTTATCCTGCTGTCGGCGTGACCACCAAACGAAGAGGGTTCTATTTTGGTGCACCGATTTATACAACGAGTCATGGAAAACCAATCGGCGTTGTTGTAATTAAAACATCCGATACCTCTGCCGATATCTTTTTTTCCCATATCAAAGATACTTTTGACGCGCTCCTTGTTTCAAACGACGGTATTGTTTTTGCTTCAACCAAAAATGAATGGAACTTTAAAGCAGCTTGGAAAATAGCTCCAGAACGGTTGCAAGAAATTAAGGATGGTCGTCAATTTGGTGACCATTCTTTATCCTCACTGCCTTTTTCCCTTCAAGCTCCTATTATTCATCGCAATAATCTTCGTTATTCAGTTGATCTTCTGCCGCTTTCCAACAGTGGTTGGTCCATAGCAACTCTTGTCCCCGCCCCTTTTCCTTGGGCAATTGTTCTTGTACTCAATAGCATTGTTCTGTCGTTGGGAATCCTGACTGGTAGTATTGTTCTCCATTCGCATAAGGAACAGGAACTGACCAGTCAAGTGTTGGCGGGCCAGGAGGCAAGTGACCGGGCGGAATCCGCCAGACGGGTTTCTGTATTGGAATTGGAAACCATTTTCAGTGCCAGTCTAGTTGGCATCATCCTGGTTCGCATGGGAAAAATTATCAATGTAAACAAACGGATGTCTGATATTTTCGGTTACTCTCGGGAAGAAATCCTTTCAGGAGACATCCGGCAATTTTTTTCAGATCGACAATCCTTTCGCCATTTTGTCCGGGAACACCTTCACTTGCTTGCAGAAGGAGACGTCGAGCAGATCGAATACCAACTCAAGAAGAAAGACGGCTCCCTCATTCCTTGCACCTTGAGCGGTAAAGCTATTTCTCCCCAGGATCTCGCCAAAGGGACAGTTTGGGTTATCGAAGATATTTCACGACGAAAGGCGGTGGAAAAAGAACTCTATCATGCTAGGGAAGCGGCCGAAACCGCCAGCATAGCCAAAAGCGAATTTTTGGCCAACATGAGTCACGAGATACGCACTCCTATGAATGGCATTATAGGCTTGTCCAATATTTTGTTGCGGGAGGACTTACCTGATCTTCAGCGGCAGCAATTGGAGTTGATTCATCGATCCGCCATCCGGCTCATGATTATTATCAATGATATTCTTGATTTTTCCAAGTTGGAGGCTGGCCGTTTCGAACTCGAGCAGCGGTTGTTTTCTTTGCGTAATCTGCTCAATGAAGTGATCCAGCCCATGGAACCGACAGCGCAACGTAAAAATCTTCGACTCCACTTGATTGTTGCTCCGAATGTTCCGGACATGCTGGTTGGCGATCAAACCAAGATTATGCAAGTGCTCACCAATCTGATCGATAACAGTCTCAAATTTACACGCAAAGGACAGATTACCCTTACCGTGTCGAACCAACCGTCCCCAAATTCCTTTGCCAATGGCGATATGCTTTTGTTTGAGGTAGCCGATACCGGTATAGGGATCGCTCCCACCTACTATGACAAAGTGTTCGAATCCTTTTCCCAAGCCGATTCCTCCCATTCCCGCCGTTTTGGCGGCACAGGACTCGGTCTATCCATTTCCAAGGGGCTAGTGGAACTCATGGGAGGGAGAATTTGGTTTGAAAGTGAACTGGCCAAGGGAACTCGATTCTCTTTTACCTTGCCGATCACTGTCCCCGATATCGAGCAAAGTCAGAAGCCAAGCAGAGAACCTTCCTCGCCATCTGATGAACAAATGCCTCTATCAAACCACGGGCAACGAATTCTGGTGGCCGAGGATGAATATATCAACAAAATTTTGATTCGAACCCTTCTGCGACAGGCCGGATATCAGGTGACCGTGGTGGAAAACGGGCGAAAAGCTGTGGATGCCT